>CACWPR010000053.1 GCA_902762855.1 Ruminococcus flavefaciens
AACTTCTACAGCACCGGCGAAATAACCTCCACTAACGGCACCCAGGAACTGAACGCTCTTGTTGGCGTTGTTCAGTCCAACGGCGGAAAAGTGACCTATACAAACTGCCACTTCTCGGACCTTATCACAAAGGAAGGCTACACAGCAGCAAGCGGAGTCACGGAGCAGTCTGATGACTTTATGTACGAGCCGGACTTCGCAGACCTTCTCGGTGACCACTTTGCCTACAGCGAAGGGGAGTATCCTATTCTCGCCTTTGAGACCGGAATAGAGCCCTACGACCCTTCCGGCACCGGAACAACGACTGCCGTCACAACAACAACAACTACTACTACAACTACTACCACAACCACAACAACAACTACCACAACAACAACGACTGACCCGGACAATGACTTTGTAAAGGGTGACGCAAACGGTGACGGGGAGTTCAGCCTTGCAGACCTGGTGCTATTCCAGCGCTGGCTCCTTGGAGACGACGTAAAGCTGCACAACTGGAAGGCTCTTGACTTCTATGAGGACGAGCACCTCGACTCCTTCGACCTGACACTTATGAGAAAAGCTCTCATTTCAATGTCATAACATAAACAGCGGACTGCCTGAGATAAGCGGTCCGCTGTTTTATTCAGGTATGGCAGCGCTGGGGAGAAGCTCCGCAGACCGTTTCGGCAAAGCTGCGGATAGAACGGCACAGCAATGGGTGAGTTATCGTGAAGCTCATGAACTGCCCAGTCAGCTTGTTGAGAATGACGTCATTTTCTCCTATACATATCTGTATATCGTCAAGGTTGTAGATGTCATAGCTGCCGACGGCAAGGCCGGGTACTCTGCTGAACTTCAGAAGAGGGCGGCACCGTGACATCAGCATATTGAACTCACAGGCCTTTCCCTCCAGACGAGTCAGCGAGGTTATATACTCATAATGAGCGGACTCCTCCGCACCGACTACTGAAAACCCGGATACACAGGCATTTCCCGGTGACAGGAACAGTGTGTGGCTGAACCTTCCGCCGGACTTTTCCGAACAGTACATGGACTCGATGCCTCCGGTGAGGTAGAGAGGCAGCCAGCTATCTATGGCAGCTATGAGCTCAGCATTGCTGCGGTCGATGTTGTGTATTATCTTCACCTTTATCCCAAGCTCCAGACACTTCTGCATCAGGCCGGCCCATTCTCTGCGGAAGGCACTTGCCAGCCAGTCCATGTTGCGGTCGGAGTAGAGCCATATCTCCCCTGACCCACGCTCTGCGGACTCTGCAAGGAACCTCCGGACGGCATCCTGCAAGCCGGAGTCGCCGGAGTAAACTGATTTCTTCAATGTGACTTTCTGAGCATCTGACAGAGTCTCTGCCTCCACAGGAGACAGGGTGGAAATGATGTTGAGCATAGCCCTGACAGCATGGTGGTCTCCGTTAACAGACTTCTCAAAGAGCCAGTTAAATACCAGCTCCGGAGCGTCCTCCTCGGTAACGAATTCCGCAGGTACATCCACAAGCTCTGCAAGGTCATGCTGACATTTCCGGGAAATTATACTTTCTGTCAGGATGCGGCAAAGCTGTAACGAGAGCTTGTCTCCGTGACGGAGCAGGCGCTCTCCGCTGCGTATACGGCTTACGTATGAAGGGTCAATGCCCAGCTCCCGGCTGAGGCTGCTGCCGGAAATATTGGCAAGAGCCATTATGATGCTCAGCTTTTTTCCGAACTCCGCAGGGTCGGTGCGGCTCATTCTCTCAGCCACAGGGTCACTGGAAAAAAGCCATGCTGTCAGGCCGGATATGAGCTCCTCACGGGAGCCGCTGTCACGGCCCAGCAAGGTACAGAGGAGTCCGAGCCTGCCGGTATCCTCAGCGAAGTCATAGACTCCCTCCAGGAATTTCCGCACAGTCCTGCTGCCGGGGGAATACTTCCTTGTGCCGTTCCGCATCCTGCTGAAAGCCGCTCGTGTACAGCCTGCATAGGCTGCGATAGTGGTGTTGTCTGCTGACATCTCACTCAGCAGGAATTTTATATTATCACTTAACATAATGACCTCGCTGTATCTGACCTCTTCGGGTAAGGCCTGTATTTCGCTATAATCAGGGTATAGATATTATTTATAATACCATAAAACCGGCAGTAAGTCAACAATGTTAATTTTATGTCAATGACAATCCGCTTCAAAACGGGGCAATGGTATGAAAAGTCAGTAAAAAAATACGTTTTGTTATTGACATTATTCATGAAATATTATAAAATCATTGTAACGATATGGTCACGGAGGACAGTCTTTAGGCGGACTGCCGTCCAAAAAAGGCCAAAGGAGGAGTTTTATGAATATCAGAAAGTCAGCCGCTGCATTGCTGTCCTGTGTGATAGCAGCCGGCTCGGCAGTCATTGCCCCTGCACCGGAGAGGGCATCTGCTGAATTTGCCCGTGCATCAGTCCATGACCCTTCGGTTGTAAAGCTGGAGGACGGCAGCTACTACATCATCGGTTCCCACCTGGGAGCTGCAAGGTCCACAGACCTCATGAACTGGACCTCTGCCGCAAATTCAAACCTCGGCTCAACAAGGACTACCTTTTTCAGCAACATCTACACCGACCTGGCTATACCGGAGAAGTGGTCAAATACCTCTGCCGGCTATAACCTTGCCGGAAATATGTGGGCTCCGGACATCATCTACAACAAGGACATGAAGAAGTACTGTATGTACCTCTCGGTGAACGGAGTTGACTGGCACAGCTCTATCGTGCTCTGCACCGCCGACAACATCGACGGCCCCTACACCTACAAGGACACCATAGTTTACTCCGGATTTGAGACAAACCCGGCCAATGCAGCCAACAGCTACAAGAACACCGACGTTGAGAAGGTCCTTGGCTCAAACCCGGACCTCAGCCGTTATCTGGGCTCCAACGGCCGCTGGAATGCGGCTTACGGCACCAATGCCATAGACCCGGCAGTATTCTACGACGAGTCCGGCAAGCTGTGGATGGTCTACGGCTCATGGTTCGGCGGCATCTATATGCTTGAGCTGGACGAGCAGACCGGTCTCAGGGACTACAATGTCACCTACCCCTACACCAGGAATTACTCTGACCCCTACCTGGGCACTCATGTTGCAGGAGGACAGTGGGCATCGGGAGAGGGCCCGTATATCGAGTACATGAAGGCTCCCGACAGCAGCAAGGGCTACTATTACCTCTTCCTGTCCTACGGCTATTTCAACTCCAACGGCGGATACAATATGCGTATCTTCCGCAGCGAGTCCCCCAACGGACCCTACGTTGACCAGAACGGCAACAGTGCCATATTCCCCAACGGCGGCGACAACATCGGCGGCACCATAGGCGAAAGGCTCATGAGCAACTACCAGTGGTCCTGCAACAGCCGTCCCTACAAGGCACAGGGCCACAACTCCGCACTTATGGACGACGACGGCAGGCTCTATGTGGTATACCACACAAAGTTCGACGATGCCTACGGCTTCCATGAGGTGAGAGTCCACCAGATGATAATGAACGAGGACGGCTGGCCAACTGCCGCTGCCTACGAGTTCTCAGGAGAGTCCCTCTCAGACGTGGGACATTCCTCTGACGCAGTTGTGGGAAACTATGAGTTCATCTTCCACACCTTGAACCAGAAGTTCGTCAATGAGCAGAGTGCGGACGTTGAAAAGCCTAAGAATATCAGCCTCAATGCCGACGGCACAGTCTCCGGCGACATCACAGGCACCTGGAAAATGGAAAGCGGTTCCCCTTATATGTCCCTGACCTTCGGCGGCGTTACCTACAAGGGCGCATTCCTGGTACAGGCAGACGAGTCCTCAGCTATGACCCAGCGCATGACCTTCACAGCAACTGGAAACAACACCTGCGTATGGGGCAGCAAAAAGACTGCCTACAGCGCTTCAGAGGACAATGTGGACCTCATGTCCCACGGCAGCAGCCTTGTGTACGCTCCTGAGACAGCCTCCGGCAGCAGCAGCTCTCCTGTCATCGGTGACACCTCCCTTCTCAGCGGAGTTTCATATTTCATCACCAACAAGAACAGCGGACTGGTCCTTGACCTTGCCGGCGGAGACACCTCCGACGGTACGAACATCCAGCAGTGGGGCAAGACCGGCGGAAAGCACCAGGAATGGCGTATAGAAGCCGCAGATAACGGCTACTGTGTGATACGCTCACTGGCTCACGAGGGTAAATGCCTTACAGTTGCGGGAGGCTCCTCCGAGAACGGCGCAAATGTTGAGCTCTCCGCATACACCGGCGCAGACTCACAGCTCTGGAAGCTGGTACAAAACGGCACATACTACGGCATAGTTTCAAAGTGCTCCGCAGATGCAGCAGGCCTTGACGTATACGACTTCTCACTGGAGAACGGCGGAAACATCAACCAGTGGGAGTACTGGGGCGGCGACTGCCAGCTCTGGAAGATAACACCCGTAAGGCCGGAGGTCCCGGAGGGGACATACACCTTCAGGAACGTGAACAGCTCCCTGTATCTTGCAGAGAACAGCGGCAGCGCAGTACAGTCCGGCTCACAGCAGTGGACAGTGAAGTCCGCAGGCAGCGGCCAGTATCACATTATTGCCGCAGACGGCAGAGCTCTCACAGTTGAGAACGGCTCCGCAGAAAACGGCGCTGACATAGTCCTCTCAGACTTCACCGGCAGCACCGCTCAGAAGTTCACATTCCGTGCCAACAAGGACGGCTCCTACGCACTTATGACAGTGAGCTCCGGCGGCACAGGCTGTGCAGACGTCTATAACATCAGCACAGAGGACAAGGCGAATATCTGCCAGTGGGAGTACTGGGGCGGCACCGGTCAGGCCTTTGTGATAGAACCAGCGGCACTTTCCGGAAAGGTCACAGGCGACGTCAATGCAGACGGAAGGTTCAGCATTGCAGACATCGTAATGATGCAGAGGTACCTCCTTGGTGACGGCCAGCTCACAGACAGCTCAGCCGGAGACCTGCTAAAGGACGGAGTCCTTGACCCCTTTGACCTGACACTCATGAGAAAGCTGCTCATTTCCCAGTCATAACAGCATAAAAAACAGGGAGGCCAACCGGCCTCCCTTTTCTTATTTTAAGGCAATACCGCACAAAGATTGTGCTGAAGATGCGCCGTGAGATTTTTCGTCAGATTGTATAGAAATTTCGCAGGCATACTGACGTATGTCAAGGGATTTCTGTGCAAGATGATGGAAAATATCCAAGCAGATTCAGTACAAAGACGTCAGGCGGTCTTTGTGCGGTGTTGCCTTAACTGAAATAGTTTTCCTGAGCTTCCTTATAGAAGGAATTTGCAGCGGTCTCAGCATCAGCCTTATCGAAGATGAACTCATTGCTGTACTCAAAGAACAGGTCTATGAGTCCGCCGTCCTCAAGGACAGGTGACAGTTCCGAAAGCGGGTACTGGGACATCTTCTCGGATGCCTCGAACTGTATACCCTCCAGGATGCCTTCCTCAGCCATGAAGTCTCTTGCCGACTGGCTGAGCGGTATGCCCTTTTCGATGCCCTGGTGCTCGGCCATTTCCTCGCTGTTAAGGAGGAAGTCAAGGAGCATACCAGCCTCTCTGGGGTGAGCTGTATTCTTGCTGACTGCGTACATTGTAGCAGGCTTTGCGTACCAGCCCTCGCCCACGTTGTTTCCGTCCATAGTGGTGTAATCCGCAGCGACTATCTCACGGCCCTTTTCAACAGCTTCACCGAAGTAATTCTCAGCGTCGCTGACCCAGGCAACAGAACCGGCATAGGTCTCATTATCCAGCTCACGGCGCTCATAGTACTCCACCTGAGGGAGGACCTTTTCGTCGATGAGCTTCTTGTAGAACTGTATCATATCAGCGAAGTCCCCGGCATTGAAGCTGAGGTCACCGTCGGCAGTGAGTATCTTCCGGCCTGTCCTCTGCTCCTCGTAGGTAATGAGGTAGAGCCACATGGACTTTGAAGCGGCGCTCAGCGGGTAGATGTCGTCCTCACGCATCACCTTGGCGGCGGCAAAAAGGTCATCCCAGGTCTTAGGGACGTCCAGTCCGTAGCGGTCGTAGATAGTCTTGTTTATGTAGACAGTTTCAGCGTTCATGGCTATCGGGATAGCGTTGAGGAACCTTCCGTTCTTTCCGTACTCCAGGTCCTTCTCAGTGAAATTATTCAGGTCCACGTAGGCTGACAGGTCGTTGATGTCGAGATAGCCCTGTCCGTCAGGGGAATAGGTATTGAGCCAGCCGTAGTTTATCTGCATGACGTCTGCCTCTGTAGCGGAGATCATCCAGACCTTGTTTCTCATCTCGTAGCCTGACCATTCGGAGTAGCTGCAATTCACCTTGATGTCCGGGTGAAGGGCCTCGAACTCCTCGATAGCCTCGATAGTGTACTTGTTTCTTGCGTCATTTCCCCACCAGGAGAAGGAAATTTCCACCTGACTGGTCTGGGACTTTACAACAGGGCCGCTGCTGCATCCTGCGGACAGAGTGAGAGCAGCACAGCATACTGCGGCAAGTATCTTTTTCATAGCTTTCATCAGTATACCTCCATTCTCAGCGAAGTGTGAAACGGCTCTTGCCTTCATTCTTGGAGGCTCTGAGTGCATTGTTTGCGCTGTCGCATATCTCCTGATATGTTTTTCCGGAGAGGGGACAGATAGAAGCTCCCACGCTTGCAGACAGCTTGAAGTTGCCCATAGTAGGTGTATGCTCAGTGGTGCTGTACTTGTCGCAGATGTCAACGCCGTTCTGGACCACCTCGCCCTTGAACTTTTCAGCGTCGCCGTCGGAGGACTTTGTAAGAACAGCAAAGGTATCCTCAGCAAGGCGTCCGATACATTCCGGCTCGCCGTATACCTCGTGGATGAGCATGGTCATTCTTGTGAGCTGAGCGTCAGCGAAGTCTCTGCCGAAGGTGTTGACTATCTCCATAAAGTTGTCAACGTCGATAACAGTAAGGGCAAAGAGCTGCTTGTCGGAGCTCTTGGAGATAAGGTTATCGGCCTTGTCACGGAAGAATCTGCTTCCGAGAACGTTGTTGAAGCCGTCCTCGCTTATCTCGTCTGAGAGGCTGCCGGTAACAGCGCCGACAGGGTCAGCCATACGTCTTACGAAGAACGCACCTGCTGCAACAGCGATAAGAGCAGCCAGTACAGCCATGACGTAGATTATCTTCCGGATGTCGTCAGCCTCTTTGAGGATGACCTTAGTGGGTATTGAGCAGATGACGTACCAGTCTCCGTTGGAGATATTAACGGTAGTCATATTGTCGTCGTCGGTGATAGTAGCGGTATCCTTGCCCTGGATAGGCTTGAGTATATCCGAAGGCATCATAGAGCCGGGCTCGTCCTTAGCCGATGAATAGATGATATTGTAGGACGTATCGGTAAGACGGACAGTCATATCGCTGAGGGTCTCAGGGTTCTCAAAGACCTTTGAGAGCTCGGCGGTATAGAAGGAGATAACGAAAACAGCGTTGTCGTGTATGCGCTTTACGTAGTATACACGCTCGTAGTCTCCCCTGCATCCTGTCTTCCAGCCGTCGTGAGTCCTGTCACGGGTCATGATAGCCTCCATCTCCTCGAAAAGGCTGTTTCCGAAGAGCTGTGTGGTACCGTTTGAAATTTTGCCTACAGTGTGGTTATTGCGGTAAACTATGCCGTAGTCCACGAAGTTCTCCATAAGGCAGAGGCTCTTCAGGTCATCAGATATCTGCTTTTCGATGTTGAGTGCCTCATATTCGTCATTTGAGGCATCTGATGCGTCGTAGGTGTAGGCATTGTCAACAGAGAACGCCAGAGTGCCGACGGTCTCCATTCTTGAAAGGTAGCTGTCCAGATTGAGCTTCATCTGAACGTTCAGTGATGAAGTCAGGGAGCTCACTTTGTCCTTCATTACGTTGTCATACTTGTGCACTGCAAAAACTGTTATCCCCAGTACAGCAGCAATGACGATAATGGCGTATCCGATTATCATCCATACGCTCATTCGCTTGATCTTGTCCAGGCTTTGTGCCTGTATCTGGTCTCTTGTCATCTTTTCCTCCTTAGCTGCCTGTCCGCATAGAGCTTGTCCCGTATCCCTGCCTCAGCGTACAAGCGGAATAGTATCTCATGACTGCTGACCGCCGGAAATTCTCTGTATATAGCCGGCCACACAGCAATACATATTAGAATTATAGCATATCGTCATTGAAAAAGTCAATCGTTATACTGCACAATGATATTTCTAAAAAAAAGCGGATTTATAGGGTAATTCTGCACTTTCCGCTGTGCACGTCAACCTTTTTTGCTGTTTCCGGTTGACAAACCCGGCCGGCCGTGGTATAATATTTCCGGTAAAATATTTGTATCCCGAAAAAAGGAGACTCCCATGAAAACAAAAGACCTGACTATGATACCCCTGTTCACTGCCCTGATAATCGCAGGAGCATATATCCGCATCCCCATACCGGTGTGTCCTATCACACTGCAATTCCTGTTCACCACCCTTGCCGGAGTGCTTCTGGGCGGAAAGAAGGGTGCCGCTGCCTGCGGAGTATACCTCCTGCTGGGACTTGCCGGACTTCCCGTTTTCACCGGAGGAGGCGGCATAAGCTATGTGCTCCGCCCGACATTCGGCTATATACTGGGATTTATCGCAGGAGCATACCTGACCGGCACCATAATATACAGCGGCCCTCTCACCATGAAAAGACTCTTCACAGGCTGCTTTGCCGGACTTCTCACAGTCTACGCAATGGGAATGCTCTACTACTGGCTCATCAGCCGGTTCTGGCTGGGGACTCCCATAGGCATCTGGCCCCTGTTCCTGTACTGCTTCCTGGTGCCCGTCCCCGGAGACATCCTGCTCTGCGTGCTCTCATCAGTACTTGGCCGCAGACTCATCCCTGCAATGAAAAAGATAACTGCCTGAAAGGAGAATTTTTATGGATATGATAAAACTTGCTGAGGAGATAATCGCCGGCCGCCGCATAGACCGCTCCGACGACACATCAGTATTCCTCACCGCTGACTCTGAAACTCTCTTCCGTGGAGCTGACATGATAAGGGCAGCCCTCCGCGGGGAAAGAGTTGACCTTTGCAGCATCATCAACGGACGCAGCGGAAAATGCCCTGAGAACTGCAAGTTCTGTGCTCAGTCCGCCCACAACTGCACCGGCATAGACGAGTATCCCTTCCTTGACGAGGAGAGCATAATCAAGGAGTGCCGCCACAATGCCGAAAAGGGAGTACACCGTTTCTCAATAGTCACCGCCGGCAGGACCCTCAGTCCTTCTGACTTCGAGAAGGCAGTTTCGGCCTACAGCCGTATGCACAGAGAGGTAGACATCGAGCTCTGCGGCTCACACGGTCTGCTCACCGACGAGCAGTTCCGCAGGCTCCGTGAAGCAGGAGTCCGCCGCTATCACTGCAACATCGAGACCTCCCGGAGGAATTTTCCCAACATCTGCACCACCCACACCTTCGACGACAAGACAGCCTGTATAAAACGTGCTCAGAACGCAGGTCTGGAGGTCTGTTCCGGAGGGATAATCGGCATGGGCGAGACCTGGGAGGACCGCATAGACATGGCCCTCACCCTCTCGGAGCTTGGAGTATGCTCCGTGCCGATAAACGCACTCATGCCTATCAAGGGGACCCCTCTGGAGGGGCTCCCCCGCCTTACCGAGGAGGACATACTGCGGACTGTGGCTATATTCCGCTACATCGTCCCCGAAGCCGGCATAAGGCTGGCCGCCGGCCGTGACCTCATGTCAGACTGCGGAAGAAAGTCCTTCCGGTCCGGTGCAGACGCAACTATCACCGGAGATATGCTCACCACCTCCGGCAACGACATAAACGCAGACACCGCCATGCTCACAGACATGGGATTTGACATTTCAAGGAGATAAGACATGAACAGAGGATATTTCATCACAGGTACAGGAACAGACGTGGGAAAGACCTACGTCACCGGACTTCTTCTGAAAAAACTGCTTAGCGGCGGAGTAAGTGCCGGCTACTTCAAGGCCGCAATGAGCGGCAACGAGACCGGTCCCGACGGAAAGCTCATCCCCGGCGACGCTCTCCACGTAAAGACAGTCTCCGGCACGGACCAGCCCCTTGAAGAGATGTGCCCCTACATCTACAAGACCGCCGTGTCCCCTCACCTGGCCTCAAAAATAGAGGGCGGACCCGTTGAGCCGGATGTGGTCCGTGAGTGGTACGAAAGAGTCCGCAGCAGATATGACTTCGTTCTTGCAGAGGGCAGCGGCGGCATCGTCTGCCCCATACGCCGCGACGGTCAGACTATCTTCCTGGAGGACATAATCTCCGCCCTTGACCTCCCCTGCCTCATAGTCGCAGACGCTGGCCTGGGCACCATAAACAGCGTCGTGCTCACCAGTGAGTACATGAAGTCCCGGAATATCCCTGTACGTGGGATAATATTCAACAACTGGGTCCCCGGAGACATCATGCAGGAGGACAACCGCCTGATGTGTCAGGAGCTCACCGGACTGCCGGTGATAGCCTGCGTTACAAAGGACTCGGACGATATAGACATCACCGCAGAAGAGCTGACAGCTCTTTGCAGATAGGAGACAGCTATGATTTGGTATCCATACGCACAGATGAAGACTCTTGACCCGCCGATAAAGATAAGCTCCGCAAAAGGAGTCCACCTTTACACCGAGGACGGCCGCGACCTGATAGACTCCGTATCCTCCTGGTGGAGCGTCATCCACGGCTACTCACACCCTGAGATAAATGCCGCAATAAAGGAGCAGACCGACAAGTTCTCACACGTAATGCTGGGAGGTCTCACTCACGAGCCGGTAGAGCGGCTCTCTGCAAAGCTGGAGGAATGGCTCCCCGGCGACCTGGACTACTGCTTTTTCTCCGACTCCGGCAGTGTGGCAGTTGAAGTAGCACTGAAAATGGCCTTGCAGTTCAATACGAACCGGGGCTCCTCACGCAGTAACATCCTCGCTCTTGAACACGCATATCACGGCGACACCTTCAAGGCAATGGAGGTAGGCGATGACGAGGACTACCACTTCGCATTCGGAAACAGGAACGAGAAGAAAAAGGGAGTTTTCCACATCCCCACAGAGCTGTCAGCCCTTGAAAAGGCATTCAGCGAGTACGGCGACACCCTCACCTGCTTTATCGTGGAGCCTCTTTTACAGGGTGCCGGAGGAATGAGGATGTACGATATATCCTTCCTCGAACGGGCAAGGGAGCTCTGCGACCAGTACGATGTTCTGCTCATTTTTGACGAAGTGGCCACAGGATTCGGCCGGACAGGGAACCGTTTTGTGGCAGACCTTGTGCTCCCGGACATCCTTGTGCTTGGAAAGGCCCTCACCGGAGGTCACATCGGCCACGCAGTCACAGTAGCGAACAGGAAGGTCTGGGAAGGCTTTCTCAGCGACGACCCCACACACGCATTGATGCACGGTCCCACATTCATGGGAAATGCCCTTGCCTGCACCGTGGCACTGAAGTCCATAGAGCTGTTTGAGAAAGGCGATTATCTCAGCCGGATAAAGCGCATAGAGGAGATAAGCCGCCGGGAGCTTGCAGGACTGAGCTCTCCGGAGATAGCGGAAGTCCGCATAATGGGCGGATGCACCTGCATAGAGGTAAAGGACAGCCGCAGTCTGGAGGGATTCAAAAAGTTTGCCTATGACAGAGGAGTTTTCAGCAGACCGTTTCTTAAATATATGTACACAATGGTTCCTTATGTTATAGAGGAGGACGAGCTGGTGAAGATATTCTCCGTTATGCGTGAGTGGTTCGAGAAGAGGGCTGACTGAGGACTTTCGCTTACGGCATTTCAATTGGTTCCGTATGCGAAAGCAGAGTAGGTCTTTTGTACATAGTGAGCGAGTTTACGAGCGGCAACGTGCTTGGGTCCAGCGTCACGCTGGCTGTAAGGGGACACCACTAATTCCTAATTCCGAATTCCGAATTAAAAGTCATGTACCGCCCTTAAATCGGTGCCGTATGCGAAAGCAGATGAGGCCTTCCCCGGTGAGTAAGCGAGCGCAGCAAGCGCCAACGTGGCCAGCCCAGCCTTCGGCTGGCTGGGGGGACTTGACAAACAGTTGCATTTGCTGTACAATAGAAGTAATTAATCCGGAAAGGTGGTAAGTATGGACAAATATTCGTCATTCTCCTGTACCTGCGTCGGAGCTTCACATCTTGCCCGCAAGCTCATTTGTCAGGACTATTCCTTTGAATCCAATAATGACAGTTTCGTCTTTGCCGCTACCGCCGACGGACACGGCAGCTTACAGTACCTCAGGACCGAAAAAGGCTCGGAGTTCGCTGTAAAAGCCGCCTACGACTGCACTGAGGGATTCATCAGCAGCCTTGAAGGCGCCGAGGACGTCCTCGCTGATGAGACCCGCCGCCTCTCCCTCTTTGAGCAGCTCTGGCACGATATTGTCAGCCGCTGGAGAGAAATGATACTGGAGGACTACACCCAGCATCCATTTACCGAGGAGGAGCTGAGCCGCATCCCTGAGAAGTTCAGCTACTACAGGGAAATGTACATGAACGGCAGCTACTCCGATGCCTACGGCACTACCCTTGCTTTTGCGGCAGTCACAGACACCTACGCATTCTGTATGCAGATAGGCGACGGCACCTGCGTCACCATATCCTCAGGGGGAAAGGCAGAAGAGCCGGTCCCACGGGACAAGCGGTGCCACGACAACATAACCACCTCCCTCTGCCAGGACGAGGCCATGGACCTTGGCAGATGTGCCTTCTTTGCCGGCGACGACATCCCTGCGGCTATATTCCTGGGAACTGACGGCATCGAGAACTCCTACTACAGCCACGAACAGCTCAAGGAGTTCTACAAGGAGCTTGCACTGAATTTCAGCAAGAACGGCCTTGACAAAGGCTTTGAGCAGCTCACGGAGTTCCTGCCGGAGCTCTCACGCATGGGCAGCGGCGACGACGTTTCCTGTGCCGGCATCTACGACCCGGAAGCTCTCATAGCCTGTGAGGAGTCCCTCAGCGAGGTGGACATCCAGGCGGAGCCCATAACCGTTGAGCTCGTCCCTGAGATGCTCGATGAGGACGGAACTGATGAAGAATAATATAAAGGCCCCGGAACATTCCGGGGCCTTGTTTATTTCTGTTTTCTTTCACCCAAGGAGCTTTTCCACATCGGCGGCTATGTCCTCAATGGTACGCATCCCCTGAGGTCCGGCACATTCCACTGTCAGCCAGCCCAGCTTCTCAGCACAGTAGTCCGCAGCCAGCCGGGACCTTCTCAGGTATTCCAGGTCCCTTTCGTGGATGTCCTTCCGGCTCTCATCGGAGTTGTACCTTCCGCTCATGAGCTCCTGACTTATATCCGGGTCCACACGGAGGTAAATGACCCTGTCAGGCGCCGGAATAGCTATTTTCCCGTACTCATAGTCGAAGAGCCATTCAAGGAAGGAGTCCCACTTGTCCTCCGGCAGCTTTGAGCACTGGTGGATGGCATTTGAAGTGGTGTAGCGGTCAGCGATGACCACTCCCCCTGCGAGGTAGTGCTGTTCCCAGACGGTCTTGTAGCTTGCGAACCTGTCAGCCGCATAGAGGCTTGACGCCGCATAGGGGTTGACTGAATCAGCAGACCTGCCGAATTCTCCGCTGAGATACATCTTTATGAGCTGTCCGGAGGGGCTCTCATAGTTGGGGAAAGAGACCTTCATCACCTGTGCTCCGGAGCTTTTCAGTTTGTCGAAGGCGATGCCGGACTGAGTGTTCTTTCCGCTGCCGTCAAGTCCCTCGAATACGATAAGTTTACCTTTCATAGCTTTACTCCTTTTCAGACCTTAGCCCGTCTTTGATACCTTTGATAATGATGTCCCTTGCCTCCACGGCCTGTTCCTTTGTAAGGGGAGGTGTGTCGCCAAGGGGGTAATCCAGACCAAGCTCCTGATATTTCGGCTTTGCCATGTCGTGATAGGGCAGGACGTCCAGAGCCTTCAGGTTTTTCAGTCCTGAGAGGAACTGTCCCAGCCGGAAGAGCTCGCCGGGGTCGTCGGTTATGCCGGGGACTACAACGTGTCTTATCCAGACCGGGATCCCAAGGTCTCTGAGATGCTCGGCAAATGCCAGTATATTGCTGTTTGTATGACCTGTCAGCTCTTTGTGAGGGCCGTCGTCGATGTGCTTTATGTCCAGCATCACAAGGTCTGTATAGCGGAGCACACGGTCAGTCCGCTCCGGAGAGCGTGGGTCGAAGCACCCTGCGGAGGTGTCCAGACAGGTGTGGATGCCCTTCTCCTTAGCCATGCGGAAAAGCTCCTCCAGGAACTCCGGCTGAGCGAGGGGCTCGCCGCCGGTAGCGGTGATACCGCCGGACTTGAGGAACTCCTTGTACGAATCGTACTCCTTCAGCAGCTCCTCCGCAGTAGTCTCCCTGCCGCCGGAGAAGTCCCAGGTATCGGGGTTGTGGCAGTACTTGCATCTCAGGGGACATCCCTGAAAGAACACCACGAACCTGACGCCGGGGCCGTCCACCGTACCGAAGCTCTCTGTTGAATGGATGCGTCCTTTTATCATCCCTTGCACCTCCTGATATATCCGATGAGCTCCTCCCTGCTGTTGGGGAGCTCCTCAGTGATGACCTTATCCAGCAGCTCCTCCAGAGCTGCGCCTATCTCCTGACCCTTGAGACCGAGGTCAGCGAGCTCCTGCCCGGAGACCTCCAGTCCCTTAACGCTCCGGCAGAGGTCCTGACTGACTATCCTCCTGCCCTCGCTGATGAGCTTGTCAAAGAAGACGTTCTCCTCGGCCACAAAGGGAGCTTTTCCCAGATTATCGCACTTTTTCAGCTCCATGAGCCGGAAGAAGGCCTCATCGCCTATCTCCCTCATCATCTGCCTTACGCCGATGCGGTCCCGGAGCTTCACGCTGTGACGGGCGATGAGCTCCACGGTCCGGGATACCGTTTTTTTGTCCCAGCGCATACGGGTCATTATCTCTGCGGTCATAGCGGCACCGACGGCATCATGTCCCTTGAAATGTCCCCTGCCGGTCTCGTCGTACCTGGCGCAGGCAGGCTTTCCGATGTCGTGGAAGAAGAGTGTCCGCCGCAGGAAGAGGTCGTCCTCCGGAGCGGACTCCACAGCCCTTGCGATGTGCTCCCAGACGGTGTATATGTGGTAGGGAGTCCGCTGGTCAAGGCCAATACACGGGACTATCTCCGGAATGAACTCCCCGATGACGTCGCTGTAGTCTATGAGCACCTGAGCGCAGGCGGGTCCGCAGAGCAGCTTATCCAGCTCGTCCCTTATCCTCTCCTGAGCTATGTCCCGGAGGCCGGACTTCATAGCGTGTATCTGCCGGGCGGACTCCGGGTCAATGGTGAATCCGAGCTGTGAGGCGAACCTCATGGCCCGGAGCATCCTGAGAGCGTCCTCCTCAAAGCGTTTTTCGGGGTCTCCGACGCATCTTATGACTTTCCGTTCAATGTCCCTGCGGCCCTCCCAGGGGTCGGTGATACAGCCGTTCTCGTCCATAGCCATGGCATTCATGGTGAAGTCCCTGCGTCTCAGGTCCTCCTCCAGGCTCCCGGTGAAGTCCACATTGTCGGGACTGCGGTGGTCGGAGTACTCCCCGTCTATGCGGAAGGTGGTCACCTCAAATTCCCGGAGCACGGTGACAGTTCCGAATCTGATGCCGGTGGGGACGGTATCCTTCTCACCAAAGACCGAAATGACCTCCTCCGGTCTTGCGTCGGTGGTGATGTCGATGTCGCGGCAGGGTCTGCCCATAACGCTGTCCCGGACGCATCCGCCTACGCAGTAGGCCTTGAATCCGGCCTCTTTCAGTCTGCGGAGGACCTCACCTCCGCCGGGTAACTTGCTCATGTTCTCACCTGCCATTCAGTCTTATCTCCCAGTAGTATCTTCTCCCGGACTCCGGGAAATCGTCCATTACGTCGTGTTCGGGGTCATAGAAGGTCCCCTCAGCGAAGAGGGACCAGTGCCAGCATCTTGGAGTTTCCAGGCTGAGCATACAGAGCTCCGGGAGCTGACTTTTATCCGTTACCTGCACTCTCTGGTCAGAGACCCATGCACCGAAGCGGCGGAGGGTGTCCTTCATTTCCCGGAGGGTAGTCTCCCGGCAGTTGCCGAGAAGGGAGCATATCTCTTCGGGAGTTTTCCCCAGGACCATAGCCAGCACAGCCTGGCCGCACTGCAGGTCAGTAGGTTCATGTATGTAAAGGATGTCTGCCATAGTCCGCCTCCGGTATCTTTTTTATAATTATAGCACATATCGTGATATTTTTCAATGGCCGCACCGGAAATAACGATTGAAGTCCCGGAGGAAAAGTGGTATAATACTATTAAATTACTGAAAGGCATCAAGAGCAATGAAAGAAAAACTCAGAAAAATACTGCATCCCCCCTATCCATTCCTGATAGGAGCGGATGTGCTGGCGCTGGTACTGCTTATAGTGGCATTCAGCCATTTCAGCGAGGAGCATCCCGTGTCACTGGCGGCATATCTGCTTTCATCCTATGCACTTACAGTCACCTGCATGAACATAGCTCCTCTTTGCAGGCGGATAAAGGAGCTCGTCACCGGTGATGAGCTTGCTATAGTGCGAGGGATAAAGTCCCTGATGCGCCGGACTCCCCTGACCCGGCGGTATCTTGAGAGCCGGGAGTTCCGTGCGGAGGTCTCTATCTATGCCGGACTTGCGGTCAACCTGATGTACTCCCTGATGAAGGGCCTCTCCGGGGTCTGGTACCGTTCGGCGTGGCTCATATCGGTGGGGGTATACTACCTGATATTTGCAGTTATCCGCTTTATGCTGGCCTACAGTGTAAGGAGGTCCAGGAGGGTCCCGGACAAGCAGAGCCAGTGGAAGGCCTACCGGACCTGCGGAGTGATGATGTTCCTGATGAACGGAGCAATGGCAGGAATGGCAGTGCAGATGGTAGTAAAAAATGCCGCCGAGCAGTACTCCCAGACACTTGTCATACTCTCAGCGGCATACACGTTTTATATATTCATATCGGCGGTAGTAAAGGTAATACAGTTCCGGAAGCTGTCGAGTCCGGTGCTGTCGGCGTCGAAGGACCTGACCCTTGCCGGAGCGGTGATGTCGATGTACACCTTGCAGACGGCGATGCTTGCGGCATTTGACGAAGAAGAGCGTGCAGGGTACAGGCTCCGGATGAATGCAATAACAGGGGCGGCAGTGACAGTGATAGTCCTGACCATATCGGTCACTATGATAATAAATTCCAGCCGCCGTTCAGCAGAGTGACGCCAGCGTGACGCTGGCAGCCGAAGGCTGCGCTGGCCACGTTGACGCTTGCTACGCTCGCTTACTCTTTACGCAAGACCTACTCTGCTTTCGCTTACGGCACCAACGAAATCACGTTCTTGCCACAAACAAAAAAGACCACAGTGCAGACCCGTAAGGGTTCTGCACTCCCCGTCAAAAGGCGGCAAAGGGAGGAAAGGGAGAGGGAGAGGGAAAAGAGAGTCCAGAGAGGAAAACCGTAGGGAGAGGGAAGGGAGGGAAATGCCGCCTTTCGTGACGCTGGCAGCCGAAGGCTGCGCCTTTCACGTTGGCGCTTGCTCCGCTCGCTCACTCTGTACGCAAGACTTACTCTGCTTTCGCTTACGGCACAAATGCATGGGCGGTGCTTGAAAGTGCAAGCCTGACACATCATATTTCAAATCTTTCTCTTATTCAGCTCCCAGAAAGCCACAGCACTTGCGGCGGCTACGTTCAGCGAGTCCACACCGTTGGCCATTGGTATTTTAATAGTATAGTCACAGGCGCTTATGGAAGCGTCTTTCAGGCCGGTACCCTCAGTTCCGAGGATAACGGCCAGCTTTTTTTCAGCCCTGAGAGCCGGGTCACTTATGCTGACGGTATCACGGCGGAGAGCCATAGCCGCTGTGGCAAAGCCGAGCTCCCGGAGCTCCTCCACATAGTCCGGCGAGCCGGAGCGGAGATAGGTCCAGGGAGTCTGAAATACAGTTCCCATGCTCACCCGGACTGACCGCCTGAACAACGGGTCACTGCACGAGGGAGTCAGCAGAACAGCGTCGAATCCCAGAGCGGCGGCGGAGCGGAACACCGCTCCCACATTGGTCTGGTTCATAATGTCCTCCAGAACAGCGATACGTCCGGCACCTCTGAGGACTTCCTCCGGCGAGGGGAGCTCCCTGCGGTGCATGGCACACAGCACACCCTGAGTCAGCCGGAAACCGGTGAGCTCTGTGAGGACGTCCCCGGAGGCGGTATACACCGGCACGTCCCGGCAGGCCTCTGCAATATCAGCGGCCTGACCGGTGAGGTACTTTTTCTCCATAAGGAGGGACACCGGACGGTACCCGGCGGCAAGAGCAGTCCTGATGACCTTAGGGCTCTCAGCAATGAATATCCCGGAGTCCCCGTATCTGAGGAGCTCAGCTTCGGAGGTCTCCCTGTAGGGCCTGAGCTCCGGGAGTGAGAGGTCAGTTATCTCAGTAATATCCGGCATTTCAGCATCTCCCTTCGTTTATTGGCGGTCCTCCGGGAGATATTCCAGAATGTCTCCCGGCTGGCAGTCCAGCACAGAGCATATCGCATCGAGGGTGGAAAACCGGATAGCGCTCACCTTTCCGGTCTTCAGCTTTGAGAGGTTGACGTTGCTCACTCCCACACGCTCACTGAGCTCATTGAGGCTCATCTTCCTGTCCGCCATAACACGGTCAAGTCTTAGTATTATAGCCATAACTCACACCTCATAAAGTCTCGTCGGATTCCTTCTGGAGCATCACTCCGTAATTGAAGAACTCAGCGATGCAGAAGATGAGTATAGACGGTACCAGCATAGCCACCTCAATGAAGGAGCCGTTCACAGTATCGTACTTTCCGCAGAAAACAGAGAGGAGGACGTTGGGGAGGAAGGAGCCTGCAAAGAACAGGTAAGCTATGCTCTTCAAGCCCTTCACGGCTGTGTCGGTGAACGGGACTCCCGTGCGTGAGATGCGGCTGAAAACGAAAGCGGCGATGAAAGCGCAGGCGGCAAATACCGGACCTGTGCTCAGGAGCTGAGCCATTTCCTCCTTTTTCTCAGAGAAGGACGAGTGATAAACGGCATCCCCAAGTCCCAGAGCAGTCCCGGCCAGACAGAGCAGTCCGAGGACGGCCATGAGAGCAGTCATACCGGTGCTGTTTTCCTTTATTTTTTCTATAGCAGTGACCTTTTTCATTGAAATACCTCCTTATAAAGTCTCGTCGGATTCCTTCTGGAGCTTGGCGCCGTACTTGAACACCTGGATGAAGAGCAGTACAACAAGTATAGCCAGGAAAGTTGACACGCCTGAGAGTCCGCGGAGGACGACCATGAATACAGCCATAGGGATGAGGGACTTTCCGAAATTGCCCATAGCCTTCATAACGCTGTCCTCGAAGGGCGAGTCGCATTTTTCCAGAGCCTTTGCCAGCTTTTCACCGAAAATGAGAGCTATCATGGTGACTGCAAGGAAGGCAGTGATGCAGAAGCATCCGCCGACCACCAGAGGCTTGACGTCGCCGTATTCCAGTGCATCCACAGAAGCGTCCAGCTTGTAGAGCTGACCGTCGCCGGAGTGTTCCTTATCCTCAGCGAGGCTGACCTTCATCTCGGAGCCGAACCATTTCAGAGTTTCGTGGGACTCGTCAATTTTGATGAAATTTTTCGGGAGGCCTTCCGTGTCCAGCACGATCTCTCCGTCAGCGAAGCCGCTGAATTTAAGAGCGTCCCCTTTTATCAGGCAGAGGGCCACACCAGCGATGATAGTGCAGACGATGCCGACAATGACGGCTATCTTCATGATGATGACGATAATGCGGCTTATCTTGCCGAGGTCGTTGATGTTTTTGATTGTCTGGTCTTTCATATAGATTACCCCTTTATCATTTATTGAGGAACTCTGTTCCCCTTCTGTGATTACAGTATACCACGCACATTAGCGTTTGTCAACTAAAATTTATCGTTTATCGTTAAATTTTACATTTCTTACATAAAACCCATAGTCCAGAGAGCGTTTCCCTGTACAGTTTAAACGATAAAAATTTATCGTTTATCATTAAATTTAGGCATAAAAAACCGGGACTGTCTGCCAGTCCCGGTTTTTCGTTTATTCCGGATAGACGTACTCCCCGGCTATCCTTGGGTCATAGACAACACTGATGTCCGGATATTCGTCTGCAAGGTCATCACGCATATAGACGAAGGTCCGTTTATCGTATGAGTGGAACTTGAAGTTCATGTGGTACTTGAAGTCACCGACTATGGAGTATCTCACGCCCCTGAGCTCCTCGGCACTGAATATCTCGTCGATAGGACAGTAACCTATGATGAAGTCCGGCAGACCCTTGTCGTGCCACAGTCTGAACACCTCATCCACGTCCTCCTTGTAGGCATAGTGCATATAGAGGTCATCCGGGTGCTGAACATTGAAGTTCATGAAGATATTGCGGTCAAAATAGGGAAGAAAAAGCGAGCCGTAGCCTGTGATGCAGGTGTAGTTTGCAGTCACCTTGTCATGGTTTGACGGGATAGCAAACTCCGTGAACCAGCTTTTCGCACCCTCATCTTCTTCGGGCGCTTCGGTATCATAGAGCCATGAGACCATTATCTTTCTGTCCTCAAGGTGATGCTCCTTGATGAAATCAGCCACCGAAACAGCGACGTACTGATAGCGTATGTCGTTTACGGCTGAAACGCAGGAGAAGGCCACATTCATAAGATATATAGCCGTCAGACCGGCAGTGCACATCCTCCGGATGAGCCTGCTTTTCAGAGCTGCACCGGCCTTTTTAAGGAATTCCGGCACCTGTATACCCTCAGGACTTTCAGCCATTATCCAGAACAGGAAAATATGTATCATAGTACCTATGCCGTAATGGTGAGCGGAGCCGTAAACATAGCCCATGAATATGGCATAGAGACCGTAGGGCAGCAGGAAGGTGAGCAGTTTTCCGTTTTTCTTTGCAAGAATAATGAGGAATGCCCAGATGACAGCTCCCACAGCGGATTCCCAGACTATCTGGATGACATCATTTGAATAGTTGTAGGAATAGTTCACCAGAGTACCGAACCAGTTCTCCACAGGCAGGTAAAAGATAGTAGCGGCATTTTTCCAGTAGAGCAGGTAGTCCTTCAGGGTACCGTCACCGACGCCGTCATAGTAGCAGTCGTCAGCGGCCTTAGTAAGAAGGAGAAGTCCCACAGCCGCCAGAAGAATGAACAGCAGCGGCAGGAATCTTTTGTCCTTCCAGAAGGTGCCCAGCTTCCCGGACTTTTTCAGCTCCGGGAGTATCTCAAAGGTCCACGCAAGGCAGAGTCCCCCTGCAATGACCAGACCTATCGTAGTGCTCAGGCACAGCAGGAGCATAGCAAGGATGTACCGCCATGGCCGTGAGTTCCTGTCCCTGTAGGTCATTGCCATGAGCATGAAGGCCAGTGTCATAATGGAATAGGGCCTGCACACCACGCCGAACTGATAGAAGAAAAAGTAGGTAAATGGCAGAGTACACCTTATCGCCTTTGGGAAGGGCGACCTGAACAGCAGGACTGCGGCCGCTGCGGAGATGAAGGTGACGTTCACCAGGCACATGGACAGGTGGTATGGAGCTCCCAGCTTGGCAAAGGGAGCCAGTATGAGGTGCCACAGAGGCGGATGTCCCTCATAGTGAGGGATAACGGTCAGTATCTCAGAAAAGGAGGCAGACCTGGCTATCTGCCAGGCCTGAGCCTCATCGAACCAGTGCTCATGGAATGAGCTGACCAGCGAGACTCCGAGAACGAACAGCACAAAGGCTATCATCTCAGCCCTGCCTTTTTTCCGGGAAAACAGCTTGCTTTTCAACTCAGCCATAGCTTACTTGACGATGCACTTCTTGAAGGCCTTCTTGCCCTTGCGGACGATAGTCTCGCCTTCCAGCTTTATCATAGCCTTGGGGTCAGTCATCTTCTCGTCGTTCACGGTGATGCCGCCCTGCTGAACGAGACGTCTTGCCTCAGAGACAGAGGGAGCAAGTCCGGACTTCACCAGGAGATTGAGCAGACCGATAGCGCCGTCAGTAAGGTCAGCGGAGTCTATCTCAGCAACAGGCATATTTGCGTCGTTACCGCTTCCGCCGAAGAGAGCCTTAGCGGCGGCCTTGGCCTTTTCAGCCTCTTCCTCGCCGTGGACCAGCTTAGTGAGCTCGTAAGCGAGGAGCTCCTTAGCGGCATTGAACTGAGCGCCCTCCATAGTCTTTTCCATTTCCTCTATCTGCTCAACGGGAACGAAGGTGAGCATTTTCAGGCACTTGATAACGTCAGCATCAGCAACGTTTCTCCAGTACTGGAAGAACTCGTAGGGGGAAGTCTTTTCGGGGTCCAGCCATACTGCGCCCTTTTCGGTCTTGCCCATTTTCTTGCCCTCGGAGTTGAGGAGGAGGGTAATAGTCATAGCGTAGGCGTCCTTGCCCAGCTTGCGGCGGATGAGCTCTGTACCGCCCAGCATATTTGCCCACTGGTCGTCGCCGCCGAACTGCATATTACAGCCGTACTTCTGGAAGAGCTCCAGGAAGTCGTAGCTCTGCATTATCATGTAGTTGAATTCAAGGAATGTGAGACCTCTCTCCATTCTCTGCTTGTAGCACTCGTGGGAGAGCATACGGTTAACGCTGAAATGTGCTCCCACGTCACGGAGGAGCTCGATGTAGTTGAGCTTCATGAGCCAGTCAGCGTTGTTCACGATGATAGCCTTGTCCTCGGAGAAGTCGATGAAACGGCTCATCTGCTTCTTGAAGCAGTCAACGTTGTGCTGGATGGTCTCAGGTGTCATCATCTTACGCATATCGGTCTTTCCGGAGGGGTCACCTATCATGGCAGTACCGCCGCCGATGAGAACTATAGGCTTGTTTCCGGCCATTTGCAGACGTTTCATAAGGCAGAGCGCCATGAAGTGTCCAACATGGAGGGAGTCTGCGGTGGGGTCAAAGCCGATGTAGAAGGTGGCCTTGCCTGCGTTTACGAGCTCCTCTATCTCCTTCTCATCAGTGAGCTGTGCGAGGAGTCCTCTGCGTTTGAGTTCTTCAAAAGTGGTCATAGTTTTTTCTCCTTTATTGATTTATTATCGAAAAGATTTTTTTTGATTTGCAGAAATATTCTGCATAAAGAATGAGCTCGTCGGGCGACCTCATTGCTATCACGACCTTTCATGGAAGCTGCTGCTCCCTTTGCCGGGCGGCTGCTGACCGCCCCTACAGCACCCTTATCTATCGCTCAAACTCATGCGTCTTTGTCAAGGAACACTCTTGACCCGGTAGCACCGGTCTGTCCCTGGTACTTTCCATTATATGGGACAAGTGCAGGAGCGTCCATTTTAGCGAAAACGAGCTGTCCCACTCTCCGGCCTGCTGTGAGCTCTATGGCGCACCGGTTGGCATTGTAGAGTTCGAGGGTTATCTCCCCCTTGAATCCTGGGTCTACCCACCCGGCATTCTGAATGAACAGTCCCATGCGGCCAAGGGAGCTCCTTCCCTCCACAAAGGCGGTGAGGTCATCAGGGAGTTCAAAATACTCCATAGTAGTGGCAAGGACGAACTGTCCCGGCAGGATGAGATACTTGTCCGCAGTAATGGTCCGGTACTTTATCTCTTCACCGAGAGTGATGATACCGGAGGGAGTGTCCTCAACCACACTGAAAGTGTTTCCCAGCCTTATATCACAGCTTGCAGGCTGTATCTGCTCCTGAGTGACAGGCTCTATCCTGAGAGTTCCCTCAGCGAGCATCCTTGTTATCGTCTTATCTGACAGTATCATACCAAGGCCTCCTTATATTTGTTTTCAGCGAGGCACCACGCTCCCGGAGCAGCGCTCATGAATTAAAAAACCCCCGCACAGACAAAGCTGTACGAGGACGAAATTACTCGTGGTACCACCCCGGTTCACCGGCGTGAGCCGGTCTCAGAAGCTGTAACGGGCAGACCCGGCCGAACCTACTGAAATTTCAGCACGGCAACTCCCGGATGTAGGTCACTGAAAAGGCATTTTTCCTCGCACCGCCCGGAAAATCTCTGAATATGCCTCACTTTCAGGTTTTATCCATTCACTGTTTTTAATAATGATACCATGATTTTCGTGATATGTCAAGGGGGGGACGCATTAGTTAATATATAAATTTATTGCAGACCCTATTGACTTTTTATCAGCGTTGATGTATAATATTACATGTTGGTTGCTGATGTGGCACAGTCGGTAGCGCAACGCCTTGGTAAGGCGTAGGTCGTCGGTTCAAGTCCGATCATCAGCTCCAGATGCGGTTTAGGAAACTAAGCCGCATTTTTGTATATACAGGCACTTTCCG
>CACWPR010000054.1 GCA_902762855.1 Ruminococcus flavefaciens
TCGTTTCTTCGCCTTCTGCTCATAATTAAAACCTCCGAAGTAGTGTCTCTTCTATTATACACTACTTCAGAGGTTTACACAAATTTTAGGATAGACTCTTTTTTAGTGTTTCGGGAAGAGCTCATTTCCGTCATGGTCAATGTAGAAAATTCTTGTATTAGTTTTTGATGAATCTGTATATACCGAAACTTCTGCTATGCCGTCACTGAAAGGTCCGAGGAATGCAAGGTCAAGATCTTTCAGAGCCTCAGGCTCCTTGCCTGTATGGTCAAAGTATCTGAAATACCCCTCCTCATCTGACTGCCAGCCCCCTGTATACCAGTACTGAGCACCTAATGTATTATATCCGCAGGTAATGATGTCCTCATTTATGTAGAACGCCATTGCATCATCATATGAAAAATTGTCAGCAAAGCGCTTAGGCTCGAACTGTCTGTTGCCCTCCTTGTCGATAGCAAAGAAGTAGGGGGCTTCATCATCATTGTAGACAGCAAGTACGGCATAGCCCTCATGGAACGCAGGAATATAATGATAATATGATGCATCAAATCTACCGTATTTCTCAGCAGTGAAAGTGTACTCTGAGCAGTCGATGACCACGTTTCCGGAGGCATCCACAAATGCCTTCTTGTCTATATCAAAGTCAAGTCCGTCATTATTCTTGCAGTTATATGCTCTCTGCCATACCTTGACCTGGTCCGGGAGTGGATAGCTTTTTCCCATTACAGTTTCTCCAGTATCTATATTCATGAATGTTTGATTTGTATTATAATCATCACTGTCATTGCGATATTGTAAATAACACCACTCAGGAGAATATCGAACACCATTATATTTGCCAGTCTCAAAAGGCTCTACCTTCCATGAACCATCCGGTGCGAGAAGGCCGTAAGCTTGTCCTGTATAGTCAAAGGTGTCAACATCAAACTGCACCAATGTATATCCTGAAAATGATTTATTCATACTGTAGAAAGCAAGACCCAGAGCGCTATCCTGTGAGATTGTACCGTTTTCGCTTTCATTGCTGATAACTATGCTTAGTATACCCTGTTCTCCCCAGCGGTCAACTGCATAATCCTTTCCTTCCTTATCAGCATCCCATATTACTTCACCCTCGGTATTGATAAGCTGCTGCTTGGTGTCAGTGCTGACGATAGCTACACCCTGATTGAAGTAGGTGTGGTAATTGTAAGCATAGGCGCGAGATTTTGACTCTAAATCGTCTGGGTCGATAGTGAATTTTACCTCGCCCTCTGTATTTATTGCATATATCATACCTTTGTCACCGCCGGATAACTCGACCCAAGCCATACCGTCATGGAAGGCATCAGCATTAAAAATAAATGCTTTTTCGCCATAGCCGTACTCAGACCAGAAGTCCATTACCGGCGGCTCTGTGGGAGCCTCGGTTGTAGGCTCGGCTGTGGTCTGTACAGCAGTGGTTACGTTCTCCAGTGAACTGCTGTTTTCGCCGGGTTCATCCACCGACTCTGTGACTGACGATGAGCTTTTCTTTTTGCGACTTCTGCGCTCTGTATCGTCATCATCCTCTTCATCTCCGCAGGCCGCAAGGCTCAGTATCATAGGCACTGTGAGAAGTCCTGCAATTATTTTTGTTACATTCATATAAATTCCCCTTTTCTATAATTTAGGACATATTTTTCCCACTTTATTATAACATTTTTCATCACTTTTGCCACTACACAAAAGTATAGTCAAATGTAAATATTCTGTGTACGAAAAATCCCCCTGACTGCTGTCAGGGGGACCATATGAAGGAAAATTGAAGAATTACTTCTTAATGTTGAATGCTGAGATTCCAGGATATACTGCGGACTCACCAAGCTCTTCCTCGATTCGGAGAAGCTGATTGTACTTTGCAACTCTCTCTGATCTTGAAGGTGCGCCTGTCTTGATCTGGCAGGTGTTGAGTGCAACCGCAAGGTCTGCGATAGTTGTATCTGCTGTCTCACCTGATCTGTGTGAGGAAATTGCTGTATATCCAGCCTTGTGAGCCATCTTGATAGCCTCAAGTGTCTCAGATACTGAACCGATCTGGTTCAGCTTGATGAGAATGGAATTTCCTGCGCCAAGAGCGATTCCCTTGCTGAGTCTCTCGGTATTTGTTACGAAGAGGTCATCACCAACGAGCTGTACCTTGCTGCCTATCTTAGCTGTCATCCGCTGCCAGCCTTCCCAGTCCTCTTCATCAAGACCGTCCTCGATAGAGATGATAGGATACTTGTCAACAAGGGACTCCCAGTGTGCGATGAGCTCATCAGATGTGAACTCCTTGCCGGACTTAGGCTGCTTGTAGAAGCCCTTGCCCTTTTCGCTCTTCCACTCAGAGGATGCTGCGTCCATAGCGATCATGAAGTCCTTGCCGGGCTCGAAACCTGCTGCCTTGATAGCCTCAAGGATCTTCTCGATAGCTTCCTCGTCACTTGTGAGCTTGTTAGGTGCAAATCCGCCCTCGTCGCCTACTGCGGTAACGTCGCCCATATCCTTGATGAGCTTTTTAAGTGTGTGGAATACCTCTGCACACCATCTGAGTGCCTCACTGAATGTGGGAGCTCCTACAGGCATTATCATGAATTCCTGTGTATCAACTGCACTGTCAGCGTGAGCTCCGCCATTGAGAATGTTCATCATAGGTACGGGGAGCTTTGTTCCCTGGATTCCGCCAAGGAATCTGTAAAGCGGGATATCGAGTGCTGTAGCTGCTGCTCTTGCTGTTGCGATAGATACTGCCAGTATTGCATTTGCGCCGAAACGAGACTTGTCCTTTGTACCGTCGGCCTCTATCATCATCCTGTCTATTGCATATATGTCGGATGCGTCCTGACCGGTAAGGATGTCGTTAATTGTTGTATTGATATGCTCTACTGCCTTGATCACGCCCTTGCCAAGGTAACGATCCTTATCGCCGTCACGAAGCTCAAGTGCCTCAAATTCGCCTGTTGAAGCACCGCTGGGAGCCGTACCTCTTCCAACAGTTCCGTCCATAAGATATACTTCAGCTTCAACTGTAGGATTTCCTCTTGAATCCATGATCTCTCTGCCAATGACCTTTTCGATCTCTAAATAGCTCATATATTACTCCAATCTGCCGTCAGGATAACGGCTTGTATTCAGCGGATAGACTTTCGGAACAGACCGGTCTGATCAACCGCCTGCTATATCAAGCGCTCAGCGCATATCTTTCCAAAGCAGGCTCTTTATTGACCGGTGCACAGCATCAAAGCTGTACGAAAGGAGCCTGCAATGATCTATTCGCACGGTTAGGTTTATCTAACTTTTTAAATTATACCTCTTTGTTCATTTTTTGTCAATGACAGGTAAGTATTCATAGCACAAGTTTGTATGAACAAACAAAATACAAAAGGTTCATCCTTCATAATTTTGTTAGTAATACATAACAATAGTCTGCTTTTTCATAATTTAAGCCGGGCTGTTGCCCGGCTTTCTGTTATTCATCTTCCCCTGCCTGCTCTGCAAACATCGCTATCATAGTAGGATTGTCCTTTGTCAGTTTTTTCACCGACAGGTCAGTGAGCTTATTGTTGGCTGTCCCGAAATGTTTCAGGGTCTTGCGGAGGTCCTCCTTCACCGCCTGAAGATGTGTTATAGTTGCGTCTATCTCGTTCATCGCATCCTCAAAACGGTCCCTTGCATGGATGAGATTCTGGGAGAATGAATCCTTGAAGGACTCCAGCTTGTTTTCAAAGTTTGTTATGTCTATGCTCTGATTTTCAAGCTCGGCTATCCTTCGCTTGTACTCTGTCACATTCGATGCCGCATTACGAAGTATGGATATTATTGTTAGAAAACACTGGGGACGTACTACATACATTTTTTCGTACTGTTCCCCTGATACGTCCACTATTCCCTGATTGTAGTAGTCACTGTCCGCTTCAAGCATTGATACAAGCACTGCATATTCGCAGTTTTTCAGTTTTCTGTCCTTGTCAAGCTCCTTGAAGAAATCCTCATTGCGGTGCTTGGTCGAGGTAGTGTCCATTTCATTTTTCATCTCAAACATTATTGATATGAGCTCATTGCCGTACTCATCTGTTTCACGGTAGATGAAATCGCCCTTGCTTCCGGACTTCACCTCATTGTCCTTGCCAAATGTTACTCTTCCTGCGGGAAGATAGCCTTTTATCCGCTTGAACTCGTTCTCACAATGGCGTTCAAGGCTCTCTCCGACCATTTTTGTTGACATCCTCGTCTTGAAGTCCTTGTAATACTCTACAAGCTCCCTCTGCTTGGCAAGCTCTGCTTCATAGGAGGCCTTCTGAGTATCCCGTTCCTTCTCAACTTCGGCCACAGCAGTGATGACCGCAAGCTCCTTCTCTGCTTTCTGGCCCTTCAGTTCTGAATTGAGCCGCTCTATCTGGACGTCCTTCTCACTGACAGCTTTCTCCATTTCAAATCTGTACTTCTGCTCAAGGTTTTCCTTTTCAGCACGGAGTTTCTCAACTGCCATTTTCAGTTCTCCGACCTCTTCCGCTTTGCCGGCAACTGCCTCACCTACCCTGAGCTTTATTTCCTGTGCATGGGTGGTATTCAGATGGTCCTCAAGCTCGGCAAGTCGCTTTGTGACCTCTTTATCAAATTCCTTGGTCCTGACCTGGGAGAGTATCTCCGAAAAACCTGCCTCATCCACTGTGAACACCTGTCCGCACTTGGGACACTTTATCTCATTCATATTGAACCTCCTTGAATAGCTTTTTTACACTGTCTATATTATATCATCCATTACATTATAATTCAAGTAAAAAAGCTGTACGCTATTGTATTTTGCCGATAAAAAGTATATAATGGATACATACACTTTTTGATAATATATAAAGGCTTTTGCCTGAAAAGGAGTTTTTCGATGTTCACCATTCTTCTGACAAACGATGACGGAATAGATTCTGACGGCCTTTACCGTCTTGCAGCCGCAGCACTGGAATTCGGAGAGGTATGGATAGTTGCACCTGACAGTCAGCGTAGTGCGGCATCCCATGCCATATCCCTCCACAACACTGTAGACGTTTTTCCATATGAGTACCCTCTGCATGATGTAAAGGCTTTCTCATGCACAGGTTCCCCGGCCGACTGCGTCCGTGTAGGTATGCTCAGCATAATGCCTCATAAGCCTGACCTGGTCCTTTCCGGTATCAATAACGGGTACAATACTGCATCTGACATCCAGTATTCCGGCACCGCCGGAGCTGCTTTTGAGGCCGCTTTTCAGGAGTGCAAGGCTGCCGCTCTCTCCGAAGGCTCAGGTCCTGTACACGAAGTCACTCAGCTTTACCTCCGCAGCATGATACAAAAGGTCATTGATACCGAACTCGGTTACGGCCAGATAGTGAATATAAATTTCCCGGACTGTAAGCTGTCAGAGTGTAAAGGCATACTCACTGACCGTAAAGTATCTCACGGTATGTTCTACCGGGACCGCTACAAGAAAACCGAGGACCTTCCCGGCGGAGGTGTACGTCTCATGGTAGACGGTCAGTACAACGAGGATGCCGAAGAAGGTACTGACTTCCGTGCAGTGGTAGACAAGTACGTTTCCTTCGGCATAGCAAATAACATAAGCTGACAGTTTCACCAGCGCTTTCTCTGCTGTCCTTCAGCTTTATCTGATATTTATGTTTAAGGCAACACCGCACAAAGACCGCCTGACGTCTTTGTACGGTATTGCCTAAAAAAATAGTCCCTCATTCGAGGGACTTCTTCATTGTATACCGCCATTTCAGTATCGCCGTTCCGATTATGATGATGTAACCTATAAAACTGTAAACATCCGGGAGTTGTCCAAGGAAACAGAACCCGAAAACAGCTGCAAATATAACTATCGAAAAGTCGTAGACCGATATTTCCTTCGCCGGCGCCTTAGCATATGCCTTTGTTATGAATATCTGTCCTCCGGCTGCGGCTATTCCGGTAAGTATCAGGAATATTAGCTGCTTTCCGGTCATCGGTGCAAAGTTCAGAATGAGATTCGGCAGCAGCATCAGGCAGGTAAAGCCGGAAAAAAACGTAACTATTATCATGCTGTTTTCGCCGTTCATGCCGAGCTTCCGGACATATGTATAGGCAAGTCCGGCACCGAGACCTCCCAGGAACCCTGCAAATGCCGGGAGCGTATCAAAGCCGAATGTGGGCTTTACCACAAACATCGCTCCAACAAATGCCGCCGCTACAGACAGCCACTCATAACGGTCAGCCGTTTCTTTAAGTACTATGTACGAAAAGATTATCGCAAAAAACGGCGACAGCTTATTGAGTATGGACGCATCTGATATTGCAAGATTGTCTACTGCATAGAAATTGCATATCATGCCCAGTCCTCCGGATATTGAGCGTATGAGCAGATATTTCAGATTTCCCTTTCCTATCCTGAACGGAGTACCTGTACGTACAAGAGTACCGGCTGCTACAAAAAGTGCAAAAAGATTTCTGAAAAAGCATTTCTGCAAGGTGGGAACGTCCCCGGAAAGTCTTATGAAAAGATTCATAAGCGCAAAACAAAATGCCGATATGATTATGAATATTATCCCCAGCCGATAATCCGACTGCTTTGATGATGCCAATTTATCTACTCCTTTGACCGGGGTCTCCCGGATTTGAAAGAATCTGACTTTGTAATTATACCATAGATATTCCCGGAAGTCAATCTTTCATATCTTTGCTATTTCATCAAGTCCGACTATTCCATTTTCAGTCCGTTTTCAAAGAGATTGTCCTCAGCATTGGAAATGTGCTTTGCAGTGAGCTGTTCTGCCAGTTCGCCGTTATGCGCCTTTATTGCATCAAGTATCGCCCTGTGCTCAGCTACGGTCTTTTCTGCACGGCCTTCGGTCTGGACTGATATATCCCTTGCTTTTTTGATGTAATTGTGGAAGTTTGAAAGCGTGAACCGCAGCGGACGGCTCCTTGATGCATCATAGATTATCTTGTGGAAGTCTCCGTCCAGTTTCCATATCTGCTCTGTATCGTTTTTCATCAGGTAGAATTCCTGGAGGTCCACAATCTTCTCCAGAGCACGGAGCTCATCCTCTGTTATGTTCTCAGCACACAGCCTTGATGCAAGTCCCTCGATACGTATTCGTATTTCGTAAATATCATGGATGTCCTGCTCAGTTACTCCTATCACAACCGCACCCTTATTCGGGACGTTTCTCACAAGGCCTTCAAGCTCAAGCTGCATCAGAGCCTCACGTACAGGTGTACGGCTTATCCCCAGTTCCTTGGAGATACGCAGCTCATTAAGGCTGTCACCGTCCTTGTACTCTCCGTCAAGTATCGCATTCTCTATTGCATTGAATACCCGTATCCTCAATGAACGGTCATCTGTTTCAAGCAGCAAATCTTTACCTCCTTGCTATATCAGGCAGATATTTTTCTGTAAGAGCTTTCAGCTCGTCGTCACTTATTACTGTAACACGTCCGCTTTCGTACTCCTTATCTACCCATTCCTTTATCTTCAAAACAGCAGGGTCTTTCTTACCGATACACTGTTCCCCTGCCAGGCTGTAGAAATTGTTTATCCAGCAGGCTATGCCGGCAAGTCCGGATGATGCGCTGACAGACACATATGGTGGCTTATTCAGCAGCTTTGCGGTGTCAAAGATATTATATATCTCCTCGTCCTTCATCAGTCCGTCTGCGTGTATTCCTGCACGGGTCACATTGAAGCTCCTGCCTACAAACGGAGTCATTGGCGGAAGCTCATAATGTGTTTCGTTAACTATGTAGTCAGCTATATCTGTTATAGCTGTTGTGTCCATTCCGTTAAGTGTACCTTTAAGGGATGCATACTCAAATACCATTGCCTCCAGCGGAACATTTCCGGTACGTTCACCTATTCCCAGAAGGGAACAATTTACCGCTCCTGCTCCGTAGAGCCAGGCTGTTGCAGCATTGGCAACTCCCTTGTAAAAGTCATTATGACCATGCCACTCCAGCATATCACTTGTAAATCCTGCATAATGCTGCAAGCCGTATATTATGCCGGATACGCTCCTGGGCAGTGCTGCGCCCGGATAGGGAATGCCGTATCCCATTGTATCGCAGGCACGTATCTTTATAGGCACTCCGCTTTCCTCTGACAGCTTTCTCAGCTCTATGGCAAATGGAACAACAAATCCATAGAAATCAGCACGGGTAATATCCTCAAAATGACAGCGTGGACGGAGCCCTGCGTCAATACATTCCTTGACTATCCCCAGATACTTGTCAAGTGCCCTGCGCCTGTCAAGTCCCATTTTATTGAAGATATGGTAGTCAGAACATGATACGAGTATGCCGGTCTCCTTCACTCCGATGTCTCTGACAAGCTCGAAATCCTGCTTGTTAGCTCTTATCCAGGTAGTTATCTCCGGGAATCCATATCCAAGGTCCATACACTGCTCAAGTGCATCACGGTCACTTTTGGAGTAAACGAAAAACTCTGTCTGCCTGATGATGCCCTTTTCTCCTCCAAGGCGGTGGAGCATCTTGTATATCTCCACTATCTGCTCTGTTGTATAGGGAGCACGTGACTGCTGACCGTCACGAAAGGAAGTGTCTGTAATGTAGATGTCCTCCGGCATATTCATCGGCACATGACGATAGTTGTACGCAACCTTCGGGACCTCAGTATATGGGAACATCTCACGGAAAAGCTCCGGACGGTCCACCTCCTGCAATTCGTACTCATAGGTATCAAAGTCCAGCAGATTCGTCCTCTTGCTGAGGCTGATGTTTGGCATGGTATGGTTCATAACTGCTCCTCCTTATTTATTTCCGGTCCAGATACACACAGGTAATCTGTGTATGTTTGTATCTTTGTGTGATTGTATACAATTATACAATATAATTTGCTGTATGTCAATAGGTTACAATAAAAAAGCTGCACCGTTATGATGCAGCTTTTTCTATCTTATTTATCTGACTCTCTTTTAAGTCTGAATTCTACAGAACGTTTCAGGTATCTGAGGTACTCCTCGTCCCTGCACATTGCCTTTCCGATGTCGTCAGACAGTTTCGCTACCGGACGTCCGTTTACGTACTGGAGCTTTATAACTATATTGAGTGCGCTCTCCTCTGTGTCATTGGAGCAGAACGTTCCGATTCCAAAGGATACCTTGGTCTTGTCACAGAAATAGTCATACAGCTTCTGAGCTCTGTCAAAGTCAAGGCTGTCGCTGAAAAGGAGCAGCTTCGTCTTAGGGTCTACCCCATACTTCTTGTAGTGTGCTATCATCTTCTCGCCCCATTCATAAGGGTCTCCGCTGTCGTGACGGACACCGGTGTAGTTATTGACCATGGAACGGTTGAAATCCAGCAGGAACAGGTCTGTGGTAACTGTATCTGTAAGTGCAGTACCATTATCACCGTCGTACTCATCGTACCAGTCCTTCATTGCGTAGTGGTTTGTATATGCAAGCGGTATGGAGTCTATTCCCTGATACATCTGTACGAACTCGTGAGCGTATGTGCCTATAGGAGTGAGGCCGTACTTCATTGCAAGGTAGACATTCGATGTTCCTACGCAGTTTTTTGTCTCAGTAGCAAGACGCTTTACCACAACGTCCTCCCACTCTCTTGAAAGGCGTCTGCGGCAGCCGAATTCAGCAAACTTGAATGTATATGTGCCGTCGTTCATTGCCTTTATCTTTGCATCAAGACGCTCCTCAGCAGACCTGAGCAGCTTGCTGTAGTCATACTTCATTCTGAAATATACCTCGTTCACTATTTCAAGCAGGTATATCTCAAACTGCATTGCAGAGAACAGCGGTCCGTTCACTTCAATGAAAAGCTCCCCGTTCTCGTCAAGCTCTGCGGTAACGTAGTCACGGATAGGTCTCCACAGACGAAGGAATTCCACATAATCATCCTTGATAAAACGTATTGAACGAAGATAATCAAGCTCCTCATTCTTGAATGTCAGCGAACAGAGGTGATCTATCTGGTCGTTTATCTCCTGGACCATTTCCGGTGTAAAAACAATTCCCTTATTGCGGCATTTGAAGAAATACTGTCCGCAGAGGTCAGTGTGCTTGTGGAAGATGACCTGGTCCATATTGAACTTGTACAGGTCAGTGTCAAGAAGTGAGATTACGATAGGGTCAAGTTTCATGGTGATTCCTCCTTATATTATGTCTATCTGGCAGCTTTTCATTGTTTCGATAGCTGCATCGTGTTTTTCCGTTGTAACTCCTGCACAGCACTTTTCATCTACTGCTATAGGCACCTCCGGGAAAGTCGCCTTCAGTACAAGTGCATTGCTGATAACGCATATATCCGTGCAGAGACCTATCAGTTCAACTGTGAACTCTTCGCCCCATGCTGCCCCCTTTATGAGTCCGGGAAGAGCTACAGAACCAAATGTGTTCTTTTCCACCGGAGTATATTTTCTTCCGCTGAGCGCTCCGGCAATGTCCTTATCAAGCTGCCAGCCCTCTGTGCCCTTTATGCAGTGCGGTACGGGCAGCTTTCTGCCCTCAGCCGTGTCCATATAGTCCTGGAAGTGCGTATCATAGGTCACAAATATCTCTCCGTCAAATTCCTTTATCTTCTTTACTGCGGCAGGTACTATTGCACAGGCCTCTTTTGTACCCAGCGCTCCGTCTACGAAGTCCTTCTGCATATCGACCACTACTAAAAACTTTTTCATAACATTACCTCCGTTTCATTTTACTGTTTTGCGTCTGTAGAGCCGTGCGGGGCGATGTCCCTCGCCACGGACATACTCATCAGTCTCTTCGACATAGCTGCTTACCATTCTTCTGAAATTCGCCGGGAGCACTGACACGTTCATTATGGTCTCACGTACCCTTTGCAGTGAAGTCAGAGTGAACTTCTCAGGCAGAAAATCAAATATGGTGTCGTAATTCTTTGCCTCATTTCTCAGAGCTGTAATAGCTGCTGCTATTATAGCTGCATGGTCAAAGGCAAGACCTCCGCTGTTCTTTATCCGGAAGCTCGTTCTTCCGAATCCGGATCTTTCCTTTTCCAGTACTGCATTCAGCTCCACATCATCATAGGAGAGATGCAGGTGATACGATCCGATGTCATCACAGTCAAAGCTGATGCTGAACCACTGTGCATCTGCTGCATCGTCACTGCCTGCCTGTCTGACTGACTCCTCACTGATTATGGAGACATAAGCATTTGAGATTATCCAGCCTCTTGGGTCACGGTCAGGCTGACTGAACACTCCTACCGGCATCAGAGCTGTTGGTGTTACGTTTGTCTCTTCCTGAGTCTCTCTGAGAGCACATTCCTCAATGGTCTCACCCTTTTGCAGAAATCCGCCCGGAAGTGCCCACATTCCCTTGAACGGGTGTCCTCCCCTTTTTATAAGGAGCAGTCTGAGTTTGTTCTCCGGGTCATGCCTGTAGCTCTCCCTGTCGCCGGAGCTTATCATAAAAGCTGCAACGTCGGCAGTAACAGACGGTCTCTCGTAGTCAGAGAGCTTATATCCGGCTAAAAACTCCTTTTCACTGTCCATCAGCATCGCCTCCTCTGTTATTTCTATTATGATAATATCACAAAAGCAATAACTTGTCAAGGGGTTTTTGAATATTTTTTCAGATTTTTTTATTTCTGCCTGACTATTGTTTTTTTCACTTTATTATGTTACAATAAAGCTATCATCAGCAGTGCATTCTGAACTGCTGAAAGGAGGAGTTTTATGAACAGAATACTTATTGCCGCAGCAGCCTCTCTCACTGCGGCAGCTATGGTTTCGTGCGGTAGTTCTTCGTCAGGCAGCGAGGAAAGCTCCGCACCCTATCAGGACATTACTGCACCGGCTAAAACAGTCGCTTATCATGATGCTGACTTCGGTGAGTATGTCTCAAATACTTTCATCGCCACAGGCAGCAATAACATTGCCGTTTCCTCAGACAGCACTACTTATGTCGCTTACATTCCGGTGGAGGAATACGGCAGTCTTGACTACCGGTTCTATTTCTCAAATACCGTTGACTCAACTTACAGCGACGGTTCTCTTGCTTATGCCGGACGTCCCGGTGAGGGATTCACTATCGAAAGTGCTTTCGTTTCTGACGGCGGGACCGACATATCCAGCGAGCCGGCTTCAGTTACCCCTGTCACCTTCGGCGGAAGCACTTCTAAGGAAGTCTCTCCTGATGAAATGTTCTGGAGCGACCCTGTTGTATTTGACGTCCCGGAAGGCCATTTTCTCCGCTGGGAATGGACCCTCACCGGTGAGAACATCCCTGCCACTTCTATGTCCAACCTCACTAAGGTAGGTTTTCTCAATGAGGACGGCTCTATCGCCTACTGCGATGAAGTCCCCCTGCCAAAACTGTTCGGCGCAAAACGTGACGTCAAATACCGTGTGACTGCTATCGGTGACTCCATTACACAGGGTTGTCAGACTCAGTTCATGGAATATGAATTCTGGGCAGCACGTATCGCTCAGGCCCTCGGCTCTGACTACAGCTTCTGGAACTGCGGTCTCGGCTGGTCACGCACAAGCGATATGGCTTTGAACGGCGACTGGCTTCAGCGTGCGGCAAACAGCGATGTAGTCATCGTTGCCTTTGGTACCAATGACATCATCTCCGGCGAGTATGGCGGCGACGGCGGCAATACTCCCGATGAGATAGACGGTTACCTCCGCACTGTCCTCGATAAACTCACTGAGTACGGCTGCGGTGTCATTGTATTCAACGCTCCCCCGGAGGACTACAAGGAACCACTTGAAACTGTCCGGACAGAATACAATGAAAAGCTCAAGGCAACCTGTGAAGAATACGGAGTCGCTTACTTTGATTTTGCAGGTCTCCTCTCTGAGCCGTCCGCTCCTGCCCATGCTCTGTACGGCGGTCATCCAAACGGCGAAGGCGGTCAGATAATTGCTGATGAGTTTCTTAAACAGTACTCTGCTTTCCTTGGCCTATGAAAAAAACGCACAGTTACCAGGTAACTGTGCGTTATCTTTTTTTTCTGAATTTAGGTGCAAAACGTTTTATGTAGATATGATATATATTGTCCAGATTAAGGTCGTAGAGCAGGAAGATAACGTTTGACATCCCAAGCATGAAGTACGCTCCGTAACGTCCTATATCATCGAATTCCTCAAGCATCTGGTCAAGTCCGAAAATGTATACAGTTGTGTAGAAATAAGCCAGCAGACAGATATTGAATACTATCAACTTGATTATCCAGCGCAGCCCCTTCAGCGGTACCTTGTGAATATACTCCCTGACAATGGGATAATGTCCGAAGAGCATTATGAATATCAGCGCCGCTTCCTTGTCAAAGGTGACTATCATCGACAAAAAGCTGACGGAGATGTACGTCAGCAGCGCCCACGCACTGCTGACCTCCACTGAAATTATCATCATAAGAGCCCCTGCTATCATCGGAAGAAGTATATACAGCGCCGGTATGACTCCGGCAAGGAACATGGTTACCAGACACAGTGCTGATACTATCCCTCCAAGTGCGACACGGTAGCTAACGTCTCTCATTTATTCTGTTCCCTTTCTCCGCTTCCGTTCTTTTTAGCACTCTGTACATTGTACACTATCGCTGCAAGCAGCTTGTGCGGTACTAATCTCTGCCCGATAGCTGCTGCCTTTATAGCAAGTCCCGGCACTGCGAACAGCTTTCCGGCCAGTGCCCTTTTTATTGCATATTCCGCAGCATAGTCCGCTGTTATAGGCTTTGCACTGAAACTCACTCCTGCCCGGTTGTTGAAATTTGTGTCCACCGGTCCGGGACAGAGTACAGTTATGCTCACCTTTGAACCCGCTCTTCTGAGCTCCTCGTGTATGCCTATAGACAGCCTGAGCACATAGTTCTTCGATGCGTAATATGAACTCATCAGAGGCCCGCTCATGAATCCTGCAACAGATGCAACGTTCAGGATGATGCCTGAGTCACGCTTCTTGAAGTCACGGAGAAAGAGCTTTGTCAGTATGTGCAGTGCGGTAATATTGACGTTTATCATGTTGACTTCGTCGTCAAGGTCAATGTCCTCAAAACGGCCGAAAAGTCCGTAACCGGCATTGTTTACCAGCATATCTATATTCTTGTCACGGCAGAACTCATATACCCTCATGACCTCGCTGCGGTCAGCCAGCTCAGCGGTGATTATCTCTGTATTTCCGAACTGCTCCTGCATATCCTTCAATACCTTCTCATTACGGCCTGTGAGGATGAGCTCCCAGCCTCTTTCACTGAGCTTCTCTGCTATTTTCTTGCCTATTCCGGATGTTGCTCCGGTTATCAATGCTTTCATTTTAACTCTCCTTTCAACCAAGTTTCTCATATATGGTGCTGTCACTCATACTGTCTATGCCAAACAGAAAAAGCACCTGTTCATATTTATCAGGGTCGATAATACTGCTCATCTGACCGCTCATCTCCGAGGGCCTTACCACATCTATCTCACTGTAATGCTGTGTCAGGAAAGGAACGAAACAGGCTCCGAAATCATCTGTGATGACCAGCAGCTTTCGCTCGTTGTTTACTGATGTAGTCAGCTTTACAAGAGGCAGCGGAGCTCCCATATACATATCGTATTTGTAATCAGAATCAAGTCCGTTCTTGTCATAGAGCTGCCTTTCGTAGGTGTTTCCCTGCTCATCACTGCCCACGCATCCAAGGACCTCAGCTCCGCCTGAGCAGCGGTAAATGTCCATTATATCGGGCTTGACCCCACTGTACTGTGAACGGTTGTACAGGTCGCCGCGGAATCCGTCGGTCACATGGTCAATGGTGTACTTGTCATAGGCAGTCGGACTGAATCCCAACTTCTGTATCACCGTCCTGTAAACACAGTATGCCCCATAGCTGGTCCATTTAGTATCAGTACGGTAAAAAACATAATTCTCATTCAGCATTTTAAGGATGTTGTAGGCATCAACACGGCGGATATCCTGACTGAGACTGCTGTAAAGTGCTGTTATCTGCCGGCTCTCAGTGTTCTTCTGCATATACGGCGGAAGAGACTCGGCATATACTCCCGACGATGTGGGGACACATACAAAGTACACCGCTCCGCTGTAGTTTTCACGGAATCTGTTTATCGCCTCCGCACTTCTGTCAGCCGACTCCCTGTCAGACGCTCCGGTATCTATCAGCCGATCTCCGGTGATGTATACTCCGTTGACTATCCTTTCGCTTATCTGGGCCTCAATTGATGCGTCCCAGGCTATTAGCTTATCTCTAAGAGGGAAGTGGTCAGCAGTATAATGTTCAAGGTCTTTGGCGAAACTGCCGTCCCTCATGGCAGACAGTCCGACATCCGGAAGTGCGGCCAGCTCTCTGTTCTCCCGTTCTGACCTTTTGTCCTTGTGGCCGAAAAACAGCATTACTGACATGACTGATATGAATATCAGCATCAAAACTGCTGTCGCTCTGTTTACTGCATTATGCATATCTTCCCTCCCTTACATTTTTATGAGCATTATCTCTGATGCTCCGCTGTAGGACATCAGGATCGTGCAGAGCACCATGAAAGCAAGAACTATCAGCGGTGAAACTGCTCCCACCGCAGTTCTCAGCTTTGACCTTCCGGAACGCATGAGCATATTTCTGAAAAGGTCAGTGGATGCGTAAACACATATCAGAAGTATGACGATATAGGACTTTGTCAGATAAAGTGACAGGCTGTCTGCAAATATCCTGTTTCCTCCAAGCATGACAAGCAGGTAGTTGAACGAGTCCCTGAGACTGCTGCCAGCCATGAATACTCCTGCAAAAGCCGTGACAATAAATGTATACACTGCTCCTGTTATACCAAGAGCTTTATTTCTGCTGAATTTGTTCTCAGCAAGTACTGCCGCTCCTATTATAAGTCCCCAGACCGCTCCGCCAAGGCTCATTCCGTACCAGGAGCCGAAAAGGCCCCATACTGCCATGAATATCAGACGTCTTATCCACCTGCGCCGGCTGATGCCGGAAAGCGGCTTTGTAACGTACCTGCGGAACCACTGTACCGCCTGTATGTGCCACCGTGCTGCAAAGTACTTTATCCTTGTGCTGAACATAGGATAATTGAAGCTCTGCGGAAGCCTTATGCCGAAACAGTAGCTTATGCCGGTGCCCATATCCGAAACTCCTGACAGTGTATAGTAGAAACAGAGCACATATGCTGTTATCCCAAGCCATGCTGTAAGTGCTGACATATCCTCCAATCCCGAATCGGTCACTGATTTGTAAAGCATATAAAGACTGTCAGCCGCTATGACCTTTTTCGCAAGTCCCTTTACGAATATCGTCATACCTATTCCTATATCCCTGAGACTGTACCTTCTGTTGCTGAGTGTTTTTGCAAAGCTGCCGAAGCGCATGAGGGGTCCCATGAGCAGCTTAGGGAAGTAAAGGAAATAAAGTATGAAAGTGACTATATCGCTGTCTCCCCGGACTCTTCCTGTGTATACATCTACCAGCAGGCCTATCGCAGAGAGAGTAATGAATGATATGCCCAGCGGGAAGAAGCCCTCCGGCATTTTTATCGTTTTCTGGAATGAAGTGAACAGCTCCGTTCTGAACACGAACAGCATGGTAATGTCAAATACCACCGCTGCACCAAACGGCAGAGCCGCTGCCGGCCTCCGGACGTACTTTCCTATTATATGGCAGGCCGCATAATTCACCGCTATGTATACTGCCATTGCTGCAAGATACCATATACTGAGCATACCGCAGAAAAGAATACTGAGTATCAGCAGCGTGATGCTGCGGTATTTCTTAGGAGTGACATAGTACATGAGAAGCGCTGCCGGGAAATAACCGTATATGAAAAGCAGACTGCTATATACCATTATCTTCCTCCTTCAGACTATTCACTTCTTTAGCAAGTCCGGCACTGTTTGTCATAGTCCTGAGCACCTCGATAAGTGCCGTGGTTGACATAAGTGAGGGAAGGCCCAGCTTTTTTTGCAGTCTCTTCCTGAGCTGACTGCTTCCGGGACCTCCTGTAAGACCAAGCTCATAGAGAGTAAGGTTCGTTATATCCGATTCCGCTCTCTCCTGAGACGGCATTATCCCGGCTTTTCTGAAGGACTCAAGGAGCATATCAGGGTCTATCCCCTCCACTCCCAGCTTGCCCTCTGCGGAAGGCTTTTCCTTTCGTTTCTCCTTGCCGAACACATCAGGTATGAACACGTTCTGCACACTGCCCTCAGGCACAGCACCCTTGATATATCCTCTTATCCTGCGGCCTGCGCTGTCTGAGTCCGTCAGAATGACTATTCCTGTAGTACGGGCATAGTAGCGTATCAGCTCCAGCTTTTCCTTATCCTTGAATATGCCGAACCCGTTGGTGACTATTATCACTCCGTCTATTACTGACGACAGTTTTATCTTATCATACTTTCCTTCAACTATTATTGCCTG
>CACWPR010000055.1 GCA_902762855.1 Ruminococcus flavefaciens
AGCAGATAGGCACCCCTGACCTTCTCGTCCTCTTCACAGGCACGATGTCCCACAAAATGGCCAGATGTGCTGTCAGCGAAACAAAGGGTATGCAGACCCGTATTGAACGCTCTCATTCAAGCTCTGCTTCTGCCCTGAAAAATATTCTCGAAACTCACACAAGGAGGAGTTAATATGCCGGATGAACTGGTGATACGCCACTGCTCCCCGACTCTTGCAGGACTTAAAACAGGCAATATGTTCATGTGCCCTTTTTCAAGCTCCGATGAGATGCGTCAGGAGCTCTCTTCCCTTAACCATACTCTTGGTAAAAAGGGACTCAGAGTCATGCCGCTCAGGTATTCCGATGATAAGGCACTTGTCTATATCTACCGGCCTGAGAGACTCAGAAACGACCTCCGCTGCTCTGCTGCCGGGAACGTTCTCAGAAAGTGCGGCTATGACTGCGGAAGTCCTGAAAAATGTATCGCCAGGCTCCGCTGCCGGCTCAGAGAATGTGAGGAATTTCCCCACGAGATAGGCCTTTTCCTCGGCTATCCCCCGGAGGATGTTGAGGGATTCATCGAAAAACGTCCCTGCAAGCTCACAGGCTTCTGGAAGGTATACGGCGACCCGGTGTCCGCAGAGAAGAAGTTCGCTCAGTTCAGGAAATGCTCTAAGGTGTATTATTCCTGCTGGTGCGGAGGCTGTCCTCTGGAAAGGCTTGCCGTAGCCGAAAATCAGTAACGCATTCTTCGACCATATAAAAACTCTCCTGTGCAGGACTGCTGCTCTTGATGCGGCAGTCCTGTCTTTTTTATGGTTTTCACCGGAAAGGGTTGAAAAATATCTGTACATTTGATATAATAGTTATATATCAAAACCGAAATGAGGTCCCTCTTATGAAAAAAACTCTTGACTGGAACAAATATCTCGATACCGCCGCCGAAACAGTTGCGGAAGGTATCGTTATGCTCGAAAATAACAACGAAGCCCTCCCTCTCGACGAGAACAGCTCTGTAGCAGTTTTCGGAAGGATCCAGCTCCATTACTATAAAAGCGGTACCGGCTCCGGAGGCATGGTCAACGTCTCCAAGGTGACCGGCATCGTGGAAGGTCTTATGGAGGCCGGTGTCAGGGTGAATCCCTGGCTGCTGGACGTCTACCGCAAGTGGGATGAGGAGAATCCCTATGAGCTTGGAAGCGGCTGGGGCAGTGAGCCATGGTCTCAGAAGGAAATGCCCCTTGATGACTCTGTGGCTGCTAAAGCCGCTGAGGAAAGCAATACCGCTGTGGTCATAATCGGACGTACTGCCGGTGAGGAAATGGATGCCCGTGAAGAGGAAGGCTCATACCTCCTCACTGAAACTGAGCTCAGTATGATGAAAACTGTCCGTGCTCACTTCGGGAAGATGATAGTCCTCCTCAATGTGGGCGGTATCATTGATATGTCCTTCGTTGACGAGGTAAAGCCGGATTCTGTACTCTATGTATGGCAGGGCGGCATGACTGGAGGTACCGGTACTGCCGCTGTGCTCACCGGTAAGGTAAGTCCCTCAGGAAAGCTCCCGGACACTATCGCTTATAATGTCGCTGACTACCCTTCGGCTCCCTACTTCGGAAACAGGGAGCGGAATTTCTACGTCGAGGACATATACGTTGGCTACAGGTGGTTCGAGACCTTCAGCTCCGAACGCTCAAAGGTACGCTACCCCTTCGGATTCGGTCTTTCATATACAACATTCAGTATCCACCCTATGCACACCTCCGGTGACGGAAGGACCCTTTCTGTTACCGTCAGCGTGACCAACACCGGCCGATACAAGGGCAAGGAGGTCGTACAGGTGTACTGCGAACCCCCTCAGGGCAAGCTGGGCAATCCCTCAAGGATACTCTGCGGCTACGAAAAAACTGCCGCCCTTGAACCAAATGAGACTCAGATACTCACTATACGCATCAACCTGGAGGATATAATGTCCTACGACGACTCCGGTGCATCAGGCAACGCTCACTGCTGGGTAAGTGAAGCCGGAGAGCCTACCTTCTATATCGGCTCCGATGTCCGCTCCGCTGTAAAGGCATTTTCCGTTGTACAGAAGGAAACTGCACTGTATAAACGCTGTATACAGGCAATGGCTCCTGTTGAGGCATTTGAACGCATCCGTCCTGTTTCTGACAAGGACCAGCTCATCCCTGAAAAGGAGGCCGTTCCCCTCAGCAAGGTCGATGAGGAGAGAAGAAGGAATTTCAAGCTCCCCAAGGAGATAAAGCAGACCGGCGACAAAGGCATCAAGCTGGCTGACGTCATCAGCAGAAAAAATAATATGCGTGAGTTCATCGCCCAGCTCGATGATGAGGACCTTATATGCATCGTCAGAGGTGAGGGTATGGGAAGTCCGAGAGTTACTGCCGGTACCGCTTCCGCTTTCGGCGGTGTAACTGACCGTCTCAGTGCCTTTGGCATCCCTGCCGGATGCTGCTCCGACGGTCCCTCCGGTATGCGCCTTGACTGCGGTACCAAGGCTTTCAGCCTGCCAAACGGTACTATGATAGCATCCACATTCAACAAGCACCTCGTTACTTCCCTCTTTGAGTTCGTTGGTCTTGAAATGGCCGCTAATAAGGTAGACTGCCTTCTCGGTCCCGGAATGAACATACACCGTCACCCCCTCAACGGCCGCAACTTTGAGTATTTCTCCGAGGACCCATTCCTCACAGGTACTATGGCCGCTGCTGAGCTCACAGGTCTGCATAACTCCGGTGTGACAGGCACTATCAAGCACTTCTGCGGAAATAACCAGGAGACAAACCGCCACTTCCTTGACTCTGTAGTCTCCGAGAGAGCGCTCCGTGAGATATACCTCAAGGGATTCAGGATAGCTGTCCGTGACGGCAAGGCTGATTCTATCATGACTACCTACGGTTCCGTTAACGGCCTGTGGACTGCCGGAAACTTTGACCTTAACACCACTATCCTCCGTGAGGACTGGGGCTTCAAGGGCTTCACAATGACCGACTGGTGGGCTAACATAAACGAAAGAGGCTCCAAGCCGGACCGTGACCACTTTGCTGCAATGGCTAAGGCTCAGAATGACGTTTACATGGTCTGCGCTGACAGTTCCGACCACAAGGATACTCTCGCTGACGAACTGGCTGCCGGTACTCTCACAAGGGGCGAGCTCCAGAGAAATGCTGTGAATATCCTCAATTTCCTTACGAAAACAAACGCTATGAAGCGTCTTATGGGTCAGGCTGATGAAATAGAGATAATCGGACGTCCGGAGGAGGACTCCGACAGCGACGAGAATGTTGTATGGTACGACATGGACACAGAGCTCACTATCGGCCTTGACGGCATGGAGAGCGTCAAGGGCCAGCATCACAGCTTCGCACTTAAAGTTTCATCTCCCGGTTGGTACGACATCACTATTACAGCTTCCTCAGAGTCTGGCGAGCTTGCTCAGATACCTGTGACACTGTTCCTCATGGGCACCGCAAGCGGCACCTTCACCTGGAACGGTACCGGCGGAAAACCTGTCAGCATCACCAAGGAGGCTCCCCTGTTCTCCCACTTTACCGCTGCAAGGCTCTATTTCGCCCAGAACGGTCTTAAACTCCACAGCATCTCCTTCAAGCTGAACCGTCCTGCTGATATAAACGCTGCTTTCGTTTCGGAGGAATAATTATGAATGTACAGATATTCGGCACTAAAAAATGCTTTGACACAAAGAAGGCTGAACGCTGGTTCAAGGAACGCAATATAAAATATCAGTTCATAGATATGAAGGAAAAGGGTATGAGCAAAGGTGAGTTCAACAGCGTAAAACAGGCAGTCGGAGGTATTGACAAGCTCATAAACAGCTCCGCAAAGGATAAGCAGACTCTTACCCTCATGAACTACCTTTCAGACAGTGACAAGGAGGAAAAGCTCCTGGAGCATCAGGACCTTATCATTACTCCTGTAGTACGCAGCGGCAAGGCTGCCACTATAGGCTACCAGCCCGATGTCTGGAAAGGCTGGGAATAAGTTTATATAGTTAAATAATAAAAATATATCCCCTGCACTGAAAAAATGCCAAAAAGGGGGTGCAATTTCACAAAAAATATGTTATAATTACATTATGTTGGTTTATTACTGACTGTAATTTAACGGAAAAGTGCTATTTTCCGTATAAATATCATTTTATAGGGTGAATTCCCGAAAGGAGTCTTAATTATGGGTCTTTTATATGCAGCTCTTGCCGGTGCAGCTACTACTCTCGCTGATACCTGGCTCGAATTCTACGTTTGTGAGTCTATCCCCACTGACGTACTCGTTGTAAGAGGTAAAAAGCAGCTCGGCAAACACTCTTCAAACACCAAGGGCAATGATAACGTTATCTCCGACGGAAGCGGTATCGTTGTTCACGAAGGTCAGGCCATGATAATGGTTGACCAGGGTGTTATCGTTGAGATAGCTACTGAACCCGGTAAATATACATATCAGACAGGCACCGCACCCAGCATCTTCTCAAGCTCTTTCGGCGCCGGTATCAAAAATACTATCAAAGAGGCCTGGGAGCGTATCAAGCACGGCGGAAGTGCTGCTAAGGACCAGAGAATATACTTCTTCAACATGAAGGAACTCCTGGACAACAAGTTCGGTACCCAGAACCCCGTTCCTTTCCGTGTTACATATCAGGACCTCGGCAGGAGCTTTACTGTTGGCGTTCGCTGCAACGGTATATACTCCTACAAGATAGCTGACCCGGTACTCTTCTATACCAATGTCTGCGGAAACGTTACTAACCAGTACTCACGCAGCGAGCTGGACAGCCAGCTCAAGAGCGAGTTCCTTGACTCCCTCCAGCCTGCTTTCGCTAATATCTCCGCTTCAGGCATCAGATATGATGAGCTCCCCGGCAGACAGAGAGAAGTCAAGACTGCTATCGAGACAGAGCTCGATCCTGAGTGGAAGGAGAAGAGAGGTCTCCAGATAGAGAAGGTAGCTATCAACTCAGCTACTATCTCCGCTGAGGATACAAAGCGTATCCAGGAATTTGAGGACAGAGCTTGGAATACTAACCCCACCAATGCCGCTGCTACTCTCGTTGAGGCTCAGGCTCAGGCTATGCAGAACGCTGCAAGCAACCCCAACGGCGCTGCTATGGGTCTTTTCGGCATGGGTATGGCTAATCAGGCCGGCGGTATGAACGCTCAGAGTCTCTTCAGTATGGGTGCTCAGCAGGGTGCTGTTGGCGCTGCTACTGCTCCCGGTGCAGGCGGTGCTGCTCCCGCTGACGGCTGGAAGTGCGACTGCGGTACCACAAATACAGGCAAGTTCTGCAATAACTGCGGTAAGCCCAAGCCAGCTCCTGCTAACTCCTGGAAGTGCGAGTGCGGTTCCGAGAATACAGGAAAGTTCTGCGCTAACTGCGGTAAACCCAAGCCCGCTGACGCTGCTCCCCAAGGATGGGCCTGCTCCTGCGGTGCTATAAATAAGGGCAAGTTCTGCGCTGAGTGCGGCAAGCCTAAGCCGGCAGGTGCTCCTCTCTACCGCTGCGACAAGTGCGGCTGGGAGCCTGCTGACCCGTTCAATCCTCCGAAGTTCTGCGCTGAGTGCGGAGACCCATTCGACGATTCCGATATCGTTAAGTAATTATTATTGGTGCAGCTCGTCGGCTGATGAAGCTGCACCATATTTTATACGATACCCATGTGAGGTGTATTTATGTCTGAACTAATTGAATACAAATGCCCATGCTGCGCCGGTAAACTGGAATTCAACAGCGGTACTCAGAATATGAAGTGCCCCTTCTGTGAATCAGAATTCGACGTTGATACCGTTCAGCAGTATAACGAAGAGCTCGCTGCCGCTTCAGGCAACGATATGAAATGGGACTCTCAGGCAGGCGGTCAGTGGGATAACGGCGAGACCAATGGTATGAATGTCTACTCCTGCCAGTCCTGCGGTGCTGAGATAATCACCGATTCAACTACCGGTGCGTCAAGCTGCCCCTACTGTGACGCTCCTATCGTTATGTCAGGCAGCTTCGCCGGCGACCTCAAGCCCGACTACGTCATCCCTTTCAAGCTCGATAAAAAAGCGGCAAAAGCCGCCCTCAACAAGCATATGGAGGGCAAGCGCCTGCTGCCTAAGGTCTTTAAGGATGAGAACCACATTGACGAAATAAAGGGAGTTTATGTCCCTGTCTGGCTCTTTGATGCCGATGCTGATGCAAATATCATTTACAAGGCAGAGAAGGTCAAGCGCTGGAGCGACAGTCAGTTCAACTACGTCGAGACCAGCTACTACTCCGCTGTTCGCTCCGGTGACATATCCTTTGAGCGTGTGCCTGTTGACGGCTCTTCTAAAATGCCTGATGACCTTATGGAGTCTATTGAGCCATTCAATTTCAGCGACGCTGTTGACTTCAAGACTGCTTACCTCTCAGGCTACCTCGCTGACAGGTATGATGTATCGGCTGAGCAGAGCATCGCAAGAGCTAACGAACGTATAAAAAACAGCACGGAGGCTGCTTTCCGTGAGACTGTAAATGGCTATGACACCGTAAAAGCGGAGAGTACTAATATAAAGCTCAACAACAGCAAGGCCAAGTACGCACTTTATCCTGTATGGCTCCTCAATACTACATGGAACGGGAACAAGTATACATTCGCTATGAACGGTCAGACCGGTAAATTCGTGGGAGACCTCCCTGTTGACTCAGGTGCTGCTGCTAAATGGTTCGCCGGTATCACTGCGGTCTCTACTGCTGTGCTCTTCGGTCTGGCTTTCCTTCTGGGTATCGTGTGAGGAGGTGCGGTATGATAATAAGAAAAATTGCGGCTGTTCTTGCACTTTCACTTACTCTGACTGCTGCTCCGTTCTTTACCGGACAGCTCTCCGGACACGACTCAGTCTCAGTCTGCTATGCTGATGAATTCGACTATGACGAGGACCTTGACGACTACGTAAATGACGGTTTCGACTATGTGGATGAGTTCGGAGTAAATGACGAGGATGCTGACTACGGCGAAAAAAATACCGACAAGGGTACAGAAAAAGCTAAACGAAACCCTGTCATGGTTTTCGCCATATGCCTTATCATAGGACTTCTTATCGCCTTTATCGCCGTCGGCTCTATGAAGGCTAAGCTGAAAACCGTTCATAAACAGCTCATGGCATCTAATTACAAAAAGGAAAACAGTTTCAAGATGAGAGAGAGCCACGATACCTTCCTGTCAAAGAGGGTCAACAAGTCGGCAAAGCCTCAAAGTAAATAGTGTTTGACAAATGCACCGTATATAGTGTATAATAGTATTGCAGTGCATCTCTGCCTTTAGCAGCAGATGTGCTCACTCTTTAGATATGGAGGAATCAATTTATGTGTGGAATAGTAGGCTTTACTGGTGTCTCTCAGGCAGCTCCTATACTGCTTGACGGACTCTCTAAGCTCGAATACAGAGGATATGACTCAGCCGGTATCGCAGTACGCTGCGGTGACGGCGATACTGAGATAGTCAAGGCTAAGGGCAAGCTCAAGGTCCTGAAGGAAATGACCAACGAAGGCGAGGCCGTTAAAGGCGAGTGCGGAATAGGTCATACCCGCTGGGCTACCCACGGCGAACCCTCTACCCTTAATGCTCACCCTCATTGCAGTGACGATGAGAACGTCATCGCCGTTCATAACGGTATCATCGAAAACTATCAGGAACTCAAGGAAAAGCTGGTCAAGAGCGGCTATGAGTTCAAGTCCCAGACCGATACTGAGGTGGCTGTTAAGCTCATCGACTACTACTTCAAGAAGTATGGTCTCGGCCCTGTTGACTCTATCGCCCGTGCTATGATACGTATCAGAGGCTCATACGCTCTCTGCGTAATGTTCCGAGACTTTCCCGGTGAAATATACACCGCCCGCAAGGACAGCCCTATGATAATCGGTATCTCTAACGGCGAGACATATGTTGCATCCGACGTTCCTGCTATACTCAAATATACAAGAAATGTTTACTACATCGGCAATATGGAGATCGCAAGGCTCCAGAAGGGCGCTGTTACTTTCTATAACATCGACCGTGAAGAAATAAGCAAGGAGCTCACTGAGATAAAGTGGGACGCTGAGGCTGCCGAAAAAGGCGGCTACGAGCACTTCATGCTCAAAGAGATACACGAACAGCCCAAGGTAGTCAGAGATACTATCAACTCCGTTGTCAAGGACGGAAAAATAGACTTCTCCGGCATCGGTCTCACCGATGAGGAAATGAAGAAGATCTCTCAGATATATATCGTTGCCTGCGGCTCTGCTTACCACGTTGGTATGGCCGTTCAGTACGTTATCGAGGACCTCACTACTATCCCTGTTAGAGTTGAGCTCGCTTCGGAGTTCAGATACAGAAAAATGACTCTCGTTAAGGACAGCCTGGTGATCATTATCAGTCAGTCCGGTGAGACTGCTGACAGTCTCGCTGCTCTCAGAGAGGCTAAGGATAAGGGCATAAAGACCCTCGGCATCGTCAATGTCGTAGGCTCCTCTATTGCTCGTGAGGCAGACAATGTGTTCTATACACTCGCTGGTCCTGAGATCTCTGTTGCTACAACTAAGGCCTACAGCACTCAGCTCATCGCCGGTTACCTCCTGGCTATGCAGTTTGCAGTTGCAAGAGGTGAAATGCCTGAGGAGAAATGCTCCGAAATGCTCACTGAGCTCTACACTATCCCCGATAAGATAGAAAAGATACTCGCTGACAAGGAGCGCATCCAGTGGTTTGCAAATAAGCTGGCAGGCGCTAAGGACGCTTTCTTCATCGGCCGTGGCATCGACTACGCTATCAGCCTTGAGGGCAGCCTGAAGATGAAGGAGATAAGCTACATCCACTCCGAGGCTTACGCTGCCGGTGAGCTCAAGCACGGTCCTATCAGCCTTATAGAGGACGGTATCCTCGTTATCAGCGTTCTCACTCAGCAGGACCTCTACGAAAAGACCGTCAGCAATATGGTCGAGGTCAAGAGCCGTGGCGCTTTCCTCATGGGACTTACTACTTACGGAAATTACAGCATGGAGGACACTGCTGACTTCACAGTTTACATCCCCCAGACAGACCCCCATTTCGCCGGAAGCCTTTCCGTTATCCCCCTCCAGCTCCTTGGATATTACGTTTCCGTTGCTAAGGGATATGACGTTGACAAGCCGAGAAACCTCGCTAAGAGCGTTACAGTTGAATAAGTTAAAGGGACGCACACTGCGTCCCTTTTTTCATTATAAGGCCTGACCGTCAAGACTGCTCCATGCATATCTGCTCAGTGCAGGCACTTCCCCTATTATCACTGTTTCTGCAATGAGGAACTCGAACTCGACTTTGGTGCTGAATGAATATATCGGCATGGATGAACTCACTTCTGCGGTGATAATTGCCGATATACGGTGGGTCGTCTGATTCATGCCCGCCGAGGTGAACTCGCTTTCCAGTCTGACCGTTACCTCCTCAGCCGGACATATCCGCAGCTTTAATCCGGGACCTTTCCCGGACAAAAGATAGTTTCCTGAGAGCGTGCCAATGGGGATACGTGTGACCTCGGAGTCCAGCTCTCTGAACCGCTGATTTATTCGGAGCGTCAGCTCCGACTGCACCTTGTTGATGTTATAGGGTATTGCCTCCACTGATACTACCCTGCCGCTTTCGTCGTACAGTACCGCTGCAAAGTCCGTGTAGGCGAACCGGTTGTCGTCCAGGTAATCAGAAACCTCCGCTGAAATAGTCTCACTGGCAGACCTCCTTGCGTAGTGCTCTGCCTGAATACGTGCTGCCGGACGGACTGCCCTTTCTGCAAAGTGCCAGGATGTGAACGTAACTGCAAGCATTGTAAGTATCACCAAAACTGCCGCTGCCCGTCTGAGCTTTATTCTCCCTGACCGTCCTCTTCCCGTCCTCTTCCCTGTTATTGAATGGTATCTCAGCTCATTACCTCGTCAAGTCCTGCACAGTCTGACTCATCATTGCAAAGTGATGCCGGGGAGAATTCCTCCTCCGGGAATTTCAGCTTTTCAAAGACTTCACAGGGTGAGTCTGAGTCACAGGTACACTGCTTTCTGGGTATAGTGTAGTCCAGAGTCGGCACCATAAGAGTTACCGGACGAGTCAGCTCTGTAACTGAGAAAAGACCAAGGGTCACATAGACATTCCTGTCTCCGGGCACATCATCAGGCTGACATCCCCTGCCTATCCTTGTTTCAAGGACTATTGGTTCCAGCACAGAGACATTTGCATGGGGAAGATTGCCGCAGCATGAGCCGCTCTCCGCCGGTACCGCCGGTGGCTCCGGACTGTCTGTAAAAGTCTTTACCGAGGACTCGCTGCCGTACAGGATGCAGTTTTTCGTCGCAAAGGCAGTTCCCTCCATGACTACAGGAACGCTCCGGGAGCTTTCATAAGCCAGTATCTCCAGCGTAAAAGAATAAGTAATGTCTATCGAATAGAACCCCTTATTGAAGGGCACAGGCTCTACGCTTATGGTTATGTTGTCCACCGCCGCAGAACGGCTCCTGACTATGCTCACCTCCGGCGGAAGCGGCCCTCCCGTCAGTGTTACCGGCAGGCCTGCCAGACAGTCCTTGTCGCTGCAGCTATCAAATACCCTTTCTGCCCTTATTGGTACTCCATTGCAGTCCCTATCCATATTAAACTCACTCATATTGACCCTCCTTCTGTTATTGGAGATGTGCATTTCTGCACTTCACTGCATTATATTCATCCGGAGCGGCCTGTGTGACTGTTATTTGCAAAAAAATACCTCCGGAATACCGGAGGTATCGTTATTATTTCAATTAGCCGAAATATCTCTTGAGAAGTCCCTCGAATGCCTTGCCGTGACGAGCCTCGTCTCTTGCCATTTCGTGAACTGTGTCATGGATAGCGTCAAGGTTGAGCTCCTTAGCTCTCTTAGCCAGCTTGAGCTTGCCCTCTGTAGCGCCGTGCTCAGCAGCAACTCTCTTCTCCAGGTTCTCCTTTGTGGAATCAGATACTACCTCACCGAGGAGCTCTGCAAACTTAGCAGCGTGCTCTGCTTCTTCATATGCAGCCTTCTCCCAGTATGCGCCTATCTCAGGATAGCCCTCTCTGTAGGCAACTCTTGCCATTGCAAGATACATTCCTACCTCAGTACACTCACCTGTGAAGTTTGAACGCAGTCCGTCGATTATTTCCTGGTCAGTAACAGCCTTAGCTACACCTACCTCGTGCTCACAAGCAAATACGAGCTTCTCGCCTGCTTCCTTCTTTATGAACTTTGAACCGGGTACTCCGCACTGAGGACATTTCTCAGGGGGCTCGTTTCCTTCGTGAACGTATCCGCATACGGGACATACATACTTTGCCATATTGATTACCTCCGTTTTTTTATTGTTCCTGTACCGGGACACGGCACCGGATCATACACTGTGTTTTACTCTGTCGTGCTCTTCTGCACGCTTACCGTTGTTGAAGCGGTCAAGGGTACCGACAAGGTAGCCTGTTATTCTTCTTATCCTGTCAAAAGGCATAGCTGTGAAATCGAACCTGAGGTCAACAAACTCGCCGTCAGTTTTTACAGTCATCTCAGATATTTCTCTGCCTCTGTACTTCTTCTTGCCGTAGTCAATATAAGCATTGATCTCTTCCTGTGAGATCTCCTCACCTATAACATTGACCTTCATTTTTCATACCTCCTGTACAAAAATAAAAAATATGCTTGACTTTTGTCTGTATATATTGTATCATAATAAAAGAAAAAAATCTGTTGCAATTGCAACATCGGAGGAATTTTTATGTTACCAGAAGATAACATCCTTTTCAAAGGCATAAACACTGACGACTGCAAAAGAATGATCGCCTGCTTTGCTCCTGATATAAGGAAATATAAAGCAGGGAGCTCCATTGCTGACTTTGACGGCTACAGTGACCGTATCGGCATCATTCTCAGCGGCCATGCTGTTATGGTAAGATATGATATAAACGGCGTGAGAACTATCATTGAGTCCCTTGAAGAACAGAGCATTTTCGGCGCATTCTTCACTTTCAGCATCTCAAAGCGCAGCAGCCTGGAGATAGTCAGCGAAACTGACTGCGAGGTCATGTTCGTTAGGCGCTCAGAGATAACTAAAAGATGCGAGAATGCCTGCCCTTGCCATTCCAAGGTCGTTGAGAACCTCCTTGAACTCATGTCAGAAAAAACTATCAACCTCAGCGAACGTATCGAAGTACTCAGCCAGAGGTCTATCGGTGACAAGCTGATAAGCTGCCTTGAGCTCATCGAGGATAAGACCCCCGAAGGCCGCACTCCTCAGATACCATTCTCCACTACCGCCCTCTCTGACTACCTCTGCGTGAACCGCAGCGCCCTCCAGCGTGAGATAACCAAGCTGAAAAATGCCGGTGTACTTACCATATCCAAACGGAAATTCCGGCTGCTCCGTCCCAAGGAGCAGTGATGTCCGTTTTATGCTGTTGATTGTCACATTTCTGGCTTGACTTTCCTGTGCCTCCGGTATATAATATTCCCATATTCTTTGCAAAGGAGTTTGTATATGATATATCAGAACCCAGTGGTACGGGGTTTTTACCCCGACCCAAGCGTTTGCTGCGCTGACGGTAAATACTATATGGTTTGCAGCTCTTTCCAGTACTTCCCCGGAGTTCCCCTCTTTGAAAGCTCCGACCTGGTCAACTGGAAACAGATAGGGAACTGCCTTACCAGAAAAAGTCAGGTAATGCTTGAAAAAGCAGGCAGCTCAGCCGGCGTTTATGCGCCTACTATCCGCTATCACCAGGGAAGATTCTATATGGTGACTACCAATACCTCTGTAAACCGGAATTTCTACATCTGCACCGATGACATCCACGGCGAATGGTCTGACCCTGTTTTCATAGACCAGGACGGCATCGACCCCTCTCTTCTTTTCGATGACGGCCATGTTTACTTCATCAGCAACGGTACAGACGAAAACGGCAGAGAGGGCATTACCCAGTGTGAGATAGATATTTCCACCGGGCAAAAGCTCACTCCCAGCAGACATATCTGGGCAGGCTCAGGAGGCAGATACCTGGAGTCCCCTCATATGTACCATATCGGTGACTACTACTACCTTATGGCCGCTGAGGGGGGTACGGAATACGGTCACATGATAACATACGCACGCAGCAAGTCCGTGTGGGGACCCTTTGAGGGCTACAGCGGCAATCCTGTGCTCACTAACCGCAACCTTGGAGGCTTCCGGATACAGGGAGTCGGCCACGGAGACCTGGTCCTCAGTCCCTCCGGTGAATGGTTCATCATCCACCTCGGATTCCGTCAGACTGACCGCTGGATGCCCTACCACCACCTTGGCCGTGAGGTCTTTATGACTCCCGCTTTCTTCGGAGATGACGGCTGGTTCACAGCCGGCACTAATGGCACCACTGCTGAGGAATACGAGATAACCGGCAGCTTTGTCCAGCAGCGCAAACAGGTCTATACCTTCGGGAATACTGACTTCTCAGTTGACTGGTGCTATCTCAGACATCCTCACACAGAAAATTATGAGCTTTCCTCTGACATGGTAGTGCTCCACGGCACTGACATCACTATCGACGACGTTGACTCCCCTACCTTTATCGGCATACGTCAGACTGACATGAATGGAAGTATCGTCTGCATGGTATCAGAAGATTCCGGAGAGGCAGGCATATCGCTGTACATGGACGAAAATCAGCACTACGACATTGCCGTGAGAAGCTGCGGCAACGGTCACGAGGCTGTGCTCAAGCTGAATATCGGTGACATAAAGCACGTTCAGTGTGCGGTGCCTCTGTCCTCCGGATGTGCTGAGCTCTGCGTAAATATGAGTCCTCTCGGATACACGTTCAGCGTCAAGGACGGCGAAAATCTCCATGAACTTGGCTATGCCCAGAGCAAATACCTCTCATCAGAGGTCGCATCAGGCTTCACCGGAGTAATTATCGGACTGTATGCTCAGGGAAACAACAGAGCGGAGTTCACTGGATTTAAGGTCAAATACGAATAAAATTAAGGAGTCTCCTGTGAGACTCCTTTTTCTTATGATATGCGCTTGCCCTTGCCTTTTTTGCGCTTTTCGATAGGCTTTTCCTTGCCGCCCATATCCTCAAATATTACCTCATCCTCACCGGGCTCTTCCTTTACAAGCTCAGGATTCACCTCACCGATGCTGGTATAATATGGATTGATAACGTATTTCTGTATCACCGGGTAGCTGTTGAAGCTGGCCACGTAGCACATGAATGCCGCCGGGAATATCGGAAGTATAACAAGGAACAGCGGGAATACATATATCATCAGGACGAACATTATACCTATACATACAAATGAGATAAGTGTCGTGAGAATATTCTTCTTCATTGCTACAAATGCAAGTGCAAATGAATTCTTGATGAGATTTTTCAGCGAAAGACTGGTCGCTATCAGCATAAGGTAAATATAGTAATTCATCATCATGACTATCAGAGCTATGCTCAGGGTAAGAGTCATTGGAAGATAGAGTATCTTCATGTCATACTGGGCTGCCATGACGGGATAAACACTGAAGGATGCATAAACCGAAAACAGTACCAGACAGTCAATGAATCCTATTATCGACGCTTTTTTAAAGTTCTTCCGGAATGTCCTGAAAAAGTCCCGGACTATGAATGTGTGCTTTTCGATAAGATAGCACCGCATTATCTTAGCCATTCCTGCTGTAGCCGGTCCTATTGTCACCATGAAGGTCAGCAGAAGTATCGCCGAAAGCACCAGTACAACGATCTCATTGTTAAAAAAACTTATAACTGACAGTATCAGGAAAAGCGGTATGAAGAACAGAAAGTATAGAAGATTAACTCCCATAAGCTGCCAGAATTTCCTGAACAGTATATCGAAAAACAGACCTATTCCCTTTTTCCGGGGAGCATTCTTCGATATGCCCGGTCCTGCGCTCTCGTAGTCAAAAAATGCCAATTCAAACATCCTCCATTTATTCAGCTCAGCCCTGCAAACACAAGGTTAAGTGCAGCATCAGCAGCCGATATTGTTATTGATATTATCATAAGTACTATGAACTTTATGCAGTACAGCCGGAAATTTCCCTGTTCCGGGTCTATGCGCTCTGTGTCTGTCCAGCAGGCAAGGGTGTACCCTGACCCACGGCAGAGCTCACGTACTCCCAGCAAAAGGACTATCACCTGTGCTGCACCTTTTGGCACTACAAGAAGCAGCACGATGAGAAATGCCTTTGCTCCGAACATACTGTACAGCATGGCAGCAGATGCTCCTATCCCGAAGCCTCTGTAGAACAGTACCGCTGCCCCGAAGGGTTGTCCAAGTGCGAAAAAGCCGAAAAGATACAGCACTGTCAGACACAGTACCGACTGGACAAGTCCTCCGCACATATAGCGGAATATGCTCATTTCCGGATAGACCGGCGCCCAGTACTGATGTATCAGCGCTGACGGCTGCGGGACGTTCATTGCCTGATAGACTGATCCCGCTATGATACCGGCAGTCACGAATATACTCAAAAGAAATAGTGCCGTCCTCCGTGAAAGCCTGACTGTATTGCTTGTACGCTCCATTGTGCATCATCCTTTCCTGTTCAAGGATATGCACGTCCGGGATAAGTTAGAACCTTACTTTGAAAGCTCGTAGGCTCTGTTGGTGCAGCTCTCACAGCATTTCTTTACTGTTCCTGTAAGATCTCCCTCATAAAGACGGTCAAGGCCTGCCAGAGTTGTTCCTCCGGGTGAGGATACCATTTTTATGAGCTCGTCGATGCTGTAGCCGGAGTCTGTTATCATCTTTGCGGAACCTATAAGGCTCTGTGCGAAAAGCTCCTGAGCTGCGGCTCTGTCGATGCCTGCGGACTCAGCGTAATCTATGAATCCCTTGGCAAAAAGGTAGATGAATGCAGGGCTGCTGCCGTTGATGGCGATTATCTCCTTCATCTTGTCCTTGGAGATAACTGCTGCCTTGCCGCAGAGTCTGAATATTCCGAGAATGAGCTCGAACTCTTCATCGGTTACCTTTTCGTTTCTGGAAAGAGCTGACGCTCCCTCACCGAGAAGGAGGGGGGTATTAGGCATTACGAGAATGACCTTTGCCTCCGGGAGAGTTTTTCTTGCTACGAACTCATCTGATATACCGGCTGCAATTGAAATGAATACTGTATCTGCTGTTGCTGCCGGAGCTGCTGCCTCAAGCACTCCTTCGATTATCTGAGGCTTTACTGCAAGGAATATGTACTTGCACTTTGATACCAACTCTGCCTCACTGCCGCAGGGTGAAACTCCTGACTCTGCAAGTGCTGCGAGCTTGGCACTGTCCGGGTCAAAGGCATAAAGGTCTATATTTTCTGATGCTGAGCTGCCTGCAATGCCCTTCATTATAGCACTGCCCATATTTCCTGCTCCTATGAATCCTATATTTACCTTACTCATTATTATTACTCCTTAAAAAGAATTACTTCTACTATTATACAACACTATACACAAAAAATCAAGACATTTTTTGTCAAAACAGCTCCTCCCCTATGGAAAAAAAGTCCTCCCCCGGTCGGGGGAGGGGCTCTTTCTGTTCATCTTGTCTTCCTTGTATGTTCAAATATTTAAAGATCAGTCGCCAGGATAGTATCCGTTGACCCTCCACTTTCCATCTTCGTTTCTTTCTACTCCGAAAAATCCTCTGTCTGTATTGGCATAATCATTTTCATTCATGATAGTGTTTGTATAATCGTCAACATTTAACTTTGCAAAGGTTCCGCTTTCGACATCCGCACTTGTGATCTGGGGGTCTTTTTCCATCTTTACTCCGCCTCTGAGCCAGTACACTCCGGCATCCCTGCAGAGATAGAGCTTTCCGTTGTAGTTGACATAACGTCTTGCAACATCAGATACAACCAGATTTTTTTCAGTGTCTACCAGATCGGGGATAAGATCTCCGTTGGAGAAATTGCTCAGATCGCCTATTATACCTTCAGCCATCCAATCCTCATACTTTGTGAAAAGATAACTCTTAAGCTCATCAGTTGTGCTGAATCTGCTGTCTGTTACACGGTAGTAATTCAGTACCCAGTATCCGCCGCTGTCGCCTACATAGTCACCATTATTATTTTTAACGTTAAAAGCTATGCAGTCTTTTTCATCTACCTGTACATCTGCGCCGATGTATGCGTTGAATACGTCTGCAAATCCGTTCATTAACTCATTGCCCGCTGTGATAGCTTCTTCGTCTGTCAGTTTTCTAAAGTAGTTATAGGAATAGGTGCTGTCTGCTACTCTCCAGTCGTTGTACTCATCTACCCATACTAAGTAGAG
>CACWPR010000056.1 GCA_902762855.1 Ruminococcus flavefaciens
TTTGCATTGATGTCAGCAGGATATGAGGACGAGCAGAAGAAACTGAGAGCAACCGTAGCAGAGCTGACTGCTTACATTGATACTGCCGAACAGAAGGCAACCGATGTGACCGCATTCATCAGGGCAGTACAGAAATATGAGCATATCACGGAGCTGACACCTGAGATTATACATGAACTGATCGAGAAGATCGTCGTTCACGCTCCTGACAAGAGCAGTGGTCACCGCACACAGGAGATCGAGATACACTATCGTTTCGATGTTGCCGTTACAACTGCTGTCGCTGACAGCATGAAATACGACAAAAAGAGAAAGGCTGCGTAACCGCCATGGTTACGCAACCTCATCTTCAAATCACAAAAACTTCTTTACGAGTACCCGCCTTTTTCCTGCGGGGGTTAGTTTTAGTTCAATCAACTGATTTTTGTAATGGAACCATTTCCTTCTACCTTATATGTTGAACCGTTTGTTGTTGTGAATGTCTTGTTTCTTATCCAGCAATCCCTGAAAGCTTCTTTTGACTCAGTCAAACTATCAAGGCTACTCCAACTCGAAACTAAATCAAGCATATTTGGATTAGACGCCTGGTTATTCAATGTACTTCCATTTTGAGGATTAATGAACCAACCAATATCTGTTAGTTTATCTGTATTCAAATCTGCCAAGAAGTCGATATTATACAAGCCAACACAGTTGAGCATACTGTTCATTGTTGTTACATTACTTGTATCAAGGTTTTCCCATGAGATATTTCTCAGTCCACGAAGATTGAAGAACATATACTCCAAATTCGTTAGATTAGGTGTTTTCCAACTATCCAAATTAATTTCTGGAATTTCTTTCGTATTAGTATTTTTACAATAGAACATATGGGACATCGTTACAACTTCATCGGCGCACATATGGTCTAATCCAGTATTAACAAAGCCATTATTTATTCCATCCATCTCAGCAAACATCCAAGACGAATCGTAGTTTAACATAGCTTTATTAGTTGGGTCATCTGTATACCAATATACAACTGTTCCAACCGACCACATATAAATTACATTAGGATAGTCCGAGTTGTAGCTGTCATAATTCTCAAAATCTGGAACGCCATTATTTTCACCTGGTTTTGTCAAAGAAACAGCCGTATAATTTGTGGTATTACCATAATTACCAGTTATTTTACTCGGCAAAACATATTTTGTCATTCCATTTTCAGTTGGTGGTGTTGGAGAATAAATGATTTGAGTAATAACAGCAGTACTCCATGTATTACCTGCAAATCTTCTTGCAAATGTTCTAAAACTATTTCCATCTATAAACATCGCCGTAGGCTTATCCTGTGCCAAAAGCTCCGCCTGGAAAGTAAACGAAGAAATATTCGCCACATTTGCGGGGTTTTCTAACGTTGCAGGGAGCAATGATTCAGCAGTACCTGCTTTCATGTAAGCCGGCCAGGTGCCGTCGAAGATATAAGTCTCTATCTCCTCCATTGTGAACTGGATAATATCGCCGTTCTTATCAAGGACCGGTCTGCCGTCCGGGTCAAGGAGGTACCAGTAAGCGAAAACGTGTCCATTGTCAGCAGGAGTTATGTCAGCCGTCTGCCCCTCAATCTGCATGGACCTGGTCACATCTCCGCCGCCGTATGGTCTTGTGTACAGCACAGCTACTGAGGTATCCTTTTCCGCACCTTCCGTTCTTGGGAAGTATGAAAGGTTTGAAACATCGTTCTTCAGGATGACCTTTTTAACTGTATCTGCCTGTATATCACTGAAAGTCAGCTCCAGCGAGCCTCTTACCATGCTGGTGTCCTGCTCGTCATAGACTGTGAAGTCCGGGTCATCGCTGTAACCGGCATTGAGTGATATGGACTGTCCCGCAGCAGATGCCGGGTCTGCAACTGTGATCCTCAGGATAGTTCCGTCAAAGGACACGTTTGTTACAGGAGCAGACGTATTGCTGCTGAACTTCACCTTGCTGAGCTCATCAGCAGTGAGTTCCTTTATCTTTTCAGTGTTATAACTCAGTGCAGCCTCGAAGTCGCCGTTTGCAAGAGCCTCTGCAAGGTCTATCTCATAAGTGTATGAGTCTCCGTCCTCAACAGGGATGAGCGGGATGTAGATAGGCTTGAACGCAGTTACGAACTCTCGCTCAGGTATCTGGTTATCCGCATATGATACCTCGCTGAAATGGTCGTACCTCTTTATCCGGTTGCTGTACTTCACATGGAATGCCAGCATCTCTCCGAATGAGCTGTCTGCACCTGTCAGGTCGCAGAAGGCCGTCCATGGCATTGTGGAATCACCACCGTTGATGTCATGCTTTGTGCTGTCCTCGACTGCTGCCGATGTTGGAGTAGTCAGGCTCACGCTCTTTACCTTCACATTGTTTCCGGTCACCATTTCAAGGTCATAGCACTCATATCTTGATACCGGCAGCTCCTCGATGAGATACTGTCCGGCAGGGACGTTCACCATTGCGGAGCCCTTTGTGTTCGGCTTTGTCAGGTGTATCGAAAGAGTATATGTCCTTCCGTCCCTGACGTAATCAGTGCCCCCCTTGGTGTAGTCGGCGGTCTCGCCGGTCTCAGCCGGTCTCAGTCCGTACACCTTGTACATGAAGGTAGGTTCACCGAATGCGTCGAAGTAGTCCGGGTCAGGTATTTCCTTGTCGATGATTATTCCAGCCTGTGCCGGAGGGTCCTCGCAGGGAATGAACTGGTTATCGCAGTTGTAAGCGTTCACTGTGAACACAACGTCGTCTGCAAGGCCATAGCCCTCCGGAGGAACTGTCTCCCGGAAGTAGTATGAATCCCAGTCAAGTCCACGGACGTTGAGACGTCCGCCGCTGTCGGCTGTGATGTAGTTATGTGTCATGCAGGACTTTATCAGCTCGCTCCTGTAGTATTCGCTGAGCGCCTGATGATAGTCGGACATCTGCTGCTGGTACTCCTCATATTCCTCACTGGAATAGTTGTCAGGGAGCACAGGCTCGGCAGGTTCCTCCTTGAAGGGGATATATCCCCGGTCGTCGTCATAATAGCTCTTTTCATCGGCAGATACCACATAATATGAAAGTCTGAAATCAGACAGTACAAGGTCACTGCCGTACTTGTTTATAAAAGTCTCATTAGGGGTAAGTGAAAGTACAGTACCATCCGCATCCTCAGCGTACTCCGCTGTAAGAATGCACTGGCTGCCGTCGTCAGGGGCGATAAGAACGAATCTTATGTGTTTCTTATCGAGGACTTCTGCTTTCTTTACAAACAGCTTTACCCTGTTTCCGATGCCTGCGCCTGTGAGTCTCAGCATCGGTATGGAATATACCAGGCCGCCGTCCTTGTGATACAGGTCGAACTGTGCGCCGAAGAGCTTTGTATGATTCCCTTCTGCGTCAGCCTCCTTTGCCTGCTTATACATCCATATCTCTCCGAAGGTCTTTTCATCGCTGACCTCGGCCTCTATGAGAGTTCCCACAGAATCGGAATCAACAGCAAAGAAGTAGGGTGTGCTGTCCGCCTGATAGCCTGAGGGAGCCTTTACTTCATAGTAGTAGTAGATGCCCCATTCAAGGCCTGTCTTTGTGACAGTTGCGCCCATTTTTGTCTTGTCGCCGTTGGTCTTCATCTGTGTGTCTATGGGCTTATCAATGGGCTTTCCGCTGCCGTCAGTCCTGGGAGCGCCCTCTGCAAAGTCGAAATGGCTGTCAAAGTCGATGTCGTCCACGCTCAGCTCCAGCTTGCTGAGTGCGAGCTGTTTGTCCGCCTCAGACATTGCTGATACCTCGGACTCTGTTTTATCGAGCACTCCTGCAAGCTCCGCATCGGTCAGTCTGACCTGATACAGTGCGAATACCGCATTGTTGAGTCCGAGCTGGTCCTCATTGCGCTTGATGAGCCTTGTTTCGCCCTCCTTGCGCTCGTCCAGGTGCTTTGCATAGAACTCATGATAGTTTATAGTTTCCGCATAGGTGGGGTGCCATTCCGGAGAATCAGGAGGGTTGCCGTTTTCGTCAGCCACGGCCTCGCTGGAGACAGTCTTGTTCTCAAAGACCGTATCCTGGTCGATGACCACTACCTGGCTGAGCTTTTCATGCTCATGGCTCGTATATGCCCAGGTCTCCCACTTGTTTATGTCATTGTTCCATTTGTAGCCGGCAGGTGCGAGGAACTCATAGAGGAGGTATGTGCCGAATGGCAGCTCCTCCGCAATTGCCTTTCCGCCTGAGTCGATATTCAGCGTCCGCTCCGGCTCTTCGCCCCAGTATTTCGTGAATGTCTGTGAAGATGTCAGTCCTCTTGACAGAATAGATGCCGCCTTTGCAGCACTGAGGTAGTCCTCGCTTGTCACGGAGGAGTCTGTATTTGGCTGGAGCTTGTAGAGATAATAGATCGCATTACCGAGGTAGTTCTCCTCATTTACAGCGTCTGCCTTTGTGAGCACCAGACTGCTGAGGACCTCATCGTCCTTTAGCAGAAGGGTGTCTGTAGTATTATCAGGCTCGCTGCCGGACTCGTCTGCGAACTTTACATAGCCGTTTTCGTCGATAGTTGAGGCCGTTACATAGAAAAATACTGCCTCATCACTAAGCTGATAGCTGTCCGGAGCCTTTATCTCCCTGAGCACATAAGTGCCGAAGCTCAGTCCTCTTACAGATATGAAACCGCTCCTTGATACTGCATTGCCGTTTCCGTCCTCTGCCTGTACGGTCCTGCTCTTCAGTACGCTCTTATAGCTGCTTGAACCGGAAGTACCCTGACATTTATAGATGCCGGTGCCGCTGTTTTCAGAGAAGTACAGCAGTGATTCAGAGCCGTCATCCTCCAGCAGGTACATCTGATATTCTGCGCCTTCAAGAGGGACTATGGTGTTATCCGGGTCCTCCGGGTCATAGACTGTGCCGTCTATCTTCATGAAGTTTGCCATTGCTGAACCAATAGGAGCATCCTCTGCCACAATGTAGTCATGGCGTTCGAGGTCCTCCATAGAATAGAATTCAACATTGCTGCTGCCGGGAGCTATTATATGATTTTCAGCAAGCCTGTAGCCCACCGGTGCTTCAACATTCTCGATGTAGTACCGTTTGCCGGAATCAAGACCGGTGACAGTGAGCTTTCCGCTGCTGTCAGGTACAAGGATAACAGTGCCCTCTGCTGTACCTTCAAAGGAATAATTTCCGTTTGAGCCGGTAAATGTGCAGAGCGGGTCATCACCTGCCGGGACGGGACCTGTCATCTCACGGACATGGTACTGCATTCCCGAAGTCATTGCAGACTTTCTGAACAGCATGAAGGTGACAGCACTTTCGTCAGCTATACTGAACGAATAGCCATTCGGGTCAGTGAAGCTCTTTCCTATAATATAGGAGCCTGCTTCAAGTCCGTAAACAGTTACCCTTCCGGCAGTACATCTTATGTCCTTATCATCTGCGCTGCCGTTTTCGATGTCATATACATACTGCCCGTTATCGTCGTCATAAAGAAGGAAACCTATCTCGTTTCCGTCGTCATCATATATGCGGAACGCCTCATTGTCGTCTACGGGAGTCTTTCCTGCATATATCGAATCTCTGTAGATGTCGTATTCCTTATTGTTGACTATCATATACTCAGATGCAAGGTCCGACGCAGATACAAGTCTGGTCATGTAATAGTATACTGAATTTTTATCAGCAGAAGCTCTGAAACGGTAGAGCCTGTCGTCGAGCTCGTATCCAGCCGGAGCCCTGGTCTCCTTGTAATAGTAAATTCCGGGGGCAAGGTTCATCTGGAGTATGCCTGATAAGTCAACTTCCATATCCTTCATGGGAATGGACTCTGTCTTGCCCTTCTTGTAGTACTGTACCAGATTTGCCTCATCGTCGATATTTCCGCTTGATGTGCCGTTGAATACATCAAAGGCAGCTCCGGACAAACGCTGGGTCTTGTCTGACGCACTGACCTTCATGAGCTGAACATTATGTCTCAGTGTGAGCATAGTGGTGTTGCTGAGAGAGTACATGGGGAACTGTACACCTGTACTGCTCAAGCCCTCAGCAAATACGTGAGTATTGTTGAAGGATGCCCGGTTATTGTTGGTCGCATTGCCGGTGCTGTCATTTATAAGCTCCGGAGCGGTCATGTTCATATAGGCTGATAGCTGCATCTCCTTGGTGGGACCAACTACGTGTTGACCGGCAAATATTATAGCTACTGCATATATTTCGCTGCCGTCCTCTATCTGGAATGCACCGGTGCTGTCCTTGACTGCCGCAGTCCAGTTCGCTCTTATGTCATTTTTTAGTGCACTGTAGTAATCAAGGTCAGAGGAGTAGTTGACCGGGTTGCCGGTGCCGTCCTTGTACTGATTGAAGTGGGATATGGTATCATCCACCGCAGCATAGCCGTACTTGTACTCTGCTGAGGAAACATTCTCAACAGCTTTATCCCTTTTCAGATAGTATACCTCAGGAACATAGTCCGGTACGGGATAGCTGTTCGTATCAAATGTTATCGACTTTAATGTACCATGCCATGCTGAATCCTGGAGGCCTTCTGTAATGTCTATCAGCAAGGGCTCGCTCACCGTCTCGTTCTCGTCTGTGGAAAGGCGGTTGAACACCAGCTTGTAGGAATAGTCAGATGTCATTACCTTTTTTGAGCCAGTCCTTGTTGTGTCGATATGCTCTGTATTGCTGCCGTCCACCTCGGCGGAGTTCTCATATCTCCACTTGGTATAGCTGCTGCATACATATTTTTTGGTGTAGTTGCTCTTCTGGGAACCACGGGATGAGAGTGAAACTCTCGCCTCTGTTTTTGAAGCATCTCTTCCGGTTGGATTGAGAGCGTCGTTCTGAGTCACAAGTGTCTTTCGCTCCACTGCTGCTAACTTCACGTTATCATCCAGGACCGTTACATAGGTAGTAGTCTTGAACCACGCAGTCGCAGTGCCATAGTCCTCTAACTGCGAAAGTGTTATATCAGCAGGATAGGAAAAGCTGAGCTCTGACATTGCGCTGGAATCCAGTGAAAAGCCGTCGCATTTCACCTCAGCAACTATGCAGTTTTTGCTCTCGTCGTAATATACTGAGACTGCATTGTTCGCAAGGAGGAACTCTGCGTCTACAGGTGTTCCGTCACCAAGGACAGAACTGCTGAATTTCAATGAATCCCTGAAAACTGTCAGCCACTCCTCATCAGGTGTGACGTTCTCCGGGAGCACAGAGTAAACTGCGAAATGCTTCAGTGCCTTCTGGTTATCCGACTGGATAGTGCCGCCGGCAGTGATATTTGTGGAGTAGTAGCTGTTCTGTCCGACCTCAGTTGCATTATGAAACTCGAATTCCTCTATCGCAGCGATAGAGTCAACAGTGGTAACAGAGTCACGGAACCAGGTGTTGGAGTGGGCACTGCCCTCGCTCTTATAGGTATAAGTGCTATCGTTCTCAACGTCATATCTGCCGACATACTGCTTTTTGCTGTACGTGTTGACGAGTCTTGAACCATGGTTGGTATTTTCCTTTACGGAGCCGTCAGCCTCGTAGTAATTTTCTGTATCTATGTAGATATTTGTGTATTCCTCAGGGTCCAGCTTATATGCGATAGTCACGTTTGCTCCGACGTCGGCACGGATATACAGGTCCTTTACCACCAGTTTTATCTCGTCGATACCTTCCGGGAAATACACTGTGCTTTCCGCACCGGTATTGCCTGTGTCTATCACCTGCCATACACCGTAAGCGGCACTTTCCGGGTCATTGCACTTGCCGTAGACCACATAGTCGAATCCGACAGGAACATTGTCCGGGTCATTTTTCACAGTCTCACCGTCGATGAGCTTCTTGATAAGGATCCTCCGGAAGTCGTACTCCTCCGGAGCGAGGTATCTGTCAGGGGTATTCAGAAGATTCTGGAGCTGAGGAGCTCCGTCCTCATAGATAAGGTCATAGGCGAGTGCATTGCCGCTCGTGTCCTTGGCCTGAGGTGTACTTGCTGAAAGCCTGTAGGTGACCTCCTTACCGTTGAACGCACCATCATAGAGAAGCTGGTTCAGTGCCGAGTAGTGCTTTGAGTGAGGCTGATAGTAATGCCCGTCATAGGTGACACCGTTGTTTATCTCGTAGTCATTGTACTTGTTTATGTAACCGCCGCCGCCCGATACAGGCTGCGGGTCCTCTATGGAGAGCTTGTGGGCTGCATCATCTGTCAGCTCCACAACAGAGGGGTCATCGTTATAAGTTATAAGGAAATGTCCGGTGAGCTGTACTGACTTGTCATCACTTGTGATAGCAGAATTCAGAACGCCTACACGGTACTCGGAGCCGTAGCTCTCACCGGGAAGGAATCTCTTTCGTCCACGGAAATCATAGAATCCCCAGAGAGTCTTGCCGTTGATATTGTACTCTTTCAGCTCCACACGGTTTCCGGCGGAATTTACCACCATTATGTCATCACGGCTGAATTCGCCGGGGTCTACCTCTATGAAGTAGTCGGAGCTGCTGACGCCTCTTGCATGAGCGCTGTCCTCCTGCATAGCCGCACCCTGGATGACATAGTGTGCATCATAGAGCTGGTTTTCGCCGGTATATTCAACACCGCCGTTAACAGGAGACTTGGTGTATTCCTCCATGCCCTTCAGACCTACTACTGAATAATAGCTTCGCCAGTCGTAACTGCTGTTAAGGTTATTGAAATCTGTTTCGTTTATGTCCTTGCAGACAATTTTAACATCGTTCTCATCGCACTCAGAGTGATACCTGATATTCAGAGAATTTGTGTCTATCTCAATTGGCTCCTCGCAGTCCCTGACAGCCGGATTTCCTTCATCGTCGATATAGGTCTCGGTCTCCAGTATCTTCACCTTTGTATCGAGCTGTATATCAGAGCCGTTTATTGCATCTCTTGATGCGAACTGCCATGTGAATGTAGTTTCATTGTTTGATGTTACACGGACCTTGTTTCTGAATGTATATACATCATTTGCCGCATCCTTGGTTATGTCCCAGGTACCCACAAGGTTAGGGTCATTCATATCAAGAGTGAGAGTGCCGTTCCTTATGAGCTTATCCAGTCCAGTGATAGTGAATTCCAGGTGGTCCTTCTCTATGGCCTTTGCCAGATTGAAGGAAAACGTAGTTTTAAGGATAGGGTTCTCGTCAGAATTTTCAGTGAAATCAAGGACGGTATCGCCGTTGCTGAGCGAATAGGACCTTTCAGTGCCGTTGTTGTCTCCAAGGGCAGATGTATCCCAGTAAAAGCCGACGGAGTAGTCAGATTCGGCAGCATATGCACCAACACGTTTAAGCAGGCCCGAAAAAGTCCGGCCGTCTATAAGATCAAAAATGAATACAGCCGCAAGTATGCCCGAAATTATACGCTGTCTCAGACTTAACATACCAGCACTCCTTTCTTCGATATTTCGGAATATCAGTGACCGCCTTCCGGTAGGCGGATAGTTTAAAAAAGCACTTGATCTGAATGGCAGGATCATGTGCTTTTCGCAGCTTATCTCCTATATAAGATAAAGATACAACGATCGCAAATGCACCACTTAAAGATCAGCTAAGACACATCAGCGATGATGCCTGCCAGAACTCCCCTTGAGTCATCATACTCAAAAGTACAGGTGGAAAGCATCAGCAGATGCAGGCTGCTTCTCTCTTTGAGCTTGCCTGCCGTTATCCCATAGGTATAGTCAGCCTCCGTGAACAAATAGTCGATGTAGTCGCTGCGGTCATTTTCTGTCATGAACACCGTGTGGTAGACCGGAGCGTCCGCCGGAACTGACAAATAGGCAAAGAACCTGACTTTGTGCTGTCCCTCCGGAGTTACAAGATAACCCTCCGGGCAGCTCTCCATATAGCTGCTGTCCTTGTACAGCGACACATCCGCAAACATCCGGCGGTCGGCCATATAGTGAGCATATACTATAGAATTGAGCCCGCTGAAATCACTGCTGCACCTGTAGTCCAGGAATGGACATCCGAGCTCATTATTATACTCTCTGTCAAAACCGTGGTGCAGGTAGAAGTCATTGTCAGCGGACTGCATAACAGGGTAGTCGATATGGGTGCCGGGAATATATATCCAGCCGACTGTCTCGTCGTTGACGGCCTCACAGCCAGCGATATGTGACACTGTATCATCCTCCGCAGGGCTCTCATGAGAATCATTAATGCCAGTCGCCTCAGCGGCAGCGGAGTTTTCATCAGTAATTATTTCAGGGCGGACAGACTCAAAAAGTTCGAGCTGTTCACGGTCACTTTCCTCGATGAGCTTTTCCGGCCGGTAGGATGTAGCGTACCAGCGGTAGCCGCAATAGGCTCCCACAGCGGCAAGGAGTATCAGGATACCTGTGATATACCGGTATTTCATTGCTTCTGCCTTTTCTTTTTTCGTCCGAGTAGGAGCAGCATTATCAGTATCAGAGCACCAACCCCGCCCATACATCCCAGCCAGAACTTCCCGTCAGTGGGAAGAAGTCCGGTATCAGGCGGGTCGAACTCCTCATTCACAGCCGCATAGAATATCCACTTGAACTCTATCTCACCTTCGGAATATCCGGAGCCGCTGGGACCGGTCAGAACGTGTTCGCCGTCCTTATCCACAAGGCGGTGGCCGTTGTCCACATTATTAATAACGTCCAGGTCATTCCAGATGACCTCACAGCGGAGCACATGGGAATCGCCGGGTTCGTAGTAGCCGCAGTCCCACACCTGCTCTGTCAGGTCGATGTTGCCGTCGCCTGTAACGGTGCCGCGGTAGAACTCCTGGCCGTCCAGGAAAAAGGTACATTCACAGCCCTTTTCCAAGTCTATCTCGCCGGCCTTCCAGAGAGGCTCGACGAAAAAGTAGATGTTATATGCTTTATCATCACGGAGGTTCATGAGCTGTACGTTCTTGGAATAGGTCTCCCCGTACTCCATGTTCTCAACGTGGAAGAAATACTCTCCGGTAGCACTGTTCACCGGATTGCCATCCGAATCCATGGCTGTCAGTTTCTCCGGAAGCCCCTTTACCGCACCCTCCGGCAAAGCGGTCTCCGCAAAGGCTGAGGAGCCAATGCCTGAAAAGAGGAGGAGACAGCTCGCAAGAGCGGTAAATATTGTTTTTACCCTCATCGTGCCGCCTCCTCCTTTTAATTTACTTCGTCATTTATAGTTTGCTTTGATAATTTCAGTGTCACTGCCAGCTTACGTTTGAAAGCTCAGAAGCAGGAGTTGCAGAGGGAGTTGCACCAAACAGCTTAGCGCCGCCCGGAACTGCCTCCTTGCCTGAGCTGTCCTTTGTTACCTGAACGCTCTCGTGAGCAACGCTGAGGTCAAAGTCCATTGCCAGATAAGAACCGTTTGTAACACTGCTGTCGAGAGTTACAGAATCAACGAGCTTTGCTGTTGTGCCGCCCTCTTCGAGGTCGTCAGTGTAGAAGAAGCCCTTGCCCCCCACATACTGCCAGGGATTCGTTGCCTCTGTGCCAACGTTTGCAAGTCCGATATTTATTGCTATCTTGCCACCGGCACCGTTAATTGCAACAGCCTTATTGTTAGCAATATCGTATGTAATAACCGCATTGGTCTCAGACTTCTCAACTGTTGCCAGCTTTAATCCGGAAACAGTAGAAACAGTACCGTCAGCAGCATATGTTACATTGATGTCCTTGATAAAGGGAGTTGTTGCATTCGCATTCTTTGTATTCTCTGAGCCGTCTGTGAGAGTTGCTTTCTCAGTCTCGAAGGCGTAGTACTTATCATCAGCAGCAGTTGCGCCCTTTATGAAGAGGTAGCCGGAGTACTTGTAAGTCTCAGTACCGGAAGCATCTGTCTTAACATTTCTGCGGAAGATATAAACACCTGAGGCATCAGGCTTGAACTGGTTCTCGCCGCTGTAATCAGCAACAGTTGCATCATCGCCGGACCTTACGGAGCTTGCATCCAGAGGTTTCACAGGAGCGCCTGCCTTCCAGATGAGAGTGCCGCCAGCCTGGAGAGTTGTTACCTCATTTGCGATGCCGTCAACTGCATTTGAAGTTGCTGTTGCAGGAATTGCGGCTGCGGATTTACTTGAGAGTTCAAGAGCATAAGCAGTATTTAAAGCAGAAACAGCATCAAGGTTTGCGGCTGTAGTAACGCCGGAAGGAAGTGCAGTTGCATTGCTGGCAACGTCAGCTCCTGTACCTGCATTGATAACGGTATACTTGCCGCTGAGCTGGATGCCAACCAGAGCGTCTATGTTGCCTGTGTTGACGATAGAAACGTCCTTGTTTATCTCCTGACCGGGAAGCCAGTCCTGAGGAGGTGTGAAATCTTCGACGATGCTTGTATTGTACTCTGCCTTAGCGCTCAGTCTGTTTGTAACCTCATCCTTGGAAGTGAACCATGCAAAGGTGGAGCCGCCTACCATAACAGCAGCAACTACCAGCGATGCGATAAGAACTCTTTTTTCCTTAGAGGTCTTAGTTTTTTTAGTATTAGCCATAGAAAATCCTCCTTAATAATTACTCGTCAGCCTTTGGTACTTCCTCCGGCTCAATTTTGGGAACTGTTTTTGTCCCTTCTGCGTGTGTGTCCACAGGCACATCCTCAGCTTTTTCTTCGGGTCCGGGCTCTGTCACGGGCTCCGCAGTGCTTTCAGACGTTACCTTTGGCTCATCCTCCTGTTCATCCTCCGACTCATCCCTGAGCTCGAAGTAGTGCTTCATAAGGGCAAAGAACACGAACAGCAGAGCCGTCAGCGGCACCACAAAGTACCACCTGAGCTGTATAAATCTGATAATAAAGCCCAGTTTAGGCACATGGAAGCTGACCTTGCCTATGACACGGGCCTCGTCTATAAGGAACTGGTCCTCTGTGTCATTGGCATCACCCTTGGTCCTGAAACAGGTCACTCCTGAGCCCTGATAGTCCGGAAATTTCTCAGTAACTCTATGGGTCAGGTAAGCATCACTGTCGGACGAGGGATTAAAAGTTATAATGTCCCCTTTTTCTATCTTGTCAGCGCCGCATATTTTTACGAACACCATATCTCCGCTGTTGAACTCCGGGGACATTGAGTCGGTGAGCACAGTATAATACCGGTACCCGAACAGTGACTTATCCGGACTTCTGTCGGCAGCAAAGAAGGCAGCAGCAAGAAGTATTATCAATGCAAGCAGGTAAATAAATATCTTCCGCACGATAAGAAAAATGCGGTATCCTGTACCCCGCCCTGCATTGGGACTTATATTATTGACGCTATCCACTCGCTGGCAGCACTCCCTTCAGTTTGGCTGTAATATATACATATCATTCCAGAAAAGCAAATGCCCCTGAAGGCATAAAAGCTCAGTCTTCAGGGACAAAATTCAAGGAATCATCTTGACAATCGCAATATGACAGCAACGGCAAAAGCCGACTTTCATTTCACCCCGTCAATATACATATATTAATATTATATACTACGGGTATCTTTTTGTCAAGCACAGGAGCACATTTTTTATGTTTTCAACATATATTATTTTTCTGATATGTTTATTCTGTCCTCAGAGCGACTACAGGGTCTTTCTTAGCAGCGCTGCGTGAGGGAATAAGGCCTGAAATGAGGGTCAGGAGAACGCTTATGAGGATGAGCACTATCGCTGCACCTATGGGCAGAACAGCTCTCAGGTTAGTTATGCCGGTAAGGCTCCTTATAACTGCATTTATAGGGAAAGTCATGAGCCACGAGACTATGACTCCCAGCAGACCGGAGGAGAATCCTATAAGCATGGTCTCAGCGTTGAACATATTGCTTACATTTCTCTTGGACGCGCCTATGGAGCGGAGGATACCTATTTCCTTTGTCCTCTCCTGTACGGATATGAGGGTTATCACACCTATCATGATAGATGAAACTATCAGAGAAATGCTTACAAAGGCTATGAGAACGTAGGTTATTGCATTTATAATAGTAGTAACGCTGCTCATCATGAGTCCCACATAGTCGGTGTACTTTATCTGACCCATTTCATCCTTGCCCTCGTTGTAGTCAGCGATGACGTCCTCGATAACGTCCTTGTTCTCAAAGCTGGAGGCATAGAGGTTTATGGTATATGGTTCGTCGATGTCGATATATCCCATAGAACGCAGGTTATCTTCATAGGTGGATGCAGAGAACTCCATTATCTCGTCATAATAGAACGCCAGCTCGCCGTCGGTGGAATCGCTCATGAGCTGTTCAAGACCTGCCAGCATCTCGTCCGGCTTCATGCTGCTCATCTGTGAGATGACTTCCTGAGCATACTTTGCCTTTATCTGAGTCTGAACAGACACGGTGTACATACCTGTTATCTCCTCATCACTCATGTTCTTGAAGTAACTGCGGATGTCGTCCTCGTTCATATTCATCTGGGCAGTCATGGCCTGGACCATGTCATTTTCCATTTTCTCACGGTCAGCGTCCTTCATAGCCTCAGCGGTGAGCCTTGCCAGCTCCTCCTCTGAGGGGATTGACTTCATTGCCATGAAAACGCCCATTTTCTCGTTGTCGTTAAGTGAATCGACATAGGTACGGAAGTGACCGGCCTTCTCTGAGTCTGTGAGAGAACCGGCAGCAGGCTTGAAAGGAAGTCCGCTGATAACATCTCTTTCAGGGTTGTCGAGCTGCGCCTTTATAGCCGGAGCATCGCCGGAATGCTCGATTATGTAATGTGTGAGCTCCTCGGTATAGCCAATGGAGCCTGTGAGCATAGCTGCTGTAGCGTCCTCGCTGGGACGGATGATGCCGGATACCTTTAACTGATATGCGTTGTCATAGAGGTACTGGAGCCCTGCATCGGACTCACGGAGGTCCTTGTAAAGACCTGTGGACTCGTCATAGCTGTAGCAGTCGGAGTTGAACACAACTCTGTAGTCCATATTGCAGATATCCTCATAGCTCCAGCGCTGCTGCTTGAACTCAACAGTAGTGTCGCCCTTCATAGCAGCGGACATGATAGTGTTGATGTCCTCCCTGGATTCAAGTCCCAGGGCATAGAGAGCCATATCGTTGAGCTCGTTGTTCTCGTCAAGGACAAGGACTATCTCGTTTGCGCTGTTGGGCCATGAGCCGTAGATAACGTCATACTGCTTTTCAAGGAGCTCATTTATTGGCTTTCCGTCGTCGCCGGAGAGCATTTCCTGCCAGAGTCCGGCAGAGCTGCTGCCGAACATTCCGCCGCCCATCATCCCGGAGTCTCCCATACTGCTCATCATTGAGGTATCAACATTCATAGTCTCAGCAATGAGCTCTGTCATGAGTTCCTGAGCGTCAGAGCGGATTATGTCGCCGTCAACGTTCTTGGTGTAGACCAGCATATCGTAGTCATAGGTATACTGTATACCGTTGAGAGCCTTTGAAAGCTCTGACTCCTCGTCGGCCTGCTGTTCTTCGAGGTATGCCTTAAAGGACCTGAGGTCGTTTTCGCTGCCCTCCTTGTCATTGAAGGCATTGACTATCTCATACACAGCAGACCTCTTGTATACTCCGTCCTTTTCATGGTCAGTCTCGCCGTTTTCAAGATTCATGAAGGTCTCCATGATAGCGGAAAGGTCGGTATGATTCTTTTCGATAGTCAGCGGATAGGAGGAAAGCGTGTCCTCCTGGACCTCGTCGATGTAGTTCTGGAATCCCTGAGATACCGAGTAGATAAGAGCGATACCTATGATGCCTATACTTCCAGCAAAGGCTGTGAGTGTAGTCCTTCCCTTCTTGGTAAAGAGATTCTTCAGAGAGAGTGAGAAGGAAGTCAGCAGAGACATTGAAGGCTTTTTCTTTTTGCCTGCATTCTCCTCCTGGACAGTCTTGTCACGGACCTCCTCCATCTGTATCTCCTTCTCGGTCAGTGGAGCGGAGTCCTCTGTGACAACGCCGTCCAGCATCTTTACGATACGTGTTGAGTACTGCTCGGCCAGGTCTGGGTTGTGAGTTACCATGATGACCAGTCTGTCCTTGGCAATGTTTTTGAGTATGTCCATTACCTGTACCGAGGTCTTTGTATCAAGAGCTCCGGTAGGCTCATCGGCAAGGACTATGTCCGGGTCATTGACGATAGCTCTTGCAATTGCGACTCTCTGCATCTGTCCGCCGGACATCTCCGAAGGGCGCTTGTGTATCTGCTCAGCAAGTCCCACGTCCTCCAGAGCTTTTTTAGCTCTCTGACGGCGCTCGCTCTTGGATACGCCTGAAAGGGTCAGTGCAAGCTCAACATTCTGGAGTACCGTCTGATGAGGGATGAGGTTATAGCTCTGGAAAACGAAACCTACGGAGTGGTTGCGGTATGAATCCCAGTCCCTGTCCTTGTACTCCTTGGTGGAGCGGCCGTTGATGAGGAGGTCACCCTCTGTGTACTTATCCAGTCCGCCGATGATATTGAGCATAGTAGTCTTGCCGCATCCGGAGGGTCCGAGAATGGACACCAGTTCGGACTTTCGGAATTTCAGGTCGATGCCTTTAAGTGCATGGACCGTATTTTCGCCGGCAAGGTAGTCTTTTTTTATACCTTTTAATTCAAGCATGATCTTCCTCCTTTGGGATTTTATAGGTATATTATATTCTGTCAACCTCAACTGAATCTCAATTCAATCTCAATTTTTGTTGAGGTTTTATAGTGAGCGCTAAGAACTAAGTTTTGGAGCGGCAGGTATTTTTACTTAGTTCTTAGATCAAAAAACAAAAAGATAGCTTTCCTTAGAAAGATACCCAGATAAAAATTTTGCCCCGAAGCATTTCAAAGTGCTTCGGGGCATTGTGTTTTTCGGATGCTAAGCTAAATCAGAATTTGCAGCGTGACGCTGCACCCTTTCACGCTGCCGCTTGCAATCTTGCTCACTCTGTCTGTAAGGCTTACTCTGCTTTCGCTTACGGCAATACTAATATAAATCAGAATTTACTGATCTAAACCATCAATAAAATTCCTGATAATCTGTCCGCATTCATCGGGCTTTTGCTCATAGATCAGATGATCACCCGGCAGGCTGACCAGTTCACAGTTGCCGAGCTTTTCTAAATACGGAAGCAAAACTCTCTCCTTATAATCACGTCCAATCTCAAGGTAATCCTCCAGT
>CACWPR010000057.1 GCA_902762855.1 Ruminococcus flavefaciens
GGAGGGAAAAAGACAAAACTGGTACAAAAGGCGGCATTTCCCTCCCTTCCCTCTCCCTACGGTTTTCCTCCTTGGAACCTCTTTTCCCTCTCCCTCTCCCTTTCCTCCCTTTGCCGCCTTTTGACATGGGCGCAGAACCCTTCGGGTCTGCTTAGCGGCCTTTTTTGTTTGTGGGAATGTGCCACCCTTAAATCGGTACTGTAAGCGAAAGCAGAGTAAGCCTTACCCGGTGAGTGAGCGAGTTTACGAGCGGCAACGTGCTTGGGTCCAGCGTCACGCTGGCCGTAAGGGGACACCACTAATTCCTAATTCCTAATTCCGAATTACGCATTAAAAAAAGCGCATACTATCAGAGGGTGATAAAATGAAAAAGAACAAAAAGACCCCTCCCATCGGAGAGCCGGACAGTATGAAAGAGGAATACCTCTTCCCCTCTGCATCCTCCGGCGACATGACCGGACTTATCCCCTCAGGCACCAGCATCGACTCCGAGCTCGATGCCTATGAGGACCTGTTCCCCTTCATGGGAGGAAAGAAATAGCACCGTAACAGGTGCGTCGGCAAGGCTGCGATTTGTGCAAGTTGTACAAATCGTAGTTTTTTTGTAATTTCCGGCTAACTCCCCCTTGCAAAATCCGGTTTGCAGTGGTATAATTATCTGTGAACTGCGAAAGCAGAATTTTATAAAGGAGGTTTTTTAACAATGGCGTTAAAAAATCAGTATCTTATCGATCTTTTTGAATCAGTAAAGAAGAGAAATCCCGCAGAGCCCGAGTTCCTTCAGGCTGTTACTGAAGTACTTGAGACTCTTGAACCCGTTGCAGAAAAGAGACAGGACCTCATCGACGCAGGCGTTTTCGAGCGCATCGTTGAGCCTGAGAGACAGCTCATGTTCCGTGTACCCTGGGTAGACGACAATGGCAAGGTACAGGTAAACAGAGGTTTCCGTGTACAGTTCAACTCTGCTATCGGACCTTACAAGGGCGGTATCAGACTCCACCCCTCAGTAAATCTTGGTATCATCAAGTTCCTCGGCTTTGAGCAGATCTTCAAGAACAGCCTTACAACACTGCCTATGGGCGGCGGTAAGGGCGGCTCCGACTTCGATCCTAAGGGAAAGAGCGACGGAGAGGTTATGCGTTTCTGCCAGAGCTTCATGACAGAGCTTTCAAAGCACATCGGTGCTGACTGCGACGTTCCCGCTGGTGACATCGGAACAGGCGCAAGAGAGATCGGCTTCATGTTCGGTCAGTACAAGAGACTCCGCAACGAGTTCGTTGGCGTTCTCACAGGTAAGGGCCTTACATACGGCGGTTCACTGGCAAGAACAGAGGCTACAGGCTACGGTCTCTGCTACTTCACAAACGAGATGCTCCAGGCTAACGGCAAGAGCTTCGACGGCAAGACTGTTGTTATTTCCGGTTCCGGTAACGTTGCTATCTACGCTTGCCAGAAGGCTACAGCTTACGGCGCTAAGGTAGTTACAGTTTCTGACTCTAACGGCTATGTATACGATCCCGACGGAATCGACCTCGCAGTTGTACAGCAGATCAAGGAAGTTGAGCGTGGACGTATCAAGGAGTACGTTGGCAGAACTTCACACAAGAACGCTGAGTACCACGAGGGCAGCGTTTGGACACTCAAGTGCAATGCAGGCGACATCAAGCTCGACATCGCACTTCCTTGTGCAACACAGAACGAGATCAACGGCGACGGCGCAAAGGCTATCGTAGCTAACGGTGCATTCGCTATCGCAGAGGGCGCAAATATGCCTTCAACACCTGAGGCTATCGAGACATACCTCAGCAACGGCCTCCTCTATGGTCCTGCTAAGGCTGCAAATGCCGGCGGTGTTGCAACATCCGGTCTTGAGATGAGCCAGAACAGCGAGAGACTGAGCTGGACATTTGAAGAGGTTGACGAGAAGCTCCACGGCATCATGAAGTCCATCTTCAAGGCTTGCGACGATGCTGCTAAGGAGTACGGTATGGAAGGCAACTACATGGCTGGCGCAAACATCGCTGGATTCCTCAAGGTTGCTGAAGCTATGAAGGCACAGGGCTGCGTTTGATAGCTGAATAATTAAAGACTGACAGTGACTCGTCAGTTGAGCAGTAATAAATTCCCCTGCCGGAGTACCGGCAGGGGCTTTTTTACATCAGAAGGCAAGAAAAAAGGCCGCCTTGGCGGTCTTTTTCTATTTCATATTCAGATATTCACTTGCCAGATACAGGGAGCCTGATATAACAGCCACACCGTCATTTTCCTTAGCCAGAGCCTTTGCTTTCTCAACAGCCTCCCGGAGAGTCCCGGTCTCCGCTTCCGTGTAAAAGGACGCTATATCCACAATATTCTGTGCCGGGACTGCATTCGGTGCAAAGCCCTCCACAGCGATCAGACCGTCGGACTGCCTTGCTATGGTCTTGACGCAGTCCACATAGTCCTTGGAGTCCACCATACCCATTACGGTGTATATCTTCTTTCCACGGGTACTCAGGTACATCAGCATCAGTGCCAGCATACCCACACCGGCCGGGTTGTGACCGCCGTCCACTATCACCGGAGGCTCCCCGTCAATGTACTGGACCCTCGCCCTGACCTGGGTAGTTTCCACCGCCCTGATAATGTTCCCGTCGCTTATCTCAAAGCCTTTTTTACGAAGATATAGGCAGGCAGTTATGGCAGTCTGGGCGTTGTACTTCTGGTGAACTCCAGCCATAGCCGGAGTCACCCTGATGCCACGGTACATAAAGGGAGCGAACAGTCCGCCGTCGGCATAAGGCTTGCAGGGCTCACAGGGGACGTACTCCGCACCTCTCTCCTCCGCAGTTTTCCGGACTATCTCCGCCACTGAGGGAGGGTTGTCCTCCGAGAGGATAACAGCGGAGCCGCCCTTGATGATGCCTGCCTTCTGGACAGCTATCTCCTCCACGGTATTGCCGAGGACGGCAGTGTGGTCCAGTGAAATGGAGGTTATCACTGACACCAGCGGCGGCGGGATGACGTTGGTGGAGTCAAGGAGTCCGCCCATTCCGGTCTCAAAGACCACCACGTCGCACTGTTTTTCCACGTACCAGAGCAGAGCGACAGCCATAGTTATCTCGAACTGCGAGTAGGGCCTGTCCTCCACAGCCTCCCGGACCCGTTCAGCGATGACGCAGAGCTCATCGTCAGGAATTTCCTCTCCGTTTATGCGGATGCGGTCATTGTAGCGGAGGACGTAGGGCGAGGTGAACTGCCCGGTCCGGTAGCCTGAGAGTATCAGCGCATTGGAGATATATTCAAGAGTGGAGCCCTTGCCGTTAGTACCGGCGATATGTACGAATCTCAGGCGCTTTTCAGGACTTCCGATACGCTCCATGAGCTCCTGTGCCCGTGAGAGGTCAGTGATACGGCCGCCGGTCTTGGTGTAGCTGCCGATGAAGTCCATACATTCTTTGATGTTCATGCTCATGCTCCTTTGGGTAAATTTATGGGGACGGTGGTGGGTCTGTCGGGGCGGAGGTCTTTTTTGCCGGTCTCCGCCGGGGGGTACTCCTGCGGTAGGCCCGTCCGGGACGCTTTGCTGCCCGGACTTTGTTTTCCCTTGGGGAGGGAGTTTTTTGGCCGGTCTCCGCCGGGGGGAACTTCTGCGGTGGGCCCGTCCGGGACGCTTTGCTCCCGGACTTTGTTTTCCCTTGGGGAGGGAGTTTTTTCGCCGGTCTCCGCCGGGGGGTACTCCTGCGGTAGGCCCGTCCGGGATTCGCTTTGCTCCCGGACTTTGTTTTCCCTTGGGGAGGGAGTTTTTTGGCCGGTCTCCGCCGGGGCTTACTCCTGCGGTGAGCCCGTCCGGGATTCGCTTCGCTGCCCGGACTTCTTCTTAGGGGGACGCCGTCCCCCTCGGTCTCACCCCCTGCTAAAGGGGGGAATCCCCCTTTAGAATCCCATTATTTGCCCGCCTTCGGCGGTTTTTTTTATTTTTCCTTTTCTTTTTTCTTTTTTAATAGGGACTTGCCTGTGATTCGGCCTTTGCAACAGCCTCCTCCAGGCTCATGCCTGCAAAGGACTGTGCCGAGAAAATACGTCCGGACTTCTTATCACTGACAAAAGCTCCCACAACAACTCCGGGTATCGCACTCTCCGGGGCATTAGGTGCCTGAGGGCCTCCCAGGTCTGTACGGCACCAGCCGGGGTCTGCAAGGTTGAGGGTGATGTCAGTCCCCTGATACTTGGAGCCCAGGTCCCTTGTTACCTTGTCCAGTGCGGCCTTGCTTGCGGAGTAGCCTGCCTGCTGAGGGTCAAGGTCTATGCCGCTGGTGGTGTTGACTATCCTGCCGAATCCCCTTTTCTCCATAGCAGGAAGAAAATGATAGCATATCATCATGGGAGCGGTAGTATTTATCCGGAAACTTATCTCGTAGTCCTCTGCCGGAGTTTTCAGATATTCACTGCGGTAGGCTATCTGCAAGCCTGCATTGTTGAGGATAACGTCGATAGGAGTCCCCTTGCGGTCTATTTCAGCGCACATCTCCTCCACCTGTGAAAGGTCTGAGAGTTCAGCCTGGACGGAGTAAGCCTCCACACCGAGAGCCCTGACCTCATCGAGGACTTCCTTGCAGTGCCCGGAATTTCTGCTGTGGAGCACCAGATTTACCCCCTGCTGAGCCATAAAAAGGGCGGCAAGTCTGCCGATGCCTCTGCTGGCGCCGGTAATGAGCGCCCATTTCCCTTTAAGTTCTGTCATTTTCATTCCTCCTTCTATAAGATGAACGGCGAAGCCGGCAGACAATTGAAGTCCGGTGGTCGGCTCCGCCGTCGTGTTTTAATATTCGTAATCTATGCAGGCACGGTCAGTTTTGACGGTACCGATGAACTTTCCGAACTCAACGTGTGCCGGATGCACCTGATATGCGTTGAGGTCAGCGATAGTCTCGAAATCGCAGAGCAGTGAGATAGTATAATTGCTCTCCGGAGCCTCCTTGGAGTTGATAACTACCTCCCCTTTTTTAAGCTCCTTCACGTTTGCGATAACGCTGTCAAACCTCTTCTGAGCCTCCAGAGCGTTCTCGTACTCACTTCTGCCGTCAGCCTCTTTCAGCTTGAACATTACTATGTGTTTTATCATTTGTTTTCACCTCCGTTCAGTTCATATTTCTTTGAGCGGAAGGTCTTTTTCCGTCAAAGTGATATTGACAAATCACGCACTGCGTGATATAATACAAAGGAAGAGGGCATTGCGTCAGCCATTTGGCTCAGCGGTTCACCCTCAATAGAATGCTGTTTATAGAAACAACCGTCCTATGTGGTAGTGGGGCGGTTATTTCTTTTTGTTGCTGAGTTCTATAATAGATATTACAACTAAAAGCAATGTAAGTACTTCCATTATCGTCATCTCAACCCCACCCCCGTCTCCGAGGGAAGAATCAAACCGCCTTGCCGCTATACGCAATGCTCTCCACGGAAATTATATCATGGAGAGCATTTTTTGTCAACTTAAATTATTTCGTCAGTTTTTTCTCAGCTCTTCAGACACAGGCGGCGGAACGCCGCCCCTACTTAGCTCTTAGTTCTAAGCTCTTAGTTCTTCTATTACCTGAATGCCGCCATAGACTGCTCTATCTTAGCCATTTTCTCCTGAGCCTTAGCCAGCTTTGCCTTCTCAGCCTCGATGAGCTGTGCAGGAGCCTTAGCCACGAAGCCCTGATTATTGAGCTTTCCGCTGAGAAAGTCGATGTCCTTCTGGACCTTTGCCTTCTCCTTTTCAAGACGTGCAAGCTCCTTCTCCTTGTCGACCAGCTCGTCCATAGGGATGAAGATACGTGCAGTGTCTGTTACAGCGTTTGCACAGTTCTCGTGAGCGAGGCTCTCGCCTACCTCAACAGTTGAAGCAGATGCCAGCTTCTCGAAGAATACGGCACAGCTCCTGAACACCTCCGGCTCGGCAGTCTCGATGATGAGCTTAGCCTTCTTTGAGGGGGGAACGTTCATATCTGTACGCACGTTGCGGACAGCCTTGATAGCGGAGATGACCTTCTCGAAGTCAGTCTCCTCTGCGGTGAAGTCGATAGACGGGTCATATGTGGGGTAGGTCTCAAGGATTATCATTGACTCCTCGTTGTTGAGCACCTGCCATATCTCCTCAGTGATGAAGGGCATGAAGGGGTGGAGGAGCTTGAGCATACCACGCATTGCCCATACCAGCACGGCCTGAGCCTTTGCCATTGTGTCGCCGCCGGCCTGTATCCTGGGCTTTGTGAGCTCGATGTACCAGTCGCAGTAAACGTCCCAGATGAAGTCATATATCTTCTGTGAAGCAACGCCCAGCTCGAACCTGTCGAGGTTCTCGTTTACTTCCTTGGCCAGCTTGTTGAACTTGTTCACCAGCCACTTGTCCTCCAGCTCAAGGTCTGCGGGGAGTCCCTTGAACTCAAAGTTCTCAGGGAGGTTCATCATGATGAAGCGTGAAGCGTTCCAGAGCTTGTTTGCGAAGTTACGGGCAGCCTTGACCTTATCGTCGATATATCTCATATCGTTTCCGGGGGAGTTGCCTGTAGCCAGCATGAATCTGAGAGCGTCAGCGCCGTACTCGTTGATGACCTCCAGAGGGTCGATGCCGTTGCCCAGTGACTTGGACATCTTTCTGCCCTGTGCGTCACGTACAAGACCGTGGATGAGGACTGTGTCGAAAGGCACCTTGCCCATGTTCTCCAGACCGCTGAACATCATTCTGATTACCCAGAAGAAGATGATGTCGTAGCCGGTAACGAGGGTATTTGTGGGGTAGAAATATTTCAGGTCCTCAGTATTCTCAGGCCAGCCCAGAGTTGAGAATGGCCAGAGAGCGGAGCTGAACCATGTATCGAGGGTATCGGGGTCCTGTCTCATGGGCTTGCCGCACTTGGGGCACCAGCCAGTGGAAGTATATCTTGTCGAAACGCTCCGGCACGAACTTTGTGTCGCCGTTCTTTACAGCGTCGATAGCAGGTCCGGCGAGGGGCTTCATCTTAACGAACCACTGAGTTGATACCTTAGGCTCAACAGTAGTGCCGCAGCGGTAGCAGGTGCCGACATTGTGGCTGTAGTCCTCTATCTCAACGAGGGCGCCTTCCTTTTCCAGGTCCTCAACTATCTTCTTTCTTGCCTCATATCTGTCCATTCCAGCGTAAGCCGGGTAGTCGTCAACGATAGTTGCGTCGTCGTTCATTACATTGATAACAGGGAGGTTATGGCGGAGACCGACCTCAAAGTCGTTAGGGTCATGGGCAGGAGTTATCTTAACAACACCTGTACCGAAGTCCATTTCAACATAGTCATCAGCCACTACAGGTATCTCACGGTGAACGATAGGCAGGATAACGGTCTTGCCAACAAGGTCCTTGTAGCGCTCGTCGGCAGGATTTACAGCAACGGCAGTATCACCGAGGAGAGTTTCCGGACGGGTGGTAGCAAGCTCCAGATAGCCGTCCTGGTCCTTTATCTTGTAGCGGAGGTGCCAGAAATGGCCTGCCTGGTCCTCATAAGTTACCTCAGCATCGGAGAGGGAGGTCTTACACTTGGGGCACCAGTTGATGATACGCTCGCCGCGGTAGATGAGGCCTTTCTCGTAGTACTTTACAAAGACCTCCTTGACAGCCTTTGAGCAGCCCTCGTCCATAGTGAAGCGCTCTCTTGACCAGTCGCAGGAGGAGCCCAGTTTTTTGAGCTGTTCAACGATACGTCCGCCGTACTGCTTCTTCCATTCCCAGGCTCTCTTCATGAATCCCTCACGGCCCAGGTCCTCCTTGGTGATGCCTTCCTTACGCATAGCCTCGACTATCTTAGCCTCGGTAGCGATAGCGGCATGGTCAGTACCGGGGAGCCAGAGTGCGCTGTAGCCGCTCATTCTCTTCCAGCGGATAAGGATGTCCTGGAGAGTCTCATCGAGAGCGTGTCCCATGTGGAGCTGTCCGGTTATATTCGGAGGGGGGATAACGATAGTATAGGGAGTTTTCTTAGGGTCTGCCTCTGCACGGAAGCATCCCTTGTCATTCCATGCAGCATAGATACGGTCCTCAAAGTCCTTGGGGTCGTAGGCTTTTGCAAGTTCTTTTGCCATTCAATATCTTTCCTTTCATTCAATGCATAATTCATAATGCATAATTCATAATTAATTGTATCGCCTTACGGCGATGATCTAAAAGGTTACATCAGGCTGTTTCATATCCGTCAGCTTAGCTGACAAATTCAATTATGCATTATGAATTATGCATTATGAATTAAAAAATCGCCCCCGACCTTTTTCAAGGTCCAGGGCGAACTAAGTCCGTGTTACCACCTGAATTCGGATATTCCTATCCGCACTCTGCGAGGCTCTGATGCCTCCTCCTCTGTAACGTGAGGACACGCTGCCGCTTACTGGTCATTCACCGGCAGGGCTCCGAAACTACTTCCGCATCTTCCTCATACCGCCTTGCACCGGACGGCGGCTCTCTGTGAATCGGCAGGATGCGTACTCCTTTTCTTCTCAGCCTTTGCAGTATACTCTACTATTATACACGATTATCCCCTGCTTGTCAAGGGCATTTCCCGTATTTGCAAAGATAAAGGGCCGCCTGAGGCGGCCCCTGCATTTCTGTTCACTGTTCCCTGAAAAGCTCCTCCCGGTAACGGTCGAACTCCTCACGGGTAATGGCGCCGGAGGTGAAGAGCTCGCTGACCTTGTCCATTTCGGCCATACGCTCATCCTCAGGACTGCGCTCGTACCTGCCCACATAGCGCTCAGCCTCCCTGCGGCGGCGGCGCTTTTCCCAGGCATCCTCGATAAAGTATGCTGCGGCGGCCAGGAGAAGGATAGCTCCCAGCACGATAAACATAGTCCTCATATCGTCACTTACTTGCCTATTTTTTCGACTTTCATGAGGTTCGTGGTTCCCGAAACTCCCAGGGGCACACCGGCAGTGATAGCTACCAGGTCGCCGTCCTCAACGAGTCTGTGGGACTCCGCAGCCTCGACTGCTGCTGCAAAGAGGTCGTCAGTGGAGTTCTTCTCGTCGATGATGAAGGGGATGACGCCCCAGCTCATATTCATCTGACGGCACACCACCTCGCTCATGGTACAGCTTATTATGGGGCACAGAGGGCGGTATTTCGAGATAAGTCTTGCAGTCTGACCTCCCAGTGACACGGTGATTATAGCTCTTGCGTCAAGGTCGTGGGCGGTAGTGACAGTGGCATGGGCGATAGCCTCGGCCACATTCCCGTTGGGGCTGGAGCTTCTCTTGGAGAAGCGTCCCTTGTAGTCGATATTGTTCTCGGTAGTCTCAGCGATGAGGGCCATAGTTTTGACGGTCTCAACAGGGTATGCACCTGCGGCAGTCTCACCGGAGAGCATGATAGCGCTGGTGCCGTCGTAGATAGCGTTTGCCACGTCGGTTATCTCCGCACGGGTAGGACGGGGGTTGGTTATCATTGACTCCAGCATCTGAGTGGCAGTTACCACCTGTTTTCCGGCATTGTAGCCCTTGTGGATGAGTTCCTTCTGGATAGCAGGTATCTGCTCGAAGGGTATCTCGACACCCATGTCGCCTCTTGCAACCATGATGCCGTCAGCGGCTTCGAGTATCTCGTCGATGTTCTCGACGCCGTCGGTGTTCTCTATCTTGGCGATTATGCGGACGTCGAACCAGCCCAGGCTCTGGGTGAATTTTCTCAGGTAATTAATATCAGCGGCAGACCTTACGAAGCTGGCGGCGATGAAGTCGAATCCCATTTTTGCGCCGAACTCCAGGTCGTCCATATCTCTCTCGCTGAGGTAGGGCATGGACAGCTTCACACCGGGGACGTTGATGCCCTTGTTGTTGGAGAGGGTACCGCCGTGGATGACACGGCAGACGATGTCGGTATTTGTGACCTTTTCAGCGAGGAGCTCGATGACGCCGTCATTGATGAGGATACGGGTGCCGATGCTGACGTCTCTGGGGAGCTTCTTGAAGCTGATGCTTCCCTTTTCGGCGGTACAGAGCATATCCTCGGTAGTGAGGGTATACTGGTCTCCGTCGTGTATCTCGACGGGCTTGTCGTCAACGAACCGTCCCAGGCGGATCTCCGGGCCCTTTGTGTCCAGGAGGGTAGCTATAGGGAGGTCCAGCTCCTTTCTCAGCTTTTCTATCTGGCGCAGGCGCTTTTCGTGAGTCTCGTAGTCTCCGTGGGAGAAGTTGAATCGTGCAACGTTCATGCCGGCGAGCATGAGCTCACGCATGATATTTTCGTCATCAGTTGCAGGGCCTATGGTACATACTATCTTGGTTTTCCGCATTGCAATAACTCCTTTTGAGCGTCAGCTCATATCTTCTTCAGCTTGGCGTAATTAGCCATTATCTTCTTGGTGCCCACCTTCTCGAAGGCTATCTCCAGCATGGCATCGTTGGCCATTTTCTTCACTGAGAGGATAGTTCCCTCACCGAAGATATTGTGCTGGACCTTCTCGCCGGCGGTGTACTCAACCGCCGATTTTGCCGGACCTCCTGCGTGGAACTTGTTCCTTGCGAGCTGCTGCTGGAGGGTGCTTGAATGGACTTCTGTCATGGTGTCGTCCTTTTCTGCAAGGCGATTCTTCATAGCGGCGGCATTGTCGTGCTTTTCGATGATGTCACTGCCTATCTCACGCATAAAACGGGATGTCACGTTGCGCTGGGTCTGGCCGAAGAGCATCCTCTGGCTGGCGTTGGTGAGGTAGAGCTTCTTTCTTGCTCTGGTTATAGCCACATAAGCCAGACGTCTTTCCTCCTCCATGTCCTCCTCGCTGTCGAAGCTCCTGGAGCTTGGGAAGATGCCGTCGTCAAGGCCTATCACGAAAATATTGTCATACTCCAGTCCCTTGGCGGAGTGGACAGTCATAAGAGTTACCTTATCACCTGAGCCGTCGTCACGGTCAGCCTCGGTGAAGAGGGCGACTTCTTCGAGGAAGCCGCTGAGTGAAGGCTCCTCAGCCTCCTGCATATACTTTGCCATAGAGGAGCGGAGCTCCTGGACGTTCTCTATTTTAGTCTCGGCATTTTCCATGGTCTTGAGGTAGTCCATGTAGCCGGTCTTGTCGAGGAGGAGGTCAAGGAACTCATCAAGGGGGAGCTCCTCGGACTTCCCGGTGAGGAAGTCGAACATCTGGTATGCATTTTTCAGAGCGGCAGTCTTTTTGGCAAGAGGAGCGTACTCCTCGCAGGTGCGGAGGACGTCGAAGGGTGAGAGTTTAAGGTCACGGCTGATGTCCTCGATGAGAGCGAGGGTGGAGTCGCCGATGCCTCGCTTTGGCTCGTTGATTATCCTTCTGAAGCGGAGCATATCGTTGTGGTTGTTGATGAAGGCCAGGTAGGATGTGACGTCCTTTATCTCCTTGCGGTCATAGAACCTCATGCCGCCGTAGACTCTGTAGGGGATGCCGCACTTGACCAGCATACGCTCCACGGCGTTGGACTGGGCGTTCATACGGTAGAGGACGGCATTGTCGGAGTAGCGGCCGGAGGCCTTGAAGCTCTCCAGGATAGTATCAGCCACGAACTTAGCCTCATCGGTCTCATCGACTGCCTTGTACCAGTAGACCTTGTCGCCCTTTCCGGCGGCTGTCCACAGGGACTTCTCCTTGCGGCCGGTGTTATGGGAGATAACGGAGTTTGCGGCATCGAGGATAGTCTGAGTGGAGCGGTAGTTCTGTTCAAGGCGGATGACCTCAGCGCCCTTGAACTGGTTCTCGAAGCCGAGGATGTTCTCGATATTTGCTCCACGGAACTTATAGATACTCTGGTCATCGTCGCCCACAACGCAGAGGTTGCCGTGAGCGGCGGAGAGAAGTGAGACAAGGCGGAACTGGACGTGGTTGGTATCCTGGTACTCGTCCACCATTATGTACTTATAGCGGTTCTGGTACTTTTCGAGGACGGCGGGGAACTGCTCGAAGAGCTCCACAGTAAGGCAGAGTATGTCGTCGAAGTCAACGGCATTAGCGGCTCTCATACGCTGCTGATAGAGACCGTAAAGACGGGCGACGAGTTTTTTTCTGTAGTCCTGGCCTGCCTCAGCCTGGAGCTCAGCGGGGGACATCATCTTGTCCTTGGCAAAGCTGATGTCGCTGAGGACGGCTCTGGGTGCGAGCTGTTTTTCTGATATATCCAGTTCAGCCATAACGGACTTTATCATACGCTGGCTGTCGTCGGAGTCATAGATAGTGAAATCCCTGCCGTAGCCGAGGGCCTCTATCTCAGCTCTGAGGATACGGACGCAGGCGGAGTGGAAGGTAGAGGCATTTATATTCATGCCGTCCTCACCGAGCATAGCGGCGAGTCTTTCACGGAGCTCACCGGCGGCCTTGTTGGTGAAGGTGATAGCGAGGATATTCCAGGGTTTAACGGGCTGTGAAGCGACAATATCCCTGAGAGTACCGAAGTCATCGGACCTGCCCTCGGCGTAGTCGATGAGGAAGCGGACGTCCTCATCGGAGCCCTGACATGAGTTATCATAGAAGGCATTTCCGAAATTTATCATATTGGCGATACGGTTGACGATGACAGTAGTTTTACCGCTGCCTGCGCCGGCGAGAACGAGAACGGGGCCGTTCACAGCGAATACGGCTTTTTGCTGCATATCGTTCATACGGCTGAAATATTTTCTGAGAGCTGCCTGTTTAGCAGTGGTGAATGAGGTTTTGTCCATATAGTTCGCTCCAATACAAAGTGGTAGTCATGTGATATTTATTATATTATACCACAACGGATATGAAATAGCAACATTCGCTGAGAACTTTTTAAAATTAAAAAAATAAAAGAAAAAAGCGCCGAAGGCGGTCAAGCAATGGGAGTCCAGAGGGTTTTCAACCCTTTGGCAGGTAGGTGTGCGAGGGAGGGCAGCGCCCTCCCTAAGAGGTAGTCCGGGCAGCAAAGCGAATCCCGGACGGGCCGTCCGCAGAAGTAAGCCCCGGCGGAGACCGGCGAAAGAACTACGGCTTGAGACCGCTCTTTAAAGGGCGTCCGTCCGAAATCCGCTCCGCTGTTTCGGACTGCTGCCCAGGGGGACGCCGTCCCCCTCGTTCACCCTCTGCCAAAGGGTTGTGAACCCTCTGGACTCCCTTTATTTGCCGGCTCCGCCGTTCTCTTTTTTCCTTTTTTATAGAACAATTCTGCCGAAAATCCCCTCCCCTTTGTTGGAATTATAGGTCAAAACAGAGGTTTGTCACCCCTAATTGTAAATTTTCCTTGTCCCCCCTTTACTTCTTCATAAAAATGTATTAAAGTATAAATTGAAATATTACGCTCAGGAGGTAATCTATAATTATGAGTAATCTTCATAAGCTCAGAAATAAAAGCCTTGCTGCCGCTGCCGCTGCTTTCCTCGCTGCCGGCTCCCTCTTCCCAGCCGGCTCCCTTTTCCCCTATATGTCCGCTTCCGCCGGCCAGCAGCTCGGTCAGACCGACTTCGATGAGAACGTCGGCCTCCCTTGGCATATCGTCGAATCTTCCCCCGCCGAAATGTCCTTCGACATCACCGACGGCCACTATGAAGTTGAAATTATCGCCCCAGGCGGCGCTTCCGCAGGCGGTGAGGACCGCTGGGACTGCCAGTTCCGCCACAGAGGCCTGAAAATCGTCTCCGGCCATAAGTACCAGGTGTCCTACGAGATAACCGCCTCCAAAAGCGGTAAGTACTACACCAAAATAGGCGATGCCAAGGACATTGAGGTGTGGCATAACAACATGGACCAGAACGGCCCCGACTTCGGCGGCTCCTGGGAGCTCATCTCTATCAGCGCAAACGAGACCAAAAAAGAGTCCCATACCTTCGTCGCTGATAAGTCCATTGACGTTGCTGAATGGGCCTTCCACCTGGGCGGCGACGGCCAGTATACCCCCGGCGGATGCTTCCCTGCCGGAACTGTCATAACATTTGACAATATGTCCCTCATCGACCTGGACAGCGATGAGAACGACTACCAGGCTCCCGCTGAGTGGGAACGCTCCGACATCATGATAAATCAGACCGGCTACTTCGCTGACCGTGCAAAAAGAGCTACCCTCGTCAGCAAAAGCTCCAAGCCCGTTGACTTCGACATCGTGGATATGGACGGCAATGTGGTCTACTCCGGCACCTCCGAGCCAAAGGGCGCTGACAAGGACTCCGGCGACAACGTCCACATCCTGGACTTCTCCGACTTCGACGAGACCGGCACCTTCAGCATCGAGACCGAGGACGGCAAGGTCAGCCACGAGTTCGAGATAGGCGACAAGCTCCTCTATTCCGGCCTCCTCTGCAACGCTCTCAACTACTTCTACCAGAACCGCAGCGGTATCGACATCGAGAGCCGCTACATAACCTCCGGCGACAAGTCCGCTCTTGCACGAGCTGCCGGACACCCCACTGACACAGCCGAGGTCCTCTCCGGCTGGGACTCCCTTGACGGCACCGGAAAGTCCATTGACGTCACCGGAGGCTGGTACGATGCCGGCGACCACGGAAAATACGTGGTAAACGGCGGATTCTCCCTGTGGATGATGCAGAACCAGTACGAGACTGCCCTGAAATACGGCTTCGAGGACTCCTACGCTGACGGCACCATGAGCATCCCCGAAAACGGCAACGGCGCTCCCGACCTCCTTGACGAGGCACGCTGGGAAATGGAATGGATGCTGAAAATGCAGGTGGAGGACGGCCAGTACGAGGGCATGGCCTACCACAAGGCCCACGACGAAAAGTGGACCGGCCTTGCCATAGCTCCTGCGGACGACGAGCTCAGACGTATCGTAAAGCCGCCGTCAACAGCCGCAACTCTCAACCTTGCAGCCTGCGCCGCTCAGGCATCCCGTCTGTGGCACGACTATGACGAGGACTTTGCCGACGAGTGTCTGGAGGCCGCTGAAAAGGCATATCAGGCCGCAAAGGACCACCCCGATGAGTTCGCACCTCTGGACAGCGCATCCGGCGGCGGAGCCTACGGCGACGACTATGTGGACGACGAGTTCTACTGGGCAGCCTGCGAGCTCTTCCTCACTACCGGCGACGACAGCTACTACGAGGATATGCAGGACTTTGAAGGCGCTCTGGAAGTCCCCACCACACTGGACGGCGGCGAGAGCGTTGACACCGTAGGCAGCTTTGACTGGGGCAACACCGCCGCACTCGGCACATTCAGCCTTGCCCTCAACACCTCCGGAAACCTCTCCTCCTCCGACGAGGACACAGTGAACGAGAGCATCATATCCGCCGCAGACCGCTATATAAAGCTGGAGAGCTCACAGGGCTACGGCCTCCCCTACGGAGCGAGCACCCTGAGCTACAACGACTCCGACAAGGGCTATCTGTGGGGCTCAAATTCATTTGTTGCAGACAACTCCATAGTAATGGCCTATGCCTTCCTCTCCACCGGCGAGGACGAGTACATGGACGGCGTGCTGGGCGGAATGGACTACCTCCTTGGCCGCAACGCAATGGACACCTCCTACGTTACCGGCTACGGCTACCACGCAGTTGAGAATCCCCACCACAGGTACTGGTCACACCAGGTAGACGAGACCTTCCCCAGCGCACCGGCAGGAGTTCTCTCAGGAGGACCCAACTCCGGAATGCAGGACCCCTGGGTAAGAGGTTCCGGCTGGAAGAAGGGCGAGATAGCACCCCAGAAGTGCTACATGGACCACATCGAGGCATGGTCAGTGAACGAGTGTACTATAAACTGGAACGCATCCCTTGCATGGATAGCAGGCTTCACAGCCGCAGAGAACGGCGGCATCACAGTGGGCGACGCAAGCACCTACTTTGAGGAGGCCGAGGCAGACCTGACACCTTCATCCCAGCCTTCCGAGCCTGATGAGGACGAGGAGGAGCCGACTACAGAAAAGGAAGAGCCTACCACCAGGAAGAGCAGGACCACCGATGACGAGGAAGAGACTGAGACTACGAAGAAGAGCCGCAGCAGCGACGACGACGAGGACGAGGACAAGGGCGACATCGGCAAGATAGCCATTATCTCCGGAGCCGCAGTCATAGGACTTATCTCCGTTGAGCTGTTCGTGTACAAGATGCTCAAAATGAAGAAGAAATAAGGGACTTTGAGAGTCCTTCCGGCAGCGGAAAAACAGCATAAAATGAAAAGACGGCCACAGAGCCGTCTTTTTTTCGCCATACATCAAAAGGGAGGCCGGAGCCTCCCCTTTCTTTCAGGCAATACCGCACAAAGATTGTGTGGTGTTGCCTTTACTTTATGTTCCAGATGTTCTCTGCGTAGTCCGCAATGGTGCGGTCTGAGCTGAACTTTCCGGCATTGCACATATTGAGCCACTGCTTCCTTGCAAAGGCCGCTCTGTCTGCACTGTAGTCCCTTATGCAGCGGAGCTTTGTGTCCACGTAGCTGCGGATGTCTCCAAGGAGGTAGTAGTGGTCAGGGCTGTGCCAGCTTGCACCGTCGAGAAGTGAGAGGTAGAGCTCCCGGAAATCGCCGCTGCCGCCGTCGGACACGGTGCCGTCTATCAGAGAGGAGACTACCTTTCTTATCATGGCATCCTCCGCAAAGACCCTGCGGCTGTCGTACTCCGGGACTATCTCCTCCAGTTCCTCCACTCTTGCGCCGAAGATGTAGTTGTTCTCCTCGCCGGCCTCCTGAACTATCTCGATGTTGGCGCCGTCGTAGGTGCCCAGTGTGACAGCTCCGTTGAGCATGAGCTTCATATTTCCGGTACCGCTGGCCTCAGTGCCTGCTGTGGAGATCTGCTCGGAAACGTCTGCGGCAGCCACCAGCTTTTCAGCGTAGCTGACGTTGTAGTTCTGGACGAACACCACCCTGATGAGGTCACGGGTGTCAGGGTCGGAGGAAACTATCCGTCCCACCTCGTTGATATACTTGATTATGGCCTTGGCCCGTCTGTAGCCCGGTGCGGACTTTGCTCCGAAAATGAAGGTGGTGGGAGTGAAGTCCTTTATGGAGCCGTCCTTGATGCCGTAGTATATCCAGAGGATAGAGAAGGCATTGAGGAGCTGACGCTTGTACTCGTGAAGGCGCTTTATCTGGATGTCGAAAACTGAGCCGGGGTCGATGTCCACGGACTCCCTTGCGCTGATGAACTCTGCGAGCTGAGTCTTTTTCGCCTGCTTGATGTCTATGAACCGTCCCAGGACTCCGGGGTCGTCAGCGTACTTTTCCAGCTCCTTCAGACGGCTGAGGTCAACGGTCCAGGAGTCGTCACCGAGGAGCTCCGTGATGAGGGCGGAGAGCTCACGGTCGCAAAGTGCCAGCCAGCGGCGCTGAGTGATGCCGTTGGTCTCGTTGCGGAAACGCTCCGGGCAGTATGCGAACCAGTCGGCAAGGACGGTATCCTTGAGTATCTGGGTGTGTATCTCCGCAACTCCGTTGATATGGCCGGAGGCATAGCAGGCCATGTCTGCCATATGGATGAGGGCGCCCTTTATTATCTTCATGCGGCCGATAGCGTCCTTCTGTACGTCAGCGGCATACAGTTCAGCTATGAGAGCCTCGTTTATCTGAATGATTATCTCATATATCCTCGGCAGGACTTCCTCCACCAGTCCGGTGTACCACTTTTCGAGAGCCTCCTGCATAACGGTGTGGTTGGTGTAGTTGAACACCTTCTTAGCTATTTCAAGGGCTCTGTCGAAGGTATAGCCCTCGTTGTCAACGAGCTGTCTGATGAGCTCCGGGACAGAGATGACGGGGTGAGTGTCATTGAGCTGTACGGAGATGTGGTCCTCCAGGCCCTCCAGACTGCCGAACTGAGCCTTATGCTTGCGGAGTATGTCCGTCAGTGACGCACAGCTAAAGAAGTACTGCTGTTTCAGGCGGAGCTTCTTGCCCTCGTTGGTGTCGTCGTTGGGGTAGAGCACACGGGAGATGTCCTCGGCAAATATCTTCTCCTTTGAGGCCTCCAGGTAGTCCTGCTTGTTGAAGGTGTCGAAGTCGAACTCCTTCACCGGCTCTGCCTGCCACAGGCGGAGAGTGCCGATATTCTCAGTCTTACAGCCGAAAACGGGCATATCATAGGGAACGGCCTTTACGGTCTGGCCGCTGTACCTGATGAGGACGGTGTCCTGTTCACAGCGCTTTGACCAGGGGTCGCCGTAACGTGTCCAGTCGTCGATGTCCTCCTTCTGGAAGCCGTCCACGATAGACTGCTTGAAGAGGCCGTACTTGTAGCGGATGCCGTAGCCGTCCAGTGGGAGACCGAGAGTGGCGGCGCTGTCGAGGAAGCAGGCGGCAAGACGTCCCAGACCGCCGTTTCCGAGAGCGGCGTCCTCAATTTCTTCAAGGTCAGCAAGGTCCAGACCCAGCTCTCTGAAAGCGGAGTCCACATCGTCGTAGATGCCCAGGCAGAGGAGGTTATTGTAGACCAGCCTGCCCACGAGGAACTCCATTGAGAGGTAGGCGGCACGGCGCTTGGAGAGGTGTTCCTGACGGGACTTTTCCCACTGGGGACCGTACATTTCCATGATAGTGTCACCCAGGGCGTTGTGTAACTGCTGAGGTGTAGCGGACTTCACATCACGGGGAAGTCTGCCTGTAAATTTTTCAATAAAAACTTTCTTATCCATTTTAAAAACTCCATTCGGTTCATCTCTTTATCTGTTGTAAAGCCGGTTCAGCCTGCGGATAGACTTTGCAAGCTCCGGGGTGAAGTCGCTCTCCCTGGTCCTGAACTGCCAGTTGCAGCCGAGGGTGGAGGGAGTGTTCATCCTGTCCTCGCCGGGACTGTCCAGGAAGTCCTGCATCTGAGCGCAGGCAACCATAGCCACACTGCCCCAGGCGGCTCTTACCACAGCCATGGGGATGTCCTTTTTCTTCTTGACGTTAAGGTACTGTTTGGCGAATTTCAGGGACTTTTTGTCCATACTCTCCACCCAGCCGTTGAGGGTCTCGTTGTCGTGGGTACCCGTATAGGCAAAGCAGTTGGAGGACTTGAAGTTATGGGGCAGGTACTCGTTCTCCCCGTCCGAAAAGCCGAACTGGAGCACCTTCATGCCGGGGTAGCCGCACTTGTCCAGCATCTCCCTGACCTCCGGGGTAAGAAAGCCCAGGTCCTCAGCGATGATATTGAGGGGTCCCAGCTTTTCCTCAGCGGCGGCGAAGAGCTCGCAGTCGGGGCCTTTTTTCCACTCGCCCACAGTAGCGTCCTCGTTTCCGAAGGGGATGGTGTAGTAACTCTCGAACCCTCTGAAATGGTCTATCCTGACAATATCATAGAGCTGAGCGGCGGTCTTTATGCGGTTTATCCACCATTTGAAGCCGTTTTTTTTGTGGTAGTCCCAGTCATAGAGGGGATTTCCCCAGAGCTGGCCGGTAGGTGAGAAGTCGTCGGGAGGGCAGCCTGCCACGCAGACGGGTCTGCGTTTGCGGTCAAGCCAGAACAGCTTGTGGTCAGCCCAGACCTCCACGCTGTCGAGGGCGCAGTAAATGGGGATGTCGCCGATTATCTCGATGCCGTTGTCGTTGGCATATTTTTTCAGTTCAGACCACTGTCTTGTGAACTGGAACTGGATGAACTTATAGAAGCCTATCTCTTTTTTGAGTGACTTTTTAGCGGCGGTGACGGCCTTAGGGCGGTGCATAGCAAGGTCGGGCTCCCACTCATACCAAGGGGCGCCGCCGTTCTGGGACTTCAGGGCCATAAAGAGACCGTAGTCCTCCAGCCAGGACTTATTCTCATCGCAGAACCGCTTATAATCGGGGAATTTAGCAGGTTTGAAGCGGGAGTAGGCGAGTCTGAGGACGTCGAAGCAGTGGTCATAGATGACACTGTAGTCAACCTTATCAGGGGAGGACTCCCAGGTGAGTGAAGCGAACTCATGGTGTTCGAGGAGGCCGTCGCCTTCGAGTATCTCGAAGTCGATGAAATAGGGATTTCCGGCATTGACGGAGAAGGACTGATAGGGGGAATCGCCGTAGCTTGTAGGTGAGAGGGGCAGTATCTGCCAGCATTTCACCTGAGCTTTTTTGAGGAAATCCACGAAAGAGAAAGCGTGTTTTCCCATTTTGCCGATGCCGTACTCTGAGGGCAGGCTGGAAATATGCATTAAAATGCAGCTTTTTCGCATATTATCTTACTCCTTTTAACTGTATATATGCTTAACAATAACAAATAATAAAAAAGAAAAAACACCAGGCAACGGGAGTCCAGAGGGAGTGACCCCGGCGGAGACCGGCATAATTACTTCGTCGGTCAAGCCGAGGGAACCAATGCAAGCGGTCCGTAAAACGTTGCTTCGCTCGTTTTACTCCTTCTTAGGGAGGGCGCCGCCCTCCCTCGCACACCTACCTGCTAAAGGGGGGAACCCCCTTTAGAATCCCATTATTTGCCGCCTTCGGCGTTTTTTTATTTTTTTCTTTTGGAGGTGTTACCATGAAACCCCACGAACCTTTCTTCGCCTTCCTTATGGGCTTTTTCCTCTACGCTCTCGTAGAAATTGCCGGCCGTGGCTATACCCACTGGACCATGTGTCTCACCGGCGGTCTTATCCTCGCTCTGCTCTATTCCCTGAACCGCCGCAGAACGCTCCCGCTCCTTAAACACTGTCTCTCCGGAGCCCTCCTCATTACTGCGGTGGAGCTCCCCGTGGGTATCTTCGATAACCTTATCATGCACTGGGACGTCTGGGATTATTCCGACCTCCCCTTTAATTTTCTCGGCCAGATATGCCTGTTTTTCTCGCTCTACTGGTTCATACTCTGCATACCTGCCTACTTCATCTGCTCCGCTATCCGCAGGGTATTTCAGAACCCCTCGGATCTCAGCCCGGACACCAGCTCAACGTAAAATTCCCTTACGTCGAACCCCTCGATGTTCTCTCTCATAAGGTCAATGACGTCGCCGTGGCTGACTCCCCTCTTCCGGGCAGTAGTCACCAGCCTGTAGGAGCTCCCGTGCTTTGCGGACTCCTCCCACACCAGACCGTCATTGTTGGGACCGTTGAGCTTCTTTATGAGCCGATACCCGATGTTCAGAGGGAATCCTGCGGACCCTGCCCTGCTCATCACCGACATCACGCTCCTGTAGGAGACCTCCGGCGAGTCCGGCATCAGGCTGTCATAGGACTTCGCCTTTTCTGCGCTCAGGTCCCTGACTCCTGCAAGGAAGTCCGGGGCGGAGTCTCCCAGCTTGGAGAATATCCTGTTGTACCGCCTCTCGATGAAGTCCACTGCTCCCCTGGGGACCCTTTTCAGCAGGTAGTCCACCATGTCGCAGCCCTTGTGAGGGGTATTTATAGTAGTGAGAGTTGCCACGTACTTATCCATACCCAGACAGCTTATGGCATAGCGTGAGTCCAGGCCGCCCTTGGAATGGGCGATGATGTTGACCTTTTCCGCACCTGTCTCCGCCAGCACCTCCTCAATGGCCCTGCGGACCTCCTGAGCGCTGTCCGGCACTGAAAGTGCCGACTGCTGTCTGCCGTAGAAAACTCTTGCGCCGTTCCTTATGAGCACAGCGGGGATGCGTCCCCAGTAGTTGACGTACTGCCAGTCACGGAAGAAGATGCCGTGTACCAGCAGCACCGGGTACCTTGTGCTGCACACAGCGGACTCAGCTCTTGCGGAGTCCAGCTCCAGCCTGTCGGACTCCGTGATGAACTCTCTCCGGGCGGTCTTATAGGCTCTCACCACCAGGAAGATATTCACCGCCGGCATCCACCAGAAGAAGATGAGCAAAGCGTATTCGGCTATTTTAAGCTGTCTGGCGCTGATGAGGACTCTCACCATGCCGGCGAACACCAGAAGTCCTGCGGCCACGAAGGGGACCACAGCACCGGTTATCCTGACGGCGGTGCCGGCGGAGGTCCTTGTGAGCCAGACCATGACCAGCACAGCGGACGCAAGAGCGGAGATACCTCCGGCGGCTATCATATCGGCGCCCCTGCCGAGCCTTCTCAGACGGGGACTCTGACCGGGTGCAGGCAGTCCCAGGGCGATAGTTTCCAGGAACCACACCGAGGAAATGACAGTGAAAATGACCTTCACCGCCCCAGGCAGAGCGGAGTCCGCCCACAGGGAGGTCACCCCTGAAAACAGCAGAACTGCTGCTGTATAGAGAAAAATACTGAATTTTTTCATAGCATTAAAAAAGCAAGGCTGTTCCGGAAATATCAGAACAGCCTGAGCTCATTTGGTTCAATAATTCTTATTTGAATCTGCGTTAAAGAAATTGTTGCTGCTTTCTGTATAGTAGTCGTTGGGTTCAAGGGACATGAAATCATCATCATCCATATCGGGAAGTCTTGCACCGCAGCGTCCGCAGAACTGGAACCTGTCGTTTACCTCTGCGCCGCACTTAGGGCACTCCTTGTAGCCTCTGATCTGGTTGAGCTCATATCTCATCTTCTTGATCCTTCTGCGTCTTGTGTCGATGTCATCGCAAAGGACCTTGAGAGCTGCCGGGTCTTCGTTAGGGTTTTTATAATACTTCTTACCGATATCGGTAAATATCTCAACGATTCTTTCCTCCTCATAGAGGATCTTTCTCTTCAGGTTATTACCCTCGGAGATGTTTTTGGTCTTTTCAGACACACCCCTGCTTACGTCATTGAATTTATCGAGAATTCCCATTATTCATCACTCCTGTCGGAAAATTTTCTCGTTAAACGCTGTAATTATTATACAACATGGTGGGGATTTTTGTCAAGCGTTTTCAAAACAAAATTGGCTATGCCAAAAGGATTTGTGCAAAGTTTACATTTCAGCTATATCATTTTCGGTAAGCTGAATAACGCCGTACTTTTCAAAGGTCTTTCCGGCACGGGCATTGTCGTCCACACGGATGACGAAGGACACAGCTCTGTCGGAGGCGCCGAGGAAGGAATACATATATTCCACATTTACGCCGTCGCTGCCGAGAGCGTCCAGCACACGGCTGAGCTGACCGGGAGCGTCGGGGATAGAGATAGTGCACACCTCTGTGACGTTTACTGCATAGGAAGCGGCTCTGAGAGCGTCAACGGCCTTTTCGGTGTCGTTGGCGATGAGCCTGATTATGCCGAAGTCCGCAGTATCGGCAAGGCTGAGGGCACGGAGGTTCACTCCGCTGTCCTTGATGACTCTCATAGCACCTGCCGCCTGATTCGGCTTGTTATCCACGAATACTGAAATTTGTTTTACATTTGACATAGTATTCCTCCTTTATAGAATCATTCTGCTTTCATCATATATGGCAGCCATACTTCGCCGCCGCTGAGGTAAAGGAATTCGGGGCTCATTGAGATGTAATACTCATCCGGGTTTGCTGACTCCTCAGTCACAAACAAAGCGATAAGGCCCTTGTACTCCTCGCTCTCCTTGTAGATGCCGTCGTTGATGAGCTCTCCGGCGCTGTTGTACCACTTCCACTTTCCGCCGGAAAATTCTATCCGGGTATCGTCGGTACTGCCGAGCTGTTTCTCAATGAAAGTTTTCAAATTGTTCCTGGAGCTATCGTTCTGGAAGAGATTGTACCGGGAATACTCATCCTCCAGGCAGGTGTCCATAGCGTTGTAAACGATAGTGAAGTCCTTGCCGTACTTGTAGCTGCCGTCCAGCTCAGTACCGTAGGTAGGAACGCAGATGAGGTCATCCACGGGGTAGAGATACACCGGGGTGTCGTCACGCTTAATGGAACCAAAAACATTCTGCACCACCTTAGGCAGGATATTGTAAGCGATATATCTGTCACTGAAATCTATCCTGTTGCCCACATATTGATAGTATGTGCCTGTCTCATTTAATGTCTGCATTTTTTTTACCAAACCGGCCTGTATCCTGGCTTGTTTACTTCCGTCATCATCCGGCACTCCGTCAGCCACATCATAGACTTTCATAGACTTCCTTTTCACCGTTATTATCAACAGTTGTAGTCTTATAGTTGAAAACTATCTTACCGTCTTTGACCTTGCAGCTGCCTTTGTATATTTTGAGTATCCTTCCTCCTAATTGTGATTCAGTCATTTCAAAATCACTGCCATCAAAGTCGAGTTGTTTGAAATCAACACCTGCATAGTCGTTTCTGGACTCTTCAAGATAATCGTCAAGTGATATATCATCGGGCATTTTGCGTCCCATAAGAGACATGATAGTACAGTACTCACCGCTGAGCTTAGCACCGCCGGCAGATGAGCCCTTATCGTTATCATCATCTCCGCTGCCGCAGGAGGCCAGTCCCCCTGTGAG
>CACWPR010000058.1 GCA_902762855.1 Ruminococcus flavefaciens
CCAAAGCAAAGGAGAACAGATAATGGCTAAGAAAATAAATCTTGAAATGACCAGCGTTGAAAACCGTGAAATGCGTCTCGGTACTATCATCGCATGGGACGGTGCGGCATCCGAGCTTGTTGAGGAGTCGGACTACGAAGGAAGAAAAGAAAAAAAGAAGGGCGGAGACAGTCCAAAGCATGGAGGCTGCCCCGGAAACGGCAGCAAAGCCTGTCGCCTGTGCGAGCTTAAAACTCCGCTGAATCAGCAGACCATGTGTGCCAATGCTATCGTGGAATGTCAGATAGGAAATCTCACAGACTGCATACTTATACAGCACTCACCCATCGGCTGTGCGGCTGACAATGCGTGGTTCAATCTTGCATTCAAAATGGGACTTACCCGCAGACATAAGCCCGTTCAGAATCTCAGGATATTCTGCACAAACCTCCTTGAAAAAGACATGGTGTTCGGTGCAAGCGACAAGCTGAGACAGGCTATAAGGGACGCTAAGGAGCGCTTTTCCCCGAAGGCTATATTCATCTCAATGGCCTGTGCTACCGCTATAATCGGTGAGGATATAGACAGTATCGCAGATGAAATGGAGCCCGAAGTCGGTGTACCGATAATCCCGCTTCACTGTGAAGGATTCCGCTCAAAGCACTGGAGCACCGGTTTTGACATATCTCAGCACGGTGTGGCTCAGAAAATAGTAAACAGGAACCCGAAGAAGCAGAAGGACCTCATAAACATCGTAGCGCTGTGGGGCACTGACTACTTCACGGATATCCTCAAGCCGCTGGGACTGCGTGTGAATTACATGATAGACTGTGCAAATTATGCAGAGCTCGAACAGGCATCAGAAGCGGTGGCGACCTCCACATTCTGCCACACTCTCGGCTCATATATGGCAACTGTTCTGGAACAGCATTTCGGTGTTCCGCAGATAGACGCTCCACAGCCCTACGGCTTTGCAGGAACGGATGCATGGCTTCGTGCAATTGCCAGAATAGTCGGAAAGGAAAAAGAGACTGAGGAATACATAAAGTCAGAGCACGAAAGAGTGATGCCGAGGATACTTGATGAGCTTGGCATAGAAGTTGACGGCTCAGTAGTATTCCACCATGACCCTGTGTACGACGGCGGCGGTGAGAACCAGAACTCCCTTAAAAATCTTGTTGAGGAATACGGCGACATCCCCTACTATACTGTCAGCAAAACTCAGGCTTATCAGCTTCCTCAGGTGTTCAGAAGAGTCAGGACCGATTTCGTTATAATACGTCACCAGGGACTTGCTCCGGAAGCCGCAAAGCTGGGTATACCGGCACTTGCAATGGGCGATGAGCACATCCCCGTCGGCTATGACGGCATGATAAGAACAGGAGAGATACTCCTTGATATATTGGCAAGAAAGCGCTTTAATCAGGTGCTTCAGCGTCACGTTGAGCTGCCTTATACAAAGTGGTGGCAGTCCCAGGATGACCCGTTCATCCTCTCAAAAGAGCCGGAAGTCATAGACAAGGCTCTTGATAAAAAGTTAAAGAAGAAGGGTGCATAAAAATGGCAGATACAAAAACTAAAAGCGGCACGATAGTACATCCCCATTACGGATGTACAGTGGGTGCAGCATATACAGTTGCAGCAATAAAAGGCGGAGTTCCCATTGCAAACTGCGGTCCCGGATGTATGTACAAGCAGTTCTTCCTTATCAGCTTTGATAACGGATTTCAAGGCTCGGCAGGTGCAGGCGGCGGAAACGTGCCAAGTGCCAATGTGGGCGAAAATGATATAGTTTTCGGCGGTGACAAGAAGCTGGATGACCTTATAAAGTCCTCCCTTGCTGTACTGAAAGGCGACCTGTATGTAGTCCTCACAGGCTGTTCCGGAGAGCTTATCGGTGACAATGTGGAGAGCGTAGTCCGTAAATATCAGGAACAGGGATTTCCCATCGTTCACGCTGAAACAGGCGGATTTAAAGGTACCAACCTGACAGGTCATGAGATAGTTGTGGAGTCCATAATCAACCAGTATGTGGGCGAATATGACGGCGAAAAGGAACAGGGACTCGTTAATCTCTGGTTCGATGTCCCATATTTTCATCAGAACTGGAGAGGAGATTACCTTGAGATCGTCCGCATCCTCAGAGCATCCGGACTGAAAGTAAACGTACTGTTCGGCCCTCAGAGCGGCGGTGCAAAGGAGTGGAAGAATATTCCGAAGGCACAGTTCAATCTGGTCATATCTCCATGGGTCGGCTTAAAGACCGCAAAACTCCTTGAAAGAAAGTACGGTCAGCCCTATCTGCACATCCCTGAGATACCCATAGGCGAGGAAGCGACAACTGCTTTCATCCGCAGGGTGGTGGAATTTGCAGGTATCAGCAAGCGCAAGTCAGAGGCATTCATCAAGGAAGAGTCACAGCTCTACTATTACTTTCTCGAACACTTTGCCGAATTTTTCTCGGAATACTGGTTCGGACTTCCCTCACAGTTTGCGGTCATCGGTGACAGTTCGTATACGCTCGCCTATACGAAATTCCTCGCTTCACAGATAGGAATGATACCCGTAAAGCAGATAATCACGGACAATCCTCCGCCCAGATACAGAGAGAAAATAGCTGAATACTTCCACAATATCGCAGAGGATGTTTCAGTAGAGCCTGAATTCATAGAGGACGGCTACCTTGTGGAGGAATCGCTGAGGACTGTGGATTTCGGCTCAGGAGTGCCTCTTATCCTCGGCACTACATGGGAGAGCGATGTTGCCGCTGAAAAGGGCGGTCTGCTCATAGAGGTAGGCCCTCCCACAACAGAGGAAGTCACCATAAACAAGACATATATCGGCTACCGTGGAGCATTCACTCTCCTTGAAAGGATATACTCAGCCGCAGTCGGCGGTAAATAACGAGGTGATACTATGGCGTACAGAATAGCTGTCGCTTCTACTGACGGCATCGTCGTGAATCAGCATTTCGGTCATGCAGAGAGATTTCATATAATCGAAATAGACGATAATACATATAAATACAGCGGCACAAGAGAAGTTGAGCGTGTCTGCCAGGGACACTACCATGAGGACTCATCCTTTGATAAGGTAACAGAAGTTCTCAGTGATGTTCATGCAGTACTTGTGGCAAAGATAGGCAGGGGTGCATCTCAGCAGCTTGAAAGCCGTGGACTTACGGTCTACGAGGCACCATTTCCCATTGAGCCGCTTATCGAAAAAATAATAGCTGATAAGCTGTGGGAGGTGGACGAATGGCAATATCCTACGAAGAACTGACCGACAAGCATCCCTGCTATGCAAGGGGAAAAAAGGGCTCAACAGGCAGGATACATCTTCCCATAAGCCCCACCTGCAATATCGAGTGCCGTTTCTGTGACAGGCGCATCAACGACTACGAAAAGCGTCCCGGAGTTGCATCAACGGTGATAAAACCTGAGGAAGCGATAGATGTAATAAAACGTTCTCTTGAACTCTGCCCTGCCATAAAGGTCGCAGGAATTGCAGGTCCGGGAGATACCCTTGCATCGGACTACGCACTTGAAACGTTCCGGCTTATAAAGAAAGAGTTCCCCGGACTTGTGAAGTGCATGAGCACAAACGGACTTCTCCTTGCAGAAAAAGCGGACGAGATAATTGAGACCGACATCGACTCTCTGACTGTGACAGTCAATGCTGTTGACCCTGAAATCGAGGCAAAGCTGAACCGTGGTATCCTTTATCACGGCAGGCACTATACAGGTGTCGAAGCGGCTGAGATACTCATTAAGAATCAGCTTGAAGGAATACGCAAGGTAAGTGCCGCAGGCATTACAATAAAGGTCAATACAGTGCTTGTTATCGGCATAAATGACCAGCATATCGAGGAGATAGCCAAAACTGTGAAAGAGGCAGGTGCTTCGATATACAACATTATCCCGCTCATCCCTCAGAACGAACTGAAAGACTATCCCGAACCCACCTGTGCTCAGATAGAGGAGGTCAGGGCAAGGGCTTCAAAATATATAGATGTATTCAGACATTGTCAGAGATGCCGTGCGGACGCTATCGGAGTCCCAGGTGAAAAGGACTACGGTGACCAGATATATCTGAAGCGTATCGCACATAAGGATACATTCTCACACGGATGACAGTTTCATGTCCGCAGGAACTTTATCCTGTACTGTGCCGCTGCTTTTCTCTGCTCGCAGCGGTACAGTTTACCCCCAGAATACAAGAATGAAAGGTGAATAAAAATGGCTAAGGAAATAAGACAGATAGCAATATACGGAAAGGGCGGCATCGGCAAGTCCACAACCACCCAGAACCTCACAGCAGGACTTGTTGAGCGTGGAAATAAGGTCATGGTCGTTGGCTGCGACCCTAAGGCTGACTCCACAAGACTGCTTCTCGGCGGACTTGCTCAGAGAACGGTCCTTGATACCCTCCGTGAGAACGGCGAGGACATTGAGCTTGAGGACATCCTCAAGGAAGGCTACGGCGGTACACGCTGCGTTGAATCAGGCGGTCCTGAGCCCGGTGTAGGCTGTGCAGGACGTGGTATCATCACATCTATCGGACTTCTTGAACGTCTCGGTGCATACACAGATGACCTTGATTACGTATTCTACGACGTTCTCGGCGACGTTGTCTGCGGAGGTTTCGCAATGCCTATACGTGAGGGTAAGGCAAAGGAAATATACATCGTTGCAAGCGGTGAGATGATGGCTCTCTATGCGGCAAACAACATCTCAAAGGGTATTGCAAGATATGCAAAGCAGGGCGGCGTCCGCCTCGGCGGTATAATCTGCAACAGCCGTAATGTTGACCGTGAACGTGAGCTTGTAGCGGCATTTGCAAAGGAGCTCGGAACTCAGCTCATCCACTTTGTTCCCCGTGACAACGAGGTACAGCGTGCGGAGATACACAAAAAGACTGTCATCGACCACAAGCCTGACGCACATCAGGCTGACGAATACCGTGAGCTTGCAAGAAAAATCGAAGAGAACACACAGTTCGTCATCCCGAAACCCCTGACTCAGGAACGTCTTGAAGAGATACTCCTCGAATACGGACTTCTCGACGCACTGGAGGATAACTATAACATATAAGCCGAAGTATAGCCTGTTTTTATAGTTCCTGATAAAATTTTCAGATTGGACAAACAGTGAAAAGCAGGTTATAATATATACATACCCACAGGAAAGGAGCTGTACAAATGGTAACAAGTAAGTATCCCATTCAGCACATTTTCCGCTCAGTGCTCATTTGTACAGAGCGGATGTGGAAAGCTGAGCGATGTTGAAGCATAAGAATACATACAAAAAAGTGTTACAGAAATAACCGCTCTTGAAAAGTCTCATTTGCTTGCCGGAGCCTGACTGCTGATGCATTTCATTCGTGCAGAAACAGTGATCGTTTTTAAAAACAAAAAGATCCACCTGAACTTCCATTTGGTCCTGGTGGATCTTTCTTATGGTACAGATATTTCAAAACTCCTGTATAAGCGCCGGGAGCCCGGCAGAGATGTTTTACAGGTCGATGTAATTCAGCAGCTCGCTCTGCATAAGGCTGGAAAATGAGAGATACCATTTACCGTCTCTCATGAGGTATGCACTGGAATTACCGGTGAAGGCCTCCTCGTTGGCGGAGTTTCGGTAGAAAATATAATTTATAACTGCGGCCTGGGTATACTTGGTTTTCAGGTCGCCGTTGAATTCGTCAAGACTTTCCTTTTCCGGTTCCTCAATGTCGTCCGCTGTAACAGGCACCGACCATGTATCTCCGGGAGAATCGCTGTATGCAGCCATTATCTCACTTATTGAATCCATGGACTGTCCTATAGCATCAACTATGACGCTCTTGCTGAATACCTTCTCAGGGTCCTGGCCGTCAAGCTCATCCTTCATAAGGGCATTGTAGCCTTTTATCTCCTCTGTATCAAACATGGAATAGACCTTCTCCGGGTCATGGTCAAGGTAGGCTTTGTAGAAATCCTGAGCTATGGCTATACTGTCAGTGTAGCCGTCGGCAGCTTTCGGAGCATCTGCTGCGGACTCTGTAGCTGCCGCTGTAGTCTCGGCTGCGGTGGTAGTCTGGGGAGCAGTCGTCTCCGCAGGAGCAGTTGTGACTTCGGCAGATGAAGTCTCTGTTCCTTCGGCTGTAGTTTCCTCTGAAGGCTCCGCTGTTACGGCCGCAGTTGTCTCCTGTTCCGATGAGCTGGTATCTGAGCTTTTCTTGCTGCCGCAGGAAACAGAGGTCCCTGCAATGAGCAGTGCGGCGGCAATTGCTGTGAGCTTTGTTCTTTTCATATATTCTCCTTTTTGATGAGCATAAAAAACTGCCGCCGGGACTGGCCCTGAACGGCAGCTTACAGATCAATAGTCCTTTTTCTTTCCGCAGACCTTACAGGTCTTGCCTATGAGCTTGAAATCTCCTCCGCAGTATACACACTTTCCTTCGGCTCTGCGGTCAGCGTAGACCTTCTCCTGATATGCAGGGAATCTGCTGAGATTATCCTGAACATTAGGCCATGAGATAGTCATGAGCTTGGGACAGTCGCTGAAAACGCTGTCTATCTTCACAACTGAGCCCGGTATCTTTATCATCTCAAGATTTGTACATCCGCTGAAATCGCCTACAAATGTTACCTTTGACGGCAGCTCTACGACTCTCAGCCCTGTGCATCCTCTGAATCCGTCTACTGATGTAACTGCAAAGGGTATAGCTATCCTTCTCAGTGAGACACAGTCTGCAAAGGCGAACTGGCCGATCGTACGCAGGGAATTCGGGAGCTGTACCTCGGAAAGGTTAGTACAGCCGGCAAATGTTCTCTCATTGATAGTGGAAACGCCGTCCGGCACCTCTATCTTGGTGAGGGTCTCGCAGCCTGAGAATGCATACTTGCCTATCTGGGATATGGTGTTGGGGAGCCATATGGATTCCAGGCTCTTACATCCGCTGAACGCAAATGCACCTATCTCCGATATCTTATTGGACATATCTATAGTCCTGAGGCTCTCGCACTCTGCAAATACGCAGTCTGCGATGACAGTTATATTGTTGGTAAGCGAAACTGACTCCAGCTTTTCGCATCCTCTGAATGCCCAGGGACCTATCTTTGAAAGGCTGTCAGGGATGATGATCTCTCTGAGGTTAACGCAGTTTCTGAACGCATATCCGCCGATCTCGTAGAGACCGTCCGGGAGCTTTATCTTAGTGATAGTAGAACAGTCCTCAAAAGCATTATCGCCTATTTTCCGGACTGTAGCAGGGAGTTCGAGGACCTCTGCCGAACCGGAGTACTTGATGAGCACACCGTTTTCTATCTCAATGCTCGAACGTGCCGGTGCTTTGGGAGCCTCAGGTGCCTTGACCTCCGGCTTTACTTCCGGTTTTGGTGCTTCAGGTGCCTTGACCTCCGGCTTTACTTCCGGTTTGGGAGCCTCAGGTGCCTTGACCTCTGGCTTTACCTCCGGCTTGGGTGCCTCAGGCGCCTTGACCTCTGGCTTTGCTGCCGGTTTTGGTGCCTCAGGTGCCTTGACCTCTGGCTTTACTTCCGGCTTGGGTGCCTCAGGTGCCTTGACCTCCGGCTTTACTTCCGGCTTGGGTGCCTCAGGCGCCTTGACCTCTGGCTTTACTTCCGGTTTGGGTGCCTCCTGTGCCTTGACCTCTGGCTTTACTTCCGGTTTTGGAGCCTCAGGTGCCTTGACCTCCGGTTTTGCTGCCGGCTTGGGTGCCTCAGGTGCCTTGACCTCCGGCTTTACTTCCGGCTTGGGTGCCTCAGGCGCCTTGACCTCCGGCTTTACTTCCGGCTTGGGAGCCCCAGGTGCCTTGACCTCCGGCTTTACTTCCGGTTTTGGAGCCTCAGGTGCCTTTGCCTCAGGCTCCACACGATCCTGGCTGACCGCCCTTACCGGGGTCACGAGGACTCTTTTCTTATTTCTGACGTGCTCACGTCTTGAAAGTCTTATAGACTTCTCAACTATGAACGGCTCGCCGCATTCAGGGCATATCCACGCATCCTTCTCGCTTTCCACCTGAACGGGACTATTACAATAATAGCATTTTGAATTTACTAAAGCCATATGAACCCCCTAAGAAAACAATATTTCGCATAAAAAATTATACCATTGTAAAGGCTCAATGTCAAGCATTTAAGCCAAAATGCCACGTTTTACACATATAAGAGGTCAGATTTTTGTAATATCTATCAATTCCACGTCATTGATAGTCCTGCCGGACTCCAGCACCTTCACAAGGGCCTTGGCTGTGTCGATAGCTGTGAGACTGCATATTGAACGCTCTATGGACTTGCGGCGCATCTTTACGCTGTCACGCTCAGGCAGACGTCCCTTCGCTGATGTGGATATGACATAATGTATCTTTCCGCTCTCCAGAAGTGTTACCGCATTTGGCTCTCCTTCGGATATTTTCCGTACAAGATGTGCGGCTATCATGTTCCTGTGGAGCACGGACTGTGTTCCGGATGTGGCATAGAGCTCAAAGCCCATCTGCTCGAACTTGTCAGCTATGGGCAGTATCTCCTGCTTGTCTGTATCACGGACTGAAATGAGCACTCCGCCCTCACGCTTCAGGTCAAAGCCTGCGGCGATAAGTCCTTTTAACAGCGCATCCTGGAGGTTTCTGCCGATTCCGAGACACTCACCTGTTGACTTCATCTCAGGCCCCAGCATAGTGTCAACGTCTGTCAGCTTCTCAAAGCTGAATACAGGCACCTTTACTGCAACATAATCGCCGGCAGGATAGAGTCCGCTCTCATAGCCCATGTCCTTCAGCTTTGCACCGAACATTATCTTTGTGGCAATGTCCACCATAGGTATTCCGGTGACCTTGCTGATGTAGGGAACTGTTCTTGAAGAACGGGGATTTACCTCGATAACGTACACCTCGTGATTGTAAACAACATACTGTATATTCACAAGTCCGATAACGTTGAGTTCCTTGGCCAGCTTGCGTGTATACTCAACGATTATGCGCTTGATACGGTCTGAAAGGTGCTGTGCGGGGTATATGGATATGGAGTCTCCGGAGTGAACACCGGCTCTCTCGATATGCTCCATGATACCGGGGATGAGGAAGTCCTCGCCGTCACAGATAGCATCTACCTCGACCTCAGTACCCATCATGTACTTGTCGATGAGGACGGGGTTCTCTATCATGTGGCTGGTGATTATTCCCATGTACTCGATAACGTCTGCCTTGGAGTGAGCGATTATCATATTCTGTCCGCCGAGAACGTAGGAAGGTCTCAGGAGCACAGGATAGCCTAAGTCCTCAGCAGCGGCAACAGCCTCCTCTGTAGTCATTACAGTATGGCCTGCCGGACGGGGGATGCCGCACTTTTCAAGCACTTCGTCGAAACGCTCTCTGTCCTCTGCGGCATCTATCATGTCGGCAGATGTTCCCAGGATACGCACTCCCATGTCTGAGAGGTGTCTTGTGAGCTTGATAGCTGTCTGTCCGCCGAACTGTACAACAACTCCGTAAGGCTTTTCAGTCTCGATTATAGACTCAACGTCCTCCTTGGTGAGGGGGTCGAAGTAAAGTCTGTCACCTGTGTCGAAGTCAGTGGAGACAGTCTCAGGGTTGTTGTTGCAGATAACTGCCTCGTAGCCCAGCTCCTTCAGGGTCCATACGCAGTGTACGGAGCAGTAGTCAAACTCGATTCCCTGTCCGATACGGATAGGTCCGGAGCCGAAAACTATTACCTTCTTCTTACCCTTGTCAGTACGCTCGATGAACTGCTTTGCCTCGTTCTCATCGTCGAATGTGGAGTAGAAGTAAGGAGTCTCAGCCTTGAACTCGCCGGCGCAGGTATCTACCATTTTGTATACGGCACTCTTGTGCTTGGGACACTTCTGGCCGGAAATACGCTCGATAGTGGAGTCAAGGTAGCCGTACTGCTTGGCAATATCGTACTTCTCCTCTGTAAGCTCGCCCTCTGCAAGCCACTTCTCCAGCTCAACAAGATTCAGGAGCTTATAGAGGAACCAGTTGTCTATCATGGTTATCTCGTGTATCTCTTCGGGAGTTATGCCTCTCTTGAGAGCCTCGAACACAACGAATGAACGCTCATCGTCGATAACGTGGAGCTGCTCTCTTATCTCCTCTGTGGACAGCTTGGCGAGCTTTTTCAGGTTCATTGTGTCAAGTCCCAGCTCAATTGAGCGGACAGCCTTCATCATTGCCTGCTCAAAGCTGGTGCCTATAGCCATTACCTCTCCGGTAGCCTTCATCTGTGTACCGAGAGTACGCTTGGCGTATACGAATTTATCAAACGCCCACTTTGGGAACTTTATAACAACATAGTCAAGGGCAGGCTCAAAGCAGGCATAGGTCTTGCCTGTTACCTGATTGATTATCTCGTCAAGAGTGTAGCCTATGGCTATCTTTGCGGCAGTTTTTGCGATAGGATAGCCTGTAGCCTTTGAAGCAAGCGCAGATGAACGTGAAACTCTGGGGTTGACCTCGATAACTGCGTACTCAAAGCTGGTGGGATGAAGTGCGAACTGACAGTTGCAGCCGCCCTCTACCTTCAGCTCCTTGATTATGTTTATGGCTGCTGTACGGAGCATCTGGTACTCCCTGTCAGAAAGTGTGACTGCCGGAGCTATAACGATACTGTCGCCGGTGTGGACACCTACGGGGTCAAAGTTCTCCATTGAGCAGACTGTGATAACGTTGCCCTTTGCGTCACGGATGACCTCGAACTCTATTTCCTTCCAGCCGCTTATGCACTTTTCAACAAGTATCTGTGTGATAGGTGAAAGGCGGAGTCCGTTGGTAGCTATCTCGTGGAGCTCCTCCTCGTTGTTGGCGATACCGCCGCCGGTGCCTCCGAGAGTGAATGCAGGACGAACGATAACAGGGTAGCTTATGACCTTGGCAAAGTCCATAGCGTCCTCTACAGTCTCAACTACCTTTGAAGGGATAACAGGCTCACCTATCTTCTCCATAGTGTCCTTGAAGGCCTGTCTGTCCTCTGCTTTATGGATAGTCAGGGGGTCAGCTCCCAGGAGCTTTACATTGTGGGACTCCAGGAAGCCCTCCTCTGCAAGCTGCATTGAAAGGGTCAGGCCAGTCTGGCCGCCCAGTGTGGAAAGCAGACTGTCCGGCTTTTCTATCTCGATTATGCGCTTTATAACGTCAAGTGTAAGGGGCTCGATATATACCTTGTCTGCCATGGCCTTGTCGGTCATGATAGTGGCAGGATTTGAGTTCACCAGAACTACTTCAAGTCCCTCCTGACGAAGAGCTCGGCAGGCCTGAGTGCCTGCGTAGTCAAATTCGGCTGCCTGTCCGATAACGATAGGACCTGAGCCGATGACCAGTACCTTTTTTATATCCTTTCTCAGCGGCATATCAGTCACGCTCCTTTTCCATATTCTTTACAAATTCATCGAAAAGATACGATGTATCCAGGGGGCCGCCGTGGGCCTCCGGGTGGAACTGCACCGTAAATGCGTTGACTGAGGTATAGCGTATGCCCTCGCAGGTCTTGTCATTTGCGTTGATGTGTGAAACTTGTCCGACCGAGGAGTCAATACTGTCGCCTATAACCGCATAGCCGTGGTTCTGGCTGGTAACATAGGTAAGACCGCTTTCCAGGTCGATAACAGGCTGATTTGCTCCTCTATGGCCGTATTTCAGCTTCTCTGTGCGTCCGCCGTTGGCAAGCGCCATGAGCTGATGTCCGAGGCAGATGCCGAATATCGGTATGCCCAGCTTTTCAATATCCTTGATGTTCTCGATTATCTCAACATTCTCAGCCGGGTCTCCGGGGCCGTTGGAGAGCATAATGCCGTCCGGAGCAAGCTCCTTTACCTGCTCTGCTGTGGTGTTGGCAGGCACTACGACCACCTCGCATCCACGCTTTATGAGCTCCTGACGGATGTTGCGCTTGTAGCCGAAATCGAACAGTACTACACGGTACTTCTTTTCCTCCGGCTCATAGGTGAGAGTCTCAGTGTTGGTGACTGACTTTACAGCGTCCCTGACAGAGAAAGCTCTTATCTTTTCAAGGAGCTCCTCCTTCTTTGCGTATACATCCTCAGTGGTAATGACTCCGTTCATGACTCCCACCTCACGGATAGTACGTGTAAGGCGGCGGGTGTCGATGTTATTGATGCCAACGATGTTGTGGTCCTTCAGGAAGTCGTTGATGTTGCCCTCGCAGCGGAAGTTTGAGGGTGCATTGCACCACTCACGGACTATATATCCTGTAACGTAGGACTTTGCGGACTCGTTGTCCTGTGAGTTCACACCGTAGTTTCCGATAAGCGGAAAGGTCTGTGTGACTATCTGTCCGTAGTAGCTGGGGTCAGTGAGAGTCTCCTGATAGCCGGTAAGTCCGGTAGTGAATACTACCTCACCTATAACAGTGCCCTCTGCACCGAAGCTCCTGCCCTCGAACACCTGTCCGTCAGCAAGCATGAGATAGGCTTTTTTGCCCATGTTGAATAATGACATTTTTATTCCTCCTTGTTATTGTTAGAGGTCGGATAGTTGATGTACTGCGCCCTGTTCCACGCCATTGTGGAGAGGACGTTATATAAAGAGCTCAGCTCTTAGTTCTTAGCTATATTACTTTAGATTGATATACTGACAGATATCATCCCTCATGCGGATGACTTCTCTTCTTGCAGCCTTAGCGAAGTCTCTCTCGTCGCACTCTTCCTTCTTGTAAGCGCACATTACTGCACGGGAGGAGTTTACGATAGCTCCAAGGCCGTTTGCGTCAAATCCGCCCTTGAGGCCTTCTGCTCCGCCGCCCTGAGCGCCGTAGCCGGGTACAAGGAACATTGTGTGGGGAAGTCTCTGTCTCAGCTCTGTGAGCATTTCGGGATATGTTGCTCCTACGACTGCGCCTACTGCGGAATAGCCGTATTCACCTCTTGTATCCTCTCCCCACTTCTCGCACATATCTCCCATGCACTCGTAGATAGTGCGGCCGTCAGCCAGCTTCATGTCCTGTAACTCGCCGGATGAGGGATTTGATGTCTTTACCAGCACGAATATGCCCTTGTCCTTCTCTCTGCACACATTGAGGAGAGGTGCGATGCCGTCCGTGCCGAGGTAGCCGTTAACCGTGAGAGCGTCAGCGCCGAAAGGCTCTATCTCGCTGTCTCCGATAGTTACAGTGCCCAGGTGAGCGTTTGTATAGGCCTCCATGGTAGCGCCGATGTCATTTCTCTTTCCGTCTGTCATAACGAACATTCCGTTGAGCTTTGCGTAGCGGATAGTCTTTTCAAGAGTTCTGATACCGTAGTGGCCGTACATCTCGTAGTATGCAGCCTGAGGCTTTATTGCAGGGACTACATCGTGTATCTCGTCGATGATAGCCTGGTTGAAGTCGAATATAGCCTTTGCAGCAGCCTTGAGGGTCCAGCCGTCGCTGTCAAGGTAGCGGCGCTTGATGAACTCAGGAACATAGTCCAGCTTTGGGTCAAGGCCTACTACTGTAGGGTTTTTAAGCTCGATTATTCTCTTGATAAGTCTGTCAAATGACATATTTTTTCCTCCTTGATGTTGTTCAGTCGTTTCTTGCGTCGTATCTTATGATACCCTTTGATATGGTAACAAGGGGTTTGCCTGTAAGTGTCATGCCCTTGAATACTGTGTTATGTGACTTTGAATGGAGCTTGTCCGGGTCAACTGTCCACTTCCTGCCGATGTCTGCAATAAGGAGGTCAGCAGTCTTTCCGGGCTGTATAGCAGGTATCTCCAGACCGAGTATCCTTCTGGGGTTCACGCACATGAGCTCCACTACCTTTTTGAGGGTTATCTCTCCGGTATGGTAGAGTGCTGTGAGAGTTGCGGCAAGAGAGGTCTCCAGGCCGACTACTCCGTTCGGAGCTGTCTCGAAATCAGCCTTCTCCTCAGCCGCATGAGGTGCGTGGTCAGTGATTATGCAGTCGATAGTGCCGTCCTTGATAGCCTCGATAATGGCTCTCACGTCCTCAGGAGTCCTGAGAGGCGGATTCATCCGGTAGTCTGCATCCCTCTTCATGAGGAGCTCGTCTGTGAGCATGAAGTAATGAGGAGCAGTCTCGCAGGTGACTCTCACTCCTCTTGACTTTGCAAATCTTATCATTGCCGCACTTCCCTCAGTGCTTACGTGGCATATATGTATCCTTGCGCCTACGGAGGATGCGAGTATCATCTCACGGGCAGTGATGTAGTCCTCAGAGGCTCTGTCCATTCCCCTGACTCCCAGTTTTGCCGAGGTCTCGCCCTTGTTGATGATGCCCTTATTGATGATGCTCAGGTCCTCACAGTGGGAGGCTACCAGAAGGCCGTTCTTGTTGGAGAGTTCAAGGGCCTGTCTCATCATCTCTGCATTCTCTACAGGTCTGCCGTCGTCGGAAATGCATATGCATCCTGCTTCCTTGAGAGCCTCGTAGTCGCAGAGGCCGTTGCCCTTCATACCTCCTGTGATACAGCCTACAGGGTAGACCTCAACTCCGGTATCCCTGGCTTTTTCACGTATATAGCGTATTATCTCCGGGTCATCGCAGGGCGGTACAGTATTGGGCATCGCAAGCACTCCGGTAACTCCTCCTGCAAGTGCGGCGGCGCATCCTGTGAGGATGTCCTCCTTGTGGGTCTGGCCGGGGTCACGGAAATGTACGTGCATATCAAAAACAGACGGCATCAGTACCAGGTCAGTTCCGTCAATGAGCTGATCTGCGCCGATATGGAGATTAGGTCCAACATCAGCGATAATGCCGTCGTCTATGAATACATCTGTAAATTTATCGTTCTTTGCGTCCACTGCACGGACATTTTTGATGAGAAGCGAATTAGCCATGATTTCCTCCTTATTCATTATATATCTCAACACTGTCAGTACCGTCAAGCTCTGATACTGACACTCTGACCTCCTCGCTGTGGGAGGTGGGGAGATTCTTCCCTACGTAGTCTGGTCTGATAGGCAGTTCTCTGTGACCTCTGTCCACCAGTACCGCAAGCTGAATGCTCCTTGGGCGTCCACGCTTTATCAGGGCATCTATAGCCGCACGGGAGCTTCTTCCGGTGAAAATGACGTCGTCCACGATGATAACGTTCCTGTCCCTTATGTCAAAAGGGATGCAGGTCTGTTCCTCACCGCCCTGTCCCCTGAGGTCATCCCTGTAGGGTGTGATGTCCAGCTCACCGAAGGGGACCTCCAGCTTTTCCAGCTCTGAGAGCTTGTCTGCTATCCGTCTGCCAAGGGGGACTCCTCTTGAACGTATACCGACGATACAGATGTCCTCAGCGCCCTTGTTATGCTCGATTATCTCGTAGGATATTCTTGCTATAGCTCTCTGCATAGCCTGACCGTCCATAATGAGATGACAGTTTTCCATATCCTGTCTCCTTCCGACAAAAAATGCTCCCTGTGAAGGCAGGGAGCACAGTTACAGCTATGACGATAGACCGGTATCCAGACCGGTCGGGTGTTATCAAGCCTGCACGCCTTGCCGACCTCACAGGATCGACTTAAAGGGGTCGCTTTATTGACATTGTTTATTATATCACATTCCGGACCGTTTGTCCAGTATTACATGATATTTTATTTTATGTTTACTAATGGCAGCCGAAGACTGCGCCCTTCACGTTGCCGCTCGTAAACTCGCTCCCTCACCGGCAAAGGCCTGCTCTGCTTTCGCATACGGCACCGATAAAGGGCGGTACTCAGGGGGTATGCCGGCTAATATTTCAAATCCGTCGGCGTAAGGGGACACCACAATCCCGGATCGATCCCCTGCATTGACGATATAAGCGTATCGTGGCCAGTCCGTCTGTCGGTTACTTTTTCTTATTCCGTCTGGCTATCTTATGCTTTGCCAGCACTCCGAGAGTGAGGACTGCCGCCTTAGCGGCATTCCTGGCAATGACCTTCTTATCGTACTTCGTCCTTACATCCGGAGCGTCAACAGCCTGGTCCAGTGTGCCGGAGCCTGCTGTTTTCATAGTACCTCCGCCAAAGGAAAAGTTTCCGAAATTTTTCTGAAATTCCATATTATGCCTCCTTTACCGGCACAGCGATGAGGAATTTTATTTTCTTTCCCTCCTCGGTGAACATTAGCTCGTGCTCGGTGACAAAATTCTCATAAGGGCTCTCAGCGTGGAGGTCACGGGTGGCATACTTTATCTCAAAGCCGGCCTCCCGGAAGTACTCAAATGACTCCTCAAAGAGCTCGTCATCATCAGTCTTGAACCACAGCTCCCCTTTCAGGAATTTCTTGTAATTCACAAGCTGACGGGTATGGGTCAGACGGCGCTTCTTGTGCTTTTTCTTAGGCCAGGGATTGCAGAAGTTGATGTATATGCGCTCTGCACGGTCATTCTCGTCCCACGCAAGCTCCAGGCGCTCAATGTTCTGTATAGCTATCCTTACATTTTCCGGGGAAGTCCCCTTTTCCTCATAGGCCTTTTCCAGCTTTCTCTTAGCAAGGACCAGCATCTCGTTCTTGATGTCCATAGCGATGAAGTTTACCTCAGGATGAGCAGGAGCAGCCTGGGATATGAAGCCGCCCTTTCCGCAGCCAAGCTCCACATACAGCGGCTTGTCCGGCTCAGGGAAGAGTTCTCTCCAATGGCCTTTCTGCTGCTGTGGGTCTGTTATATAGAACGGGCAGGCCTCAAGCTCTGGCTTTGCCCATGGTTTATGACGTATTCTCATATATACCTCCGGTTTTCTTGAACTGCTATATGCGAGGGCACTTAAATCAGTTATAATGAATGCTTATGCATTCATTATAACACATATCAGCATGGAAATCAAGGATTTTAAATTCCAGCCGAAGGCTGCGCCAGCGTGACGCCAGCGTGACGCTGGACCCGGCCACGATTCGCTTGCTCCGCTCGCTTACTCTGCACGCAAGACTTACTCTGCTTTCGCTAACGGCACCGATGAAAATACGTTTTTGCCACAAACAAAAAAGGCCGCTAAGCAGACCCGTAAGGGTTCTGCGCCAATGTCAAAAGGCGGCAAAGGGAGGAAAGGGAGTGGGAGAGGGAAAAGAGAGTCCAGAGAGGAAAACCGTAGGGAGAGGGAAGGGAGGGAAATGCCGCCTTTTGTACCAGTTTTGTCTTTTTCCCTCC
>CACWPR010000059.1 GCA_902762855.1 Ruminococcus flavefaciens
CTCGCTAATAAACCTGAAACAGATAAAGGCTAAAGATTTTGAGACAGGTGAGGGAATGTACCAACTTTCGGATGGATCGAGAAAGCTTGTTATAAAAGAATGGCAGCAGAGGAAAAAGGAAGTTATTACACACCCGTTTTTAAAAGAAAAAATACCGATAGGATTGATACCATATTGCCAGTCCATGTTGCTCGCAAGACATCTCAGGGGAGATATAGATGGATATCCGTCTTTTATATGGAGGTGATATTATGATGATAATTGTTTCATATGATGTTGATTTTTCAAATAGTGATGGTGCCAAAAGATTGAGAAGGGTCTCAAAGATATGTCAACGCTATGGTGTAAGGGTCCGGAATTTGGTTTTTGAAGCGTTATTAGATCCTGTGCAGCTGTCAGAACTAAAGACAGCTTTAGCAGAGGTTATAGATTTTGATGCAGATACAATACGTTTTTATAACCTTGGAACTAAATGGGAAAGCAAAATATCGACAATGGGAAATGATAAAGGCTTCAAACAAGATGAAACACTGATAATTTGAATGATGCTGAGAAAAGTGTTGCGCTGCGATATTTTTCAACATGAGAAAACGCAGTTCTGCGATGCTCAATAAATTGACTTTTCTCCGTCCCTGTGCTATAATAAGTCAAATTCAGGAAATTGAGGTGGTAAGATGCACGATATATGGAACCCATGGCACGGTTGTATCAAGAAAAGCGAAGGCTGCGTCAACTGTTATATGTATTTTCTCGACAAAATGCGTGACCAGGACGGTTCACACATATATCGCACAAAGGCAGGCTTCAACTATCCCGTTCAAAAGGACAGAAAAGGCAATTATAAGATAAAAAGCGGAGAAATGATCCGTGTGTGCATGACCTCAGATTTCTTTCTCGCTGAGGCCGACCAGTGGCGCAATGAAGCCTGGGAGCTTATGCGTATCCGCAGCGATGTGATATTCTTCCTGCTGACCAAGCGCCCCGAACGAGTGGCTGAGCACCTGCCAAAGGACTGGGGCGACGGCTGGGACAACATCTTCTTCAATGTCACGGCAGAAAATCAGTGCCGTGCAGACGAGCGTATCCCCATACTGCTCGAGCTGCCGTTCAAGCACAAGGGCGTAATGTGTGCTCCGTTTATTGGTCAGGTAAGTATGCGGAAATATCTTGAAACAGGACAGATAGAGCAGGTCCTCTGCGACGGCGAGAACTACGACGGAGCCCGTCCATGCCATTTCGACTGGGTGCGCTCACTGCGGCAGGAATGCGTTGACAACAACGTGAGCTTCGTTTTCTGCGGAACTGGCAGACGCTTCGTCAAGGACGGCAAACTCTACAAAATAGAGGGGAACGGACTGCAAAGTCAGCAGGCATATAAGTCGGGTATGAGCTTCAAGGGAAAGCCGCTCCGCTTTGAACTTTATAATGAGCTTGGATATCCTATCCCCGATGAGGAACGCTACAAGCCGATGTTCAGGGAACGCTGCGATACCTGCGGTATGCGCCCTGCCTGCAATGGGTGCAGCAACTGCGGAAAGTGCGAAGTTAAGGCAACACCGCACAAAGACCGCCTGACGTCTTTGTACTGAATCTGCTTGGATATTTTCCGTAATCTTGCACAGAAATCCATTGACATACGTCAGTATGCCTGCGGAATTTCTATACAATCTGACGAAAAATCTCACGGCGCATCTTCAGCACAATCTTTGTGCGGTATTGCCTTAAGTGATATTTGAAAAAAGGCGGTGCAAGTGATATTTGAAAAAAGGCGGTGCATAAGCACCGCCAGATCATCTGATGTCCATTTTACATTAATACAAACCCGATCCTTCATGTGCAGAAATGAAGGATCTTTATTTTTCAATGAGAGCTCGTCTCATAAGAGCCATATCGAAAGCGTCGATAACGCCGTCGCCGCAAAAGTCGGCTGCCTGAAGTGCGGCCAGAGCCTTTTCGTTTCCAAGCAGGAAATTCTGGAGGGAAACTATATCAGCGATATTGAACTCGCCGTCACTGTTCACATCTCCGGGGATGATGTCAACGATAATGTCAGAGCCAAAGACCGGCTCGTCCATAGTGCCGCCGTCAATTTCAAACTCAGCTTTCAGCTTTGTTGTATCAGTTTCGAGGATGTAGTCTCCGGAAGGTATATATGAGAGCTCTGCATTTGTGTCAAAGTCCGGGAACTTGTTATTGTTTGAGACAGACTGAGTTTTTGATGAGACCACTGTACCAGTTGTCTCATGCTCGCAGTTTACAAATGCATCATTGAAGCTCTTGATAGCACCGCCGGACTTTATGACCGTACAGTCATCACAGTTCTCAAAGAGGTTGTACTCCGAGAAGAAATAGGAATTTGCACGGGAATCCTGACCTACATCTGTCTGATGCTCATAGATATTGTTGTAGAGGTGGATATTAGCTTGTCTGGCCATTGGACCTCTTGCGGCACAGTCCTTCCAGTAGTTGTTGTGGAAGCTGATGTTGTACTGGAGGTTACTGTCGTTGGCACCTACAAGATTAGTCTTGTGGTAGCCCTCGTAGTAGTTATAGCTGTTTGTGAAATACTGTCCACGCTTGAAATCACAGGCGCCGTCGCCCTGTTTTTTGTCGGACTCGGCAGGATTTGCGATATTGGGAACGTAGAATTCATTGTTGTGTATCCAGCATCTCTCAACGGAGGCTGTGACTTCGCCGTTGACCTGTACACCCTCCATGCCGATTGCGTCCTCAGGGACATTTCTGAATGCTAAGTTCCTGACCTCAAAGCTCTTGCCAAGGTCCGGGGCGGATTCCTCGCATATAAAGTGAAGTCCCCAGCCGTTTATGCAGGCATCCGGACCGATGCCCTCGATAGTGATGTCCTTGCCGGACTTCATCCTTGCCATAAAGCCGTTGTCACCTTTGAGACCGCCGAAATCAGTGGTGTTGTAGGCAGTCAGTCCGTAAGGTGCGGTGACATTTCCGACTATGCGGATAACAAGAGGAGTGCCGTCCTCAGCGAGTTTCCTGATTATATCGCTGTTGGTGTTGACTACTGTACTGCCGTTGGAGGTCTTTCCTCCGCCAACGTCCTGACCTGCGGAATTGAGGATGTTGCCTATGCCTGTTACGGTTGTACCGTCCTTGGAGGTGACTGATACAGTGTCCTTGTTGTCGTCAGTGACGTAAATGACCTTGGCATTGGGTTTCAGCTCGCCGCTGTCAGTGTAGGCTCCGACTCCGTCAGTGTATTTGAAATGTGCGTAGCCGGAACGGTCCTGAGCAGTCACCTTGATACTGCTCTGTGTGAAACTGCCCTTGGATGTGCTGAGAGTCACAGAGTAAACACCTGCCTTTAAGCCGGGAACATCAACTCTTACGCCCTGACTCGTATCTCTTACAAGATATTCAAGGTCATCAGCCGAGAAGGTACCGGCAGTCGGGCCGCTGTAGGAAACTCCTGTAACGTCTGCTCCGGTGATGCCTGAGACAACGATATAGAGCATCTCATTCCAGCCTCCGGCAGCTTCTGTCTTTACACCGGCAATTTCAGAGCCGGCACTTACGGCATGAGCTGTGGTGACTTTGATATCTGCTCTGCCTGACAGAGGTCCCTGGTGACTTCCTGCTGCAAGCGACGCTGTAACTAAGGCAGCGGCGGCAAGTGCAGCACTTTTTTTCTTTATGTGATCCTGCATTGTAATTCCCCCTTTAGGATCAAATTGATCGATATATCTTCATCGCTATAATTCTACAGCACATCACCGCAAGATACAATGACAGATAATACTTAATAACTGACAAATTGCGCTCGCTTAATTATCAGCCAAGTATAATATGTATCCAGCCGGGACTTCCATTTTTATATTATTTATGTTATACTGAAATATGAATATGCTTTATGCGGCTTTTGCAGTTGAAAAACAGACAGAAAAATTTTTTTGAAATTTTTTGTAACGTTTCTGTACTTCATACGTCTAACTGTCAGAGGCCAGGAAAGGAGGTGCGATGATTGGACAAAAAGACTGCCGAAAAGCTATACGATGCCTGCTATATGCAGGTGTATTCCTACGTGATGACCCTGGTCAAAGACCAGCACAAGGCTCAGGAAATAACACAGGAGACATTTTTCAAGGCCATAACTGCCAAACAGACCTTCCGTGGCGAATCCGAGTGCTCTTCATGGCTTTGTGCTATAGCTAAGAATATTTTTATAGACTCAACAAGAAAGTCGTCACGTTATCAGGACGAGCCTGACGAGACCCTCGCAGACAGCGATACCGATATTGAACAGAGCATTATAGATTCCGAGACGTCATTCAGGATACATATGCTCCTTCATGAAATGGAGGACCCGTATAAAGAAGTTTTTGAGCTTCGTGTTTTCGGAGAACTCTCATTTGCACAGATAAGTGCGATATTCCATAAAACAGAATCCTGGGCAAGAGTGACCTTTCACCGTGCCAGAATTAAACTTATAGAAAGGATGAACAGTAATGAAATATAACTGCGATATGATAGCTGACCTGCTTCCGCTTTATGTTGATGATGTGTGCAGTCCTGCGAGCCGTGCGGCTGTAGAAGAACATCTCAGCGATTGCAGCGTCTGCCGTGAGCTTTGTGAGAATATGAGAAAAGGCGGTGCTGTAATAGAAAATAATATCATCAGAGAACGTGATGAGGTACTTGTACGTCAGGCAAAATTCTTCAAAAGACGCAGCGCAATTGCCGGAAGTATCATCGGAGCGATATTTGCACTGCCTATACTCATCTGCCTTATCGTTGACCTCGCTGCCGGAGCCGGCCTCACTTGGTTCTTTATAGTGCTTACAGCGATGTTTATACCCACCTCACTTATAGTAGTCCCACTTATGGCCTGTGAGGATAAGCTGTTCTGGACTATCACCTCATTTACTGCAAGCCTGCTGGCTCTGCTTGGGGTGTGCTGCATCTATTCCGGCGGAGATTGGTTCCTGACCGCAGCTTCATCTGTGATTTTCGGTCTATCCCTGCCGCTGATGCCCTTTGTGGTGACTGCAAAACCTGTGGCCAGCCGTATCGGGAATAATAAAGGTCTTTTGCTGGTATCAGAGTACACCATCTCATACATCCTCATGATGCTGTGTATAGGCCTGAAAAGCGGTTCTGACAATTTTTTCAGCATCGCAGCGGCATACTCGCTTCCGGCACTCGTCTTTATGTGGGGACTTTTCGCACTTATCCGTATACCAAAGTGGAACGGTCTGCTGAAAACGGCCTCATGCCTGTTCTTTTCGGCAGTGATGTTCTTCTTCTCTGATACCATGATACTCTTCACATATGCACACCGGAAATACATCCCTCCCATGACATTCTCTTTTGATACTAACGAAAATGCAAACGGTGCACTGTGCTGGTCAGTACTCATCGCTGGTACTGTATTAGCAGCTATATTTGCAATAGCAGGCACTGTAAGAGCTATGAGCGGTAATAGAAAGGAGCTTTCAAAATGAAAAGGATAACAGCATTGTTCATTGTACTTCTGTCAGCAGTTTCAGCATTCTGCCTTAGTGGCTGTGTTATGATAAGCAGTACTTACAATAATTCAGACAGATACTCCGCAGGAGACCGTGAGTTTGACGGCGGAAAGGTCAGGTCCCTGGATATAGAATGGGAGTCCGGCTCTATTGAGATAATACGTCATGATGCCGATACTGTCACCATTACTGAGAGCTGCAAAAGTGACCTGAAAGAAGAACAGCAGGTCCACTCCTGGCTGGACGGCAATGTTCTCCGCATAAGATTTTGCAGGTCGGGTGAGCCCTTCTTTTTCAAGATGTCAGAAAAGAAACTGGAAATAAAGATACCCAGGGATATGGTCCTTGACGACCTTAGCTGCACGAGTTCATCAGGAGATATGCTCTTCAAGGAAATATCCGCTGAAACTATCAATGCAAATGCATCCTCCGGCGATATGACCATTGAGCAGAAAGGTGAGAGCTCATCTATAAAGGCTGCAACCTCCTCAGGTGAGATAGATATAACTGCTGAAAAAACCGCTTCAGTGGAGACAGCAGCGTCCAGCGGGGATATTACTCTTCGTTTGGAAAGTATGCCTGACGACGTTACAGCAGCAACGTCCTCCGGCAACATAAAGGTATGTGTTCCTGAGGATGCCGGATTCACAGTCAAAGCTGCAACTGCATCTGGTGATTTCGATTCAGACCTGACTCTTACAAAAGAAGGCAGCAGATACGTTTACGGAAACGGCAAATGCGAAATGGAGCTTGCTGCTTCATCCGGCGACATTTGCATCACCTACAGATAAAAAGAAGGCCGCAGTCAATTCTGCGGCCTTAATATTTTTTTGAATCCTGAGATTATCCGGCGCTCTCTGGAGATGCCGTAAGCGGCACAGAGGAATACCAGTGTACCTGCTGCTATCTCAAAGGGGAACCTGAAAAGCGTCTCTTCCGGGATGATGAAGGGCAAAGTCGCTATAGCTCCGCAGGGCGGAAAGTAAAATCCGGCACTGCTTACTGCGAAAAGTATAACGGCGCATGAAACTGCTGCTGCAACTGCAAGGGGAAGTCCCAAGCTCATGGTGAGCACAAAGCGTGAAAGTACTCCGCTGACAGCAGCAAGCATTATGAGCATGACTGCCTGCGGTGAACGTTCAAGGAGCTTGCTGCCAGGCTTTGACATTTCAAAGAATGCCACGATGAGGGGAGGTGCTATGAAGAATATCTCGTGAGTCAGTGCAGGAAGTATACAGATAAGCCCTGCGGCTGTTATCTGCTTTATGCGGAGCGCAAGGAGTTTTCTGTCCGGAGCTGTTGGTGAAAAGCTGTTTGGCTCTCGTATTCCGCACCTTTCAAGTAGAAGCTGTGCAAGCAGTATAAGAGATGTCATTACCGCAACCGAGCATATGTACACGGGACTTTTCGTGCCAAGGAGCACCGGCAGTACACAGGCTGATATTGCCGGCAGGAACTCCGTTTTTGACAGAGTCACCAGTGAAATGGAACATATCATTGCCAGCGGTACCTTGAGCACCAGCGGCAGCGGTACCAGCAACGAAATGCCTACTCCGGCAACTGCGGCGGCAGTGATAGTCAGCAAAAGCCTTAGCCTTGAAGTGTTCCATGGCTGTCTGGGAGCGGTAAGTGCTCCTATAGTTACTGCCGTTATCTCCGGGAAAATAATTTCTTTATCATGCAAAAGCTCCGCCGCTGCGACCATTCCGACCGCAAGTATGAGCGATATAGCAGCGGGGAGCATTTTTCTGTATGTTTTCAAAAATGTCACCTTTTTCATTAAGGCAATACCGCACAAAGATTGTGCTGAAGATGCGCCGTGAGATTTTTCGTCAGATTGTATAGAAATTCCGCAGGCATACTGACGTATGTCAACCTTAAATATCACAAGTAACAGTATATCACTTTGTCCGGGAAAATGCAACAGCTTTCCGGCCGGGGATTGATTTTTTTCCTTTTATCATGTATACTTATCTATTATATGAAAGGAGAGACCTATGAGACCAAGAGATTTTCTGGATATACTTCATACTGCGGAAAGGCTGAAAGATACTCTCCGTCACTGTACGACCTCGGAAAGGCGGCAGGAGAGTGTAGCCGAGCATAGCTGGAGAGCTGCGCTTATGGCTTTTATGCTGAAAAGTGAGTTCCCGGAGCTGGATATGGACCGGGTCATTTCCATGTGCCTTATACACGACCTGGGAGAGTGCTTCACCGGAGACATCCCCACCTTTGACAAGACCTCTGCTGACCGTGTGAAAGAGGACGAGCTTCTGGCCGAGTGGGTAGATATGCTTCCCGGAGAGCTCTCCAAGGAGATGTCCAGGCTCTATTTCGAAATGGAGGCACAGCAGACGGAAGAGTCAAAGCTGTTCAAGGCACTGGATAAGCTGGAGGCTCTCATCCAGCACAATGAGTCACCGATAGACACCTGGTCAGAGAATGAATATGAGCTCAACAAGACTTACGCTTTCGATACGGTTGCCTTTTCGGACTGGCTCACCGGACTGCGGCAGGAGATACTTAAAGATACGCTGGAAAAAATAGAAGATGAAAAGAAAAACGGATGACCCGGAGGTCATCCGTTTTTTAGTACTTAGGCAGGATGAGCCGTTTTTCCACTACGTCTGCCACGAGCTGGAGAGTGTTGCGGTAGCCTGTCTTCTGCATCAGATTCTTGATGTGATACTTCACGGTGTTTGCTGTGATGCCAAGGTCACGGGCTATCTCCTCGTACTTCATACCCAGTGCGAGTGCTCTTATTACCTCAAGCTCACGGTCAGTGAGCTCGCTGCTGACTGTGCAGCCAATGGGTATCACCGGAGACTTCTCCGGCCATGGGTACTTCCCGGCCATAGTCTGACGGCATATCTCAAGGAGGTCTATGTTGCCGAATTCCTTGTACCAGAAACCGTCGCAGCCGCAGTTCCGGGCCTTCTGCATGAAGGAGTGCTCCGGCATTGAGGTCATTATTATTATCCTGATGTCAGGGTAGTGCTTTTTTATCTTGGCGGCTGCATCAAGGCCGGACTCGTCATCGGCAGTGCAGACATCCATGAGTATCAGGTCAATATTTTCCTTCATACAGGCTATCTCTGCATTTGCGGCATTTTCTATTGATGCGATTATCGTATATTCTCCGGAGGCTGTGAGCTGATGCTCTATAGCCTCACGGGATATTCTTGAATCTTCAACTATAAGGACGTTGGTCATAATATCAGCTCCGTTTCATGCTGGGATGTCAACTATCAGGGAGACACAGTCTCCGCACACTATCCTGAGGGACGCGCCCTCCTGTTCAAGGGACCTCCGCAGGCTGCTGAGTCCGCCTCCTTCCTTTATGGAGGTGACTCTCGTCTTGCCGTTGTTGGAGATGACTACATGGTACATAAAGTTTATTTCTGATATGCTCACACTGAGCCTGTCTGCGCCGGCATGGCGGACTGCGTTTGTGAGTGCCTCCCGGACTGCGGCATAAAGCAGCAGAAGAGCCCGCCTTTCAGTGGGCTGACGGCCGATGAATTCAACGTGGCAGCCTATCATATCGGCAACCTTCAGCAGCTCTGCCTCCGGTGAGGGACCTGCTGAACGGTCGGTGAGCGGGATGTTGGTCATGTCACGGATGGCCTCCTTCCAGCCGCTGAGGAGCTGGCTGCCGTCGGTGAGATTCCCGCCTTCAAGAGCCTTCTTCGTGGCAACAAGACATCTGCCCAGCTCGTCGTGGATTCGTACCTTGGTGGAGAGCAGCTCCTTGTCACGGTTTATCTCTACTATGTTTTCAAGCAGGTCCTTCTGGCGCTGGCGGATGCCCATGAGCCGCAGGTTGTTTTGATAGAGCTCGTTGCTCTTCTGGTAAAGCTCTGTTATGTCCGAGGCATCTATCTGTACCGTGCTCTCACGGCCGTTTTTCAGTATCAGCTTCCGGAAGCGCCATATCCTGCCGTTTTTCATACGGAACACCTGGTTGCCCTCGTCGGAGCTGTTCCAGACGTCACGGAGCCGGGTGCATCCGTTTACAGGTGAGATAGACTCCAGCTCGTCCCAGGTGGTGTTTGCTTCGATGACCGTGTGCCCTGTAAGCTCAAAGACCAGCTCATTCATCCGGCGGTTTACCAGTATAGGCCGGCCTCCAGTGGTGGAAAAGCATATCCCTCCCGGACAGGAGTCTATAGCCTCTCTTATGGAGCGTACCGTGAACAGCTTGTTTTTTATGCTGTTAAACATCACTGACCTTCCTTTCTCCAAGTGTGAGCACATAGCCGTTTGGCAGATTTATGCAGGAGGTGAACCAGCCGGCAGCTTTCTCAGGCAGTATTGCCGTGAATCCTTCCCCGGTGACCGAAATAGTGAAACAACCGTCTGTACCCGATGCGAGGCCTATGCTTTCCATAGCAAAATTGTGGGATTCCAGCAGACATTCGACTGTGTCGAAGATGAACAGGGAGAATTCAGGAGAGTACTCAGCACCCTCCTCCCAGCGAAGCTCTGTCCGGACTCCGGTCAGGGCGATGCATGACACCATATCGCTGAGACTGAGTTCAAGGTCTGCCGACGGCAGTGTGCTGGTCTCAAGCTCTGTTAGCCGCAGATTGCACCGGCGCTTTATGTAGGTGCCGATAAGGCATATCTTCCGGAACAGTGCCTCCTGTCCGCCGGACTCATCATCCATAAGTCCGGTCATAAGACTGAGCTGTGAGCCTACCTCACGGGACAGCCGGTCATATATCTGGTTTTTTGCCTGTATACGTGCCTCCTCAGACTTGGTGCGGAGCTCACGGCTCAGGAGTATGCTCTCCTGTTCAAGCTCCTTTGCAGTCTGGTTGAGCTGGTCCATGACCTTTCTTATTTCGGATATGTCATTCTGGTATATCAGTGAGCCGCAGCTCAGCTCATACAGTCTGAGCTCAGTGTCCGGGTCGTGGGTGAGATAGCCCTCGTTTTTCAATGCTTTCATCTGCTCATCTGTGAGCGTCAGAGCATGGCTGGAGCCTGCAATGGTATGCCCCTCCGGAGAGATTATCCTCATGGCTACTGTGGACTGCTCAAAGACAGTCTCATACTGGGTGTTGACAGGCACCATCCCAAGCAGGATACAGCTCTCCCAGGTAAGGGCCTCCAGAAAGAACAGTTTTGCAGTCAGCTCTATGAGCTCGGACTTTGCGGCAAATTCGTTAAGAAAGTAGGGTATGACTATCAGCGGCATGGCGATGCTTATACCGAAGGGGAGAAATTTCATGAACCTTACCTCCCGGATATTCCGGCTTTTGCGGTATATCACTATCATACGGAAGAGTATGAGGGCCACTGCCCAGAGCAGTACGAAGATTATTCCTACGTTGGTCGGGAAACGCAGCTCACTGCCGGAGTATTTCCTGAACACGAAGTGGTGATACTCGTTGGTCAGCATCATCAGGGAAATGAGTATGTCCGGTATAATGAGCAGATACCATACTCTTGGTATGCGGTACACCTCGCCCTGTCCGAGACAGAAGGCGGCATATATGCCAAGCAATGGGATAAATACAAGCGGTATCACTATGAAATATCCGCTGACACGCATTATAGTTGGAAAATCATACAGTATGAAGTCCTGTAAAAAGCGGATAGTCAGCCACAGTACCATTATTACTATAGATGCATTAAGATAGTTGCGGAAATTACTCTGGGGGATGCGTGTCCGAATGGAAAACTGCCAGCCTATGAGCAGCTCTATGTACACAGCGTATACAAGTATCGGCCGGAGACTGCTGCCGGGGTCGTGCCGGATACTGAGCTGACGGTACAGCGATATGCCTGAAAGTACAATAAATGCAAGGAACAGCGTCAGCAGAGTCTTTTTGTTCTGATTCAATATCTCATCCCTCCGGGAAAATTTCGTTTGATTTAATTGAAAAGTATAATACCAGCTTTATGGTATTATACCACATATCAGTGTATATTGCAATGGACGGGTGCTACACAAAAGTATAGTGCATTTTCGACAAAGTTTTACGGTACTATACTTTTGTGTGGGGAAAAACGAGCGGAAATGTGTTAAAATATAAACAGTCAGTACCACCTCTTTCTTTTTAGGGTTTATATAATAACGATAACAAGACTCCCGGCTGGGCGGGGGTCTTGTTATTTTTATTTGACAATGTCCCGGAGTCATGCTATAATTGATTTGAAGTCTGATGATTCTCAGGCTTTATTGGCCAAGTCCCGAAAAAAGATATAGGAGTGAGGAATTTGAAAAAGATACTATCATTTATGTCCGCTGCTGCATTGTTTGTTACTTTTGCAGGCTGCGGGGATACCAGTGACTCTTCATCATCAGAGGAGAGCACGGGCAGCGGAAGCTCAGGCTATGAGGATGCTGTCTATGACTATTTCGATGCTGTGAACAGCGGTGACAGCGAGAAGCTCCTCAGCTATATGTATCCTGAGAAGGTCTGTGATTATCTCAAAAACGTCGGTATGCTGGATGCTCTCGATATTGACCAGGGAGACAGCAGTAAGAAAATGGAGGTCACAGAGATAGTAAATGCGGGTGAGTCTCCCGAAGAGGAGATCGCTGAATGGGAAAAACAGATGTCCGGAATGGTCTATATGGTAGACCTGATGGATGAATATGGTCTGGAAACAGCTGATGACGTTGAAAACCTCAGCGCTGATAAGCAGCAGGAAATAATGGAAAAGTTCAATGATTACGAGGAGAATTACTCCGAGTCACTGGTAGATATAACCACTGTCTATGACCTGACCGTCAAGTACACCGAAGATGGTGAGCCTGATGAGGATTATTTCTATGCCTACTATGTTGAAGGAGAAGGCTGGAAGCTGGATAACTCCATGAGACGATATATCAAGAAGTCAAAGCAGACATCTGTGAACGCATCAGCATCATCCATAGGAAAGGCTTATAATTCTGCTCTCACTGAAATGGATGAGTCAGACGTTGATATATCCGGTACTTACATTATCTGCTCAGACTCCTCTAAAAATGTGAACATCCCCGGTTCTCTGGATGTTGACGGTCTTAACACCTATGCTGAGATGTATTTCAGTGATATGAAGGAGCTCAACTGGTTCGTGTTCATTTCCAATGGCACCGTTCAGTATACGGTTGTCACCGAGGAAAGCTACGGTCCGGGTACTGTCGGCACCTGGCCTGCGTACTCACAGCCTACAGAGATGAGCGGCGGTGACCTCAGCTTTGAGTCAGATGATAAGATGAGTGTCTCCTATGATGAACTCTATCAGATGTGTTCTGACATGATAAAATAAAAACAGCGGCCGCAGGAACTGCCATGAAGCAGCCTGCGGCCGTTTTCTGTGCTTTGATTACATCAGTATGGCAGACGGAATACAAGTGCTTTCCATGTGCCGTCCTCCTCAATTACCACGGTGAAATCTTCTGTTACGGTCTCAGGAGTGTCGGGGGCGTGGTCGGAGCCGCTGTAGTGGCTCTCCACCGTGAATATTATCGTATTATCGGTTTTCTCCCTGATGCCGGTGATGACAGAGTCCATGTAGAAATAGTCACGGCCTCTTGCGGCGTCAAGAGCGTATACAGCGCCGTCCCTTTCGATATAGAGCTCAGAGAGCTGGTGGACAGCATGGCCAATGTTGAATACCTTGTAGTAGTCTTCAAGAATATCGGATATAGAGGTTATGCCCTCGTCTGTTATTTTCTGATACCTCCAGCCGATGTCATCCTCGATGTATTCATCAGGGGAAAGAGAATAGGGACAGCCTACGGTGAAGTTCCATTCTGTGCGGCAGGCGGAGTTGTAAAGTGCCTGAGCTGCCTGTATCAGTGCTGTATCATCGGCTTGCGCCGGGTCATCGGTGAATACTACCGCACCGTCATCGTTGTAGGTGAAACTGCCAAGCGGGTCCTGCTGGGGAGTTTCTTTTCTTGTGGTAGTGACTGTTTCGGATACATCCTGAGCAGTCGTTGAGACTGTTGTTGTGACTGCTGAAGCCTCGGCGGTTGTCTCCGCAGGAGCAAGGGGGTCAGGCTGAGTTGACTCCTCGGCTATAGTCGTTGCTTCTTCTCCGGCAGCGGAGCTGCTGCTGTCAGGTGCCTGGGAGGTCTTGCTCCCGCATCCGGCGGACAGGCAGAGTATGGCTGCCAGGAATGCTGCTGTTGCTTTTCTCATTTTTATCACTCCTGTTCATCATTGGTATCAAGTACAAAGTCGATAAGACCGTCGCTGACATTTACTGCCGCACAAACTACGTGTACCTTCTGTCCCAGCGTGTAGGAAGTACCGCTGAATCTTTCGGTGAGGGACACAGGCTCGGAGTAGTCATACTCTCCCTCCGGGAGGGTGCGGATGTGGACCAGTCCTTCTATGGTATTCGGGAGCTCAGCGTAGAATCCGAACTCAGTGACACTGGATATTCTGGCCTCAAAGACCTCTCCAATATGGGACTTCATGAATTCTGCCTTGTAGCAGTCCTCGCACTCACGCTCGATAGTTACTGCCTTTATTTCGGCGGCAGAGGAGCGTTCAGCGGCATTTACTGCGAATCCGGAATAGCGCTTGTTGAGCCATTGGTTATCATAGCCTGCAAGTATATCGGTGATTATGCGGTGTATAGCAAGGTCCGGATAGCGGCGGATAGGGGAGGTGAAGTGGGCATAGTCCTCAAGTACCAGGCCGAAGTGTCCCAGCGGTTCTGTGGAGTACTTTGCCTTTGCCATTGAGCGGAGCACCATGAGGTTCACGGCCTCGTACTTGTCGGTGCCCTTTGCACTTTCCAGTATTTTTGCGGCATGGGCAGGCTTGAATTCAGTGAAGTGAGGACATTCAAGGCCGAATTTGGGCAGGAGCTCGTGGAGAGCCTCCACCTTAGCCTCCGGAGGTGTCTCATGGATACGGTACACAAACGGGACCTTCTTTTCCCTGGCCAGCCTGGCGGCGGCTTCATTGGCGGTGAGCATGAATTCCTCTATTATGCGCTCGGATTTGCCCCTTTCACGGGGCACTACTCCGCAGCAGACTCCGTTTTCGTCGATGAGCAGCTTGCTCTCAGTGGTGTCTATGTCTGGGGAATGCCTCTGCATACGCTTCTCGATGAGGATGTCGGCCAGCTTGTCCATGAGAGGTATCTCGCTGAGTACCTGTGAGTATTTTTCCCTTATCTCATCGGTCTCATCCCCTCTGAGAATGGAGTTTATCTCTGAATATACACCCTTGACTCTGGAGCGGATGACGCTTTTGCAGAATCTGTAGGAGCGTATCTCTCCCTGCTCGTCCAGGTCCATGAAGGCAGAGAGAGTCAGGCGGTCCTCACCGGGATTAAGGGAACATATGCCGTTGGAGAGCTCCTTGGGCAGCATGGGGATGACCTTATCAGCGTAGTATATGCTGGTGCCTCGCCTGAGAGCCTCCTTGTCGATAGCACTGTTGCCCTTTACATAGTGGGAGACATCAGCAATGTGTACTCCAAGCAGCCAGCCACGGCCGGTCTTTTCCACTGATACTGCATCATCAAGGTCCTTGGACTCGGCTCCGTCTATGGTGAATATAGTCATGTCACGGAGGTCCTCACGGTTGTTGAAGCAGTACTCCTGAACTCCGCCTTCTTCTATTTTCCGTGCTTCTTTAAGAACATCCTCCGGGAAAACAGTCTCTGCACCGTGGAGTGCGAGTATTGATGCTGCACATGACGCAGCCTGGTCTGAGCTGCCGAAAACGGATGTGACCCTGACCTTGTGCTCTGCATGGCGGCGGCCACGGTAAACTATCTCTGTGAGGACTTTGTCGTTATTTTCAAAGGGGACGCTCTCCCCCTGTACTATTATGATATGGTTTTTGGACGCAGTGTCCGGTATCAGATAGGGAGCTCCGTCCACGAACTCCACACGGCCGGTGAGCTGTGAGCTGCCGAATCTGATTATGTCCACCACCTCGCCCTCCGGCTCTCCAGAGCGTGAGGGAATGTCAGTCAGAAGGACACGGTCACCGGGCATAGCTCCAAGCATACATTTGCCGGGGACGAAATACTCTGTGCCGCCGTCAGTCATGACGAAGCCGAAGGTCCTGCTCAGACGGGATACAGTTCCGGTCTGGACGTTGAGCCGTGAGCAAAGTCCCACCTTCATGGCCTTGCGTACCAGAACAGTGCCCTCTGTGCGGAGCTCGTCAAAGGCCTTTACAAAATTATCACGGCCCAGTTTTTTAGTGCGGCATTTAGTTTCAAGCTCACTGAGAGGCATGAGCTTTTTGTCGTATGTTCCAAGAAAAGTTACTATCTTCTTCTTGTAGCTCTCGACAGTACAGCCTCCGGCGGCTTTTTTTGATGCTGCTCGTTTTTTTGCCATAATTTACTCCTTGATAAAAAAATACCCCATGACTCAGGTCACGGGGCAGGGTCTTACTTTGATAAGACAGGTATGATGTTTATCGCAAGAACTATAGCGAACATTATGATGCCGAGAGTTCTTGTGATCTTACTGAGGATAGCCTCTTTAGTTCTTCCCTCGTTCTTTCCGTAGAAGGAATCAGTGCTTGCGCCGGTGAGCGCTGCGGACATACTGTCCTGAGACTTCTGTTCCTGAGAGAGACAAAGGATTATCAGCAGAACTGATACGATAATGAGGACAACTCCTCCGATCTTCTCTAAGAGTTCCATGGTTACTACCTCCGTATTATTATCGGCGAATTGCCTATATATTTCAAGTAACTATAGTATTATAACATAGTTTTCCCGATATTGCAAGTGTTTAGAAGAAAAAAAACGGGAAATTTTTGTGCTCCCGATTGTTGAAAACTTACAATGGCAGGTACATATACAGCCTTATGGAGAGGAAAACTGCGCTTTTATTTCCCATTGCTTGAAATATTTTCAGGAAAGTGCTATAATTGAGTGTACAGAAAGGAACGATAGTCATGCTCGCTAATTACCATACCCACACTTCACGCTGCCGTCACGCACGGGGCGAGGACAGAGAATACGTTGAACACGCTGTTTCGCACGGTATGAAGGCCCTCGGCTTCTCTGACCACTGCCCATGGATATTTGAGGACGGCTATGTCTCAGGCACAAGGATGCTGCCCTCAGAGCTGGACGGATATTTTTCATCCATTGAGGCTCTGAAAAAGGAGTATGCAGGGGACATTAAGCTGTATATCGGCTTTGAGGCAGAATATATCCCGGAGCAGATGGAGGCACAGGACAGACTGTTGGCAGACTACCCGGTGGACTATATGATACTGGGCCAGCATTTCACTCACCGTGAGCCTTTGTCCCCCTATACCGGTTTCCCCACTGATGACGCTGGTGAGCTGGTCCTCTACGTTGACCAGTGCATAGAGGGAATGGAGTCCGGAAGGTACAAGTACCTCGCACATCCTGACCTGCTGAATTTTACAGGCAGTCCGGAGCTCTATGAGGAGCATTTCACACGGCTCTGCCGGTATCTTAAAGAGCATGACATACCTGTTGAGATAAATCTGCTTGGTGTAAGAGAGGGGAGACATTACCCCTCTGACAGGTTCCTTAGCATTGCACAGAAAGTGGGAAATACGGCCATAATAGGCTGTGATGCACACTTCCCTGAGGCCCTTTCAGACCCGGAGCCTATGAGAGTCTGCCGGCTCATTGCTGAGAAGTATGAGCTGCCGCTCGTGGAATTCCTGCCGGGAATGGGAGAGTAAAAAAGAAGAACGCAGGAAAGGGCCTCCAATGCACTGCCCCCCCCCCAGGGGAGATCCCATTTGTTTATATATTATTTATTGTTGTAAGGAGAAATTCAATGAGCATTTTTGATATATTCGACCGTATTTCCTCAAATCCGCCTTCGGCTGGCGGAAAGATAGAGTATGTGATAGCCGGACTGGGAAATCCCGGAATGGAGTATGAAAATACCCGCCACAATGCCGGATTCATGGTCCTGGACGCTCTTGCTGAGGAGCTGGGAACTAAGATAGACAGACTTAGATTCAAGGGCAAGACAGCCGATGTTACCATTGGGGGCAAGCGTTGCCTGCTGCTGAAGCCTACTACCTATATGAACAACAGCGGCGAGGCGGTGGTGCAGGCTCTGGAGTTCTATAAACTGGACCCCACGCATCTTATAGTAGTGTGCGATGACATTTCCCTTGACCCCGGCAGGCTGCGTATACGCAGAAAGGGCAGCCATGGTGGGCATAACGGCCTCAGGAGCATAGGTGACCTGACAGGCCGTGATGACTATCAGCGCATAAAAATGGGAGTGGGCAAAAAGCCTCATCCCGACTACGACCTGGCAAAATGGGTGCTGGGCAAGTTCGGGAAGGAGGACTCGGAAAAAATGAGCGAGTCAGTGAAAAATGCCTGCGAATGCATAAAGCTCATGGTGCAGGACAAAACTGACGAGGCCATGAACAAATATAATTCCTGAGTTCCGACTGCCTGACAGCAGCGGCAGACTTTTCCGGAGATAACTGATGAAGATTTTTAAAGAACTATTTACCGAGCTTTCCGGCTATAAGAGCATAGCGGAAGCTATCGAAAAAAAGATATCGCCCGTCTCTGTGACGGGTCTTTCCCATATACACAGAGCCCAGCTCATAAGTTCCCTCCCTGAGGGAAAGGTGCACCTTGTGATAACCGGCTCTGAGGCAGAGGCTAAAAAGCTCTGCGACGATATAAACACCATGTCCGGCTGGGAAAATGCAGTGCTATTCCCTTCAAAGGAACTGGTATTCACTCCTGTTGACAGTTCTAACCACGAGTATGAGCATATGCGCATCTCCGCTATGAGCAGAGCGGTAAAGAACCAGTGCGGAGTTATCTGTGCCAGCATAGAGGCAGTAATGCAGCCTGTTATCCCTATGGGAGTCCTCATAGCGGCCGGAGTGGAACTCCATGCCGGTCAGGAGATAGATTTACAGGAGCTTTGCCGTACCCTTGCACTCAGCGGCTATCAGCGGTGCGAAAAAGTCGAGGGAGCTTCGCAGTTCTCTGTTCGTGGCTCAATCATCGACATTTTCCCGGTACAGGCCGATAAGCCGGTACGTATCGAGCTCTGGGGCGACGAGATAGACAGTATCTCCGAGTTCGAGACCGACACTCAGCGCAGGACGGACTCCATTGAAAGCATAAGCGTATCTCCTGCGAGCGAGGTCCTGTATGACGGCGCTGAGCTGGCTGATAAGATAGAGGCTCTTGCTAAAAAGGTAAGGGGAAAGCGCATGGACCTTGTCCGGGAGCGGCTTGGTGCAGATGTGAACAGGCTCCGGGCAGGGGAGATACTGGCTCACGGAGTGAAGTACTATCCACTCATATACGGCGAGCCGTCAACTATCTTCGACTACATTGACGGAGTGGTGCTTTTCAGCGATTATTCAGATGTTATGGAGTCCGCAGCCGGAGTGACTTCACGTTACAATGAGGATGTGAAGATACTCATGGAGGACGGCCAGCTCTGCAAGGGCCTTGACGGTCATGTTCTTGAGCTGCCGGAGGTACAGAATATAGCATCAAAGAAGGTCTGCCTGTATATGAGCAGCTTTATGCAGGGCGGCGAGCGGATAGATTTCCACAGGCTTGTCAGCTTTGAGGCTATGCAGACTGCCCCGTGGAGCGGCGATATGAAACAGCTCATTGAGGACCTTGCGGAATACCGGCAGAGAAGATGCAGGATAGTCCTTGCGGCCGGAAGCGAAAAGACCCTGCCTATTATACAGCAGGACCTTGCGGATGAAGGCATCCCATGCGACCTTGTGAGCGATGATATAGAGCCGGCGCCGGGCAGAGTGCAGCTCATGTCAGGCAGCTTTGCCGGTGGATTTGAGTACCCCGAAAACAAGACGGTTCTCATAACTCAGGGCAGAGCCATGGACTCGTCCCGGAAAAAGCGCAGGAAAAAGAAGAACAAAGCCGAGGAGATACGCTCCCTTGCAGACATTTCAGAGGGCGACCTCGTTGTACACTCCGGCCACGGCATAGGCCGGTTCATCGGCATTCGCAAGCTGGAAATGGACGGAGTTACCAAGGACTATATAACCATTCAGTATGCCGGTACGGATAAGCTCTATATACCGGTCACACAGCTCGATATGGTGTCGAAGTACATCGGTCCCCGTGACGACAGCGGCGTTAAGCTGAATAAGCTCAGCTCAAACGAGTGGCAGAGGACCCGGAGCAATGTCAAGAGGGCAGTAAAGGATATGGCTCACGAACTCATAGCCCTCTACGCAAAACGTGAAAAGAGCGTAGGGTTCGCATTCTTTCCGGATGACGAGATACAGCGTGACTTCGAGGAACGTTTCCCCTATGTGGAGACCGATGACCAGCTCACCTCGATAGCTGAGATAAAAGCCGATATGGAACGGCCAAGGCCTATGGAAAGGCTCCTCTGCGGAGATGTGGGATTCGGCAAGACTGAGGTAGCTCTGAGAGCTGCCATGAAGTGCGTGCTGGCAGGAAAGCAGTGCGCTATACTCGCACCCACAACGGTGCTGGCCTATCAGCATTACCAGACCGCTGTCCGCAGATTCGAGCACTTCCCGGTGAATATCGAGCTCCTCAGCAGGTACCGTTCACCAAAACAGCAGGAGGAGATAATCAAAAAGCTGAAACAGGGCCGCATCGACCTGCTTATCGGCACCCATAAGATAATCCAGAAGTCCGTGGTGTTCAAGGACCTGGGACTTGCCATTATCGACGAGGAACAGCGATTCGGAGTGGCTCACAAGGAGAAGTTCAAGGAGAACTTTACCGGAGTTGACGTCCTTATGCTCTCTGCAACACCTATCCCACGTACCCTTAACATGGCTATGAGCGGTATCAGGGATATGTCGGTCATTGAAGAACCTCCCCAGGACAGATACCCGGTCCAGACCTATGTCATAGAGTACAATGCCGGCACGCTGATCCAGGCCATAGTCCGGGAGCTCCGCAGAGGAGGGCAGGTCTACTACATCCATAACAGGGTGGAGACTATCCAGGCCTGCGCTGCTAAATTACAGGAATTCCTGCCGGATGCCCGGATAGCCTATGCACACGGCCAGATGAGTGAGGACGAGATGTCTGACATCTGGGAACAGCTTGTGGAGCATGAGATAGATATACTGGTATGCACGACTATCATTGAGACCGGAGTTGACGTTCCTAATGTCAATACACTTATAATAGAAGATGCAGACCGTTTCGGACTTTCCCAGCTCTATCAGCTCAGGGGAAGAGTTGGACGCTCAAACCGCAGAGGCTATGCTTTCTTCACCTACAAGCGTGACAAGGTCCTCACTGAGATAGCCACAAAGCGCCTGAATGCCATGAAGGAGTTCACACAGTTCGGCAGCGGATTCCGCATTGCCCTCCGTGACCTTGAGATAAGAGGTGCCGGAAGCATACTGGGCGGACGTCAGCACGGTCATATGGAGGCTGTGGGATACGATATGTATTTGCAGCTCCTTTCCGAGGCTATAGCGGAGGAAAAGGGTGAGCAGCCGGAGAAGATACCGGAGTGTCTGGTGGACATCCAGATAGACGCTCACATCCCGGAAAAGTACATTTCAAGCCTGAATCAGCGTATCGACATATACCGGAAGATAATGACTGTCAGCGAGGACTCGGACAAGACAGACCTTATCGACGAGCTCATAGACCGCTACGGAGAGCCTCCTAAGTCTGTGGTGGGACTAATAGACGTTTCGCTGCTGAGGAACAAGGCGGCAAGAATAGGCATAACGGAAATATCTCAGAAGAACGGAGCAATGTACTTCTACACCGAGTACCTTTCTACCGGGCAGATAGCCGGCCTTTCTGCGGCATACAAGGGCAGGATAACCTTCAATGGCGCCGGAAAGTCTTATGTGTCAGTGAAAATATCTCCGAAGGTGCGTCCATTTGACATGATGAGGGACACAGTTGAGATAATTTACAGCAATCGTGAGAAAAAGTGATTTGTGTTTACTAACTCTTATATTGGTGGTAAAAAATAGCAATAAATGGTCAGAATGCCCCTGAAATAGGCAAATGTGTGAGGTATGCATAGTTGGCGGATACGAAGTTTGTGTAATTTGCTACTTTACATTGATTAATTTTTGTGATAAAATGGTGATATAATATATATATAGTGCGGCGGTCTATATTCCGTCTCCGCACTTTTAAGTAAGGAGTTTTTGATATGAAGATGAATAAGATTCTCGCAGCTATGGCTGCATCTGCCATCTCTGTTTCTGCTTTTGCAGCTATGAACCTCTCTGCAAGCGCTGAGAAGAAGGACAGCTACAAGTTCGCTCTCAGAGGTCAGTTCGGTACAGAAAATGATTGGGGAGACGGTCACACTGTTACTGTTGATAAGAACGGTACATACTCAATCGAGTGGGCAGTAAGCCAGGCTACAGAGACAAACAATGAGGATATCATCCTCTTCATTGATACTGATGTTAACATTTATGACTATGCTGCAAACGAAAATAGCGATGGAATCACAGACGGCGTAATCAAGTTCGCTATTGATTCTGTAACTGTTGACGGTGTTGCTCAGTCCTATACTTTCTCTGAGGGTTCTCTCCGTACAGATGACGGCGGTTCCAACATGAGACTCAACCTCAACAACAGATTCCAGGGTAACGTTGACCTTGACGGTAACTTTGCTGTTGAAGATAAGATAGTTGTAACATTCACAGTTGACGGACTCTTTGAGAACGCTGATGCTGAGGATACAACAACAACCACAACAACAGCTCCCGCTGCTGCTGCTGGTACAACAACCACAACAACAACTGCTGCTGCTGCCGGTGGTACAACAACTACTAAGGCTGCTGCCGCTGCTGCTGGTACAACAACTGCTGCTGCTCAGGCTGCTGCTGCTACAGGTGATGCCGGTGTCGGTGTTGTAGTTGCTGCTGTTGCTGTTGCAGGCGCTGCTGCTTACGTTTCAAGAAAGAAGAATGACTGATAAAGTCTGAAACTTGATGAATAATATGAATGCCCTCTGTGCTCAGGGGGCATTTGTTTTAAGAGGGATGAGAAAAATGGAAAAACGTATTTTAGCCGGACTCATGGCGCTTGCCATGGCAGCCGGATGCTGCTCATGCGGCAGCAAGGACAGCTCTTCGGAGTCTGCTTCGGAGGCTGCTTCTGTTCAGTCCGAGGAGACAACTGCTGCTGACACTACTACCGAGCCGGAAACTGTTGAGATAACTGAGGAGACTACCGAGGAGCTCGAACCTCCCGTTCCTGCTGAGGCATCAGACCCCAACACTGTCACATTTGATGACGGGGACTGTTCATTTGCGTCTGTTATCAATGACGACGAGTTCTGCGCTGTCGGAGAACTCTCCGTTGAGGAGCTCGCCGGCAACAAGATGCTGAAATTCACTGACGACTTCTCCACTCCTCTGGACGGAAAGGTCCAGAAGATCAGCATAAATGTTGTGCCTCTTATCGGTCTGGAGAACCTCTCCAAGGTCCGCAGCATCGAGTTTGACCTCTACGCTGACGCTACAGCTCAGGAGTACACTGACGAGAACGGCGAACTGCTGAAAGTTCCCGGAACTATCTGCGGAGGCGGCGGAACTGTTACCGCAAAGCTGGACAGCGAGGGCAACGGCAAGTGGTACGGATTCTCCGATTTTGAGGGCGGTGAGTACGTGTTTGAATACTCCGGCCCGCTGCATCAGGAGTTCAAGTTCCTGCTTGCTGACGGAGGACAGTGCTGGGACGACACCATGGAGGACGCAAATTTCCTGGTAATGCGCTGGGGCAGCGAGAACAAGTCAAATCTGTACATAGACAATATCGTATTCTACGATGCTGACGGCAATTCGATACCGCTGGCTGGCTGA
>CACWPR010000060.1 GCA_902762855.1 Ruminococcus flavefaciens
TGTTATAGAGTTTTGAGGCCTCTTTGTCGGAGTAACCGAGAATTTTTATCATGGAAATTGAGGAAGAGTTCTTCTCGACGATGAGCTTTGAGAGCAGATATATCATCAATATGTAGATAAGAACTGCAAAACCTCCGAACATAGGGAAGATACGGCCCATTGAGTCCTCAAGCTGGTCAGCCATAACAGTTAGGTCATGCTCGGTAATGACGGATGCGATGAGTGTTTCATCAACATCTGTGAGTTTTTCGTTTGAGAAGTATCCGCTGAACTCCTGGCTCTCCATGCCAAAGAGACTGCGAAAGTCGTCGATGTTCATGAATACGCACAGAGTCGGAGGATAGTCATACTTGTCATATACCTCGAAGTCGTACTCCTTGCCGGAGTATTTGTCGTGAAGGGTCAGGGTATCATCTGTCTTTACGCCGTACTTTTCCATATACCCATCGGAGAGGTAGACTTTTCCGGGAGCGAAGTCAGCGTCTTTAAGGTAAGCAGAGCCCTTTTGAATGCCATAAATGGTTATCTCCTCGTCGTTGTCATTTTCAAGAGATGTCACACAGTAAGCCTCAGCGCCTTCAGTTGCAGTAGGAACAGGAGCTTTCAGCACGTACTGGTACTCGGAGAATTTGGAGTCCACCACCTGTTCCTTGAAGTGTGTGAGCAGAGGTGAGAACATCATGCCGAACATGAGCAGTACGCTCGCAAAGAAAATGCCGAAAAACAGAGTAAAATAAGCAGGAATGTTCTGGAGTATGACTCTGGTTCGGAAACGTGAGAGGAACTTCCAGTCCGGGAGCCTGACGGCTCTCTTTCTCTTGCTTCTGCTGAGGTCTCTGCGGATGAACTGTAAAGGAGTCAGTGAAAGTGACCTTGCAATGATAAGAAAGTCAATGACGAGAATAATGATGATAGGTATAACGGTAGTGCTGACAAAGGCCTTGGCATTCCAGAGTGTCTTGTAGGTAGGGAGCGAGTAGCTGTGGTAGTACATATCAGCCACGAAGAACTTCATACCGGTATATCCGATGATATTGCCCACAACCGCACCTGCGGCAGTAATGAGGGCAGGCAGTGCAAGGTAGTGTCCGATGAGCTCTCCCTTGGTATAGCCGGAGGCTCTGAGGGTACCGATGACCGTAGCTTCCTGTTCGATAGTACTTTTGATAGTGACAGCGAAGGCGAAGGCGAGTACCACCATAACGATGTAGAGCAGTGTATGCATCATAACAGCATCGCCGCCCATATCATTTCCGGTGAACTGGATAGCCTGATTGTCCTGACGGGAAACGAAGTCTGTGAGGGTGTTTCCGTACTCAGGTGCAGCAACGGCCAGGTCCTTCATCATATCGTCAGCCATGTCTTTCTGCTGGTCGTCATCAAGGGAGGAGTCGTTGTTGAGCCAGGCGTACTCGTATTCCAGGCCGGACTCACCCAGAGCGGTGAAGTCCTCCTCAGAGACAACAGCGACGGTGAACTTGTTAGCGTCGAACATCATATCGGTGTTGTTCTTGAAGAGTGCGCTGTAGTCCGAGAAAGCGGCAACTCCGGTAACATTGAAGTCCATTCCGCCTGCGGAGAAAGAGTCACCGATGCTGATGCCGTTGTTCTCTGCATAGAGTCGGTCGAGGACGATGTCTCCGCTGTTTTCTATCATATAGCCGTCCATGATGTCGATTCGGTCAACATCAGAGCGTGGGGAGTAGAATCTTATTGTATGGCCGTCAGCATTTTCCTTGTTCTTGCGGAAAAGGGGATATACCGTAATATCGTGGCCCTCTTCGAGATAGGAGACGAGCTCCGGAGCGGCTTCATTTTCAAGGATGAAGTGGCCGTTTTCGATAGAATACTTTTCAAAGCTGTCGTCGTAGGCGGCCTTCATGGAGTTATCGGCAACGAGAAATCCCGAAACAAAGCCGATAGTAAGGGTAAGGAAGAGAAACAGGGCGATGTATTTTCCGATGTCGTCCCGGAGCTCTCTTGGAATACGTCTGAGGAGTGGATTTTTCATAGCTTTCCCTCCTTACCAGTCCAGCTCAGCGGCAGGAGTCTTGACCTTGTTGAACTCATTCTTTCTGATATTTCCGTCACGGAACTTGATGACCTGGTCTGCCATGAGCTTTATAGCGTCGTTGTGGGTGACTATGATGATAGTGTTCCCGAACTTCTGGTTTACCTCCTCGATGAGTTTTAGTATCTCCTTTGAGGTCTTGTAGTCCAGAGCGCCGGTAGGCTCGTCGCAGAGGAGGATGTCTGGGTTTTTGATGATAGCTCTGCCGATAGCGGTACGCTGCTGCTGACCGCCTGAGAGCTGGGACGGTATTTTGTTCTTGTGTTTAGTCAGTCCCAGGGTCTCGATAAGGTCGTCGATAGGGAGCGGGGAGTCGCTGAGGTAAGCACCCACCTCGATGTTCTCCTTAACTGTAAGGTTGGGGATGAGGTTGTAGGACTGGAAAACGTAGCCAAGGTGTTTTCTGCGGTAGAGTGAGAGCTGTTTTTCTGTGAATGCCTCAATTTTCTCGCCGCCGATGATGACTGAGCCGCTGTCGGCGGAGTCTATGCCGCCGATGATGTTCAGCAGGGTGGACTTTCCCGAACCGGAGGGTCCGAGAAGGACGCAGATATGGCCTTTTTCCACACCGCAGGTGATGCCTTTGAGGACTTCGTTGCGATTTTCGCCCTCTCCGAAAGATTTTTTGATATTATCAAGCTGTAAGTACATAAATATCCCTCCAAAATTATCATGCAGGACATTCATTTTGGAATAACATATGAATGTCTATTCATATGTTATCACTTTAACAGACATTTGTCAAGTAAATCATGCCATAAAAGAAAGGATTTGTATAACTGCAAAAATGTTAGCATTTAATAACAAATCTTTATAGTGACATTTACAAAAATCAGGAGACTCTCGTCTGAGAGTCCCCTGAAAGGTCATACCGTATATCCTTTTGCTCTGAGTGCGTCAATTAGCTGCCCAAGTATCTCTGCATTTGTGGAGGAAACTGAGTGAAGCAGGAGTATCTCTCCGCCGTGAGCGGACTCCGTGAGCTTTTCAAGAGCCTGGGAGGGCTCCGGCTGAGCGTCGGTTTTCCAGTCAACGTAAGCAAAACTCCAGAACACGGTCTTGTAGCCAAGGTCCCGTACGGTCTCCAGAGCCTTTTCCGAGTACTCTCCGCAGGGAGGCCGGAAGTACTGCATCTGTATACCATAGTTGTTCATAACGTAGTCGTGGAGGGACATTATCTCCTTTTCAGCCTCAGCATCAGAGAGCGAAGGCAGACTTGCGTGGGTCATGCCGTGGTTGCCGAGGGTGTGGCCCTCAGCTATCATACGTCTGACGAGGTCTGGTTCTTTTTTAGCGTAATCGCCCGTGAGAAAGAAGATCGCACTGACGTCCTTTTCCTTCAGGGTATCGAGGATCTTAGCGGTATAGCCGTTTTCGTAGCCCTGGTCAAAGGTAATGATAATACGCTTATCATCCTGCGACAGGGCGAAGGCATCAAGGTCGCCGTATCGGCTGTTGAATGCCGCAGCATCGCAGGGACGGTTGAACTGGTCCACTGCTGTACCCTGTCCGTAGCCTATTTTGGTGGTATCTGCCGCATATACAGCGGAGCATGGCACCAGAGCGGCGGTAAGGACTGCTGCTGCGGGAGCTATTCTGTTCATAAGCATTATTGTTTTCCTTTGCATAAAGTGCGGATGACTCCGCAGAGATATTGTGTGCTGAGAAAGAAATAATATTATTTGAAAAAATTGCAAAAAAAGGGACGCTCGAAGCGTCCCTTGAAGTTACCATGTCGGGTAGCCGTATTCATTTGTCGGGTCAGGGTTATCAACCACCGGCGGGTCAGGCTCGATGTATACAGTAGTCGGTTCAACGTACTGTGTGGTAGGCTCAACATACTGTGTAGTAGGCTCAGTGGGGGCATCAGTAGGAGCCTGTGTTACATCTTCTGTAGGAGAAGCTGTAGTTGTCTCAGTCCACTGGCTCTGTGTAGTCTGCTGCTCGGAAGCCTCAGGTACGTAGTAGATAGTGAGCTTTTTGCCTTCCTTGTTGCTGAAGAAGGTACCGGGAGTAACGACCTTTCCGTCCACCTGGAGCTCGATAACGGTGTTAGGGGTACCGTAATATGAGTTGGAGGGGAGGAACTGGTAGTTGAAGTCAGAGATACCGGCGGCTTCAAGACGGCTCTTGTACTGAGAAACAGTGCAGCCGTTGAAATCGGGGATAGTAGCTGACTCCCTGCCCTTGCTGACCTTTACCTTGACTACGGTGCCGGTAGAGACCATGGTACCGGCCTCGATGCTCTGCTCGAATATCATGTCGCTGTCATACTGGTCATTGTACTCATAGGTCGGGTCGAGGACGAGATAGTCGGACCATTTTTCCTTGATGTTCTCATAGAACTTACCCTTGAAGTTGGGGACCTCAGTGTCCTTGGGACCTGTGGCCTCCTCAGAGGGGTCTGTAGTGCCGCTTACAACGTTATCGCTGGTAGTGGAAGTCCTTGAAGAGCGGACATTGGAGTCCTCAGAGCCTCCGCCCACACCGAGGATGTGGAATATTACCACAGCGATTATCATGAGGATAGCCAGGAGGAGTATGCCAATGATTATCGGTACCTTTATCCTGTCCACATTATTGACTTTTTCATAGCGGTAGTCGTCATAATCGTCGTTCTGCCGCTGGGGGTATGCCGGAGGAGGTGCGGTATATGCCGGCTGACGTACCTGCTGTACCGGCTGCTGCTGATATGCTGGCTGCTGGCTGTACCCGGAGGAAGCACGTCTTGTAGACGGTTCCTCGTAGTCATTTCTCTGGGGAGCTGTACTGCGTACAGGGGCAGGCTGTTCAAAGAGTCTTGTTACCAGCTCGGTTATAGTCTGGATACGGTCTCTGCCGGAGAGGTTCATACCGTCCATGATCACTCTTGAGACATGGGCAGGTATGCGTGAATTCAGCATAGCGGGCTCATGGAGCTCGTCGTGCTTCAGACGGTTGAGAGAGTCATCGGGCATACAGCCTGTGAGAGCTCTGTAGATGAGGGCACAGACACCGTAGACGTCGGTCCAGGACCCCTGACGGCTGCTGCTGCTTGCGGAGTACTGCTCCGGAGCGGCGTAGCCCTTGAAGAGCTCATATTCAAGGCCGGCATTGGCAGTCCTTACAGCGGAAACGCAGAAACCGGAGAGCCTGAGCTCGCCCTTGGCAGTGATATAGACGGTATCGGGGCTTATAGCACGGTGGATGATACCTGCATTATGGAGCCTGCCGATAGTAGTGAAGAGAGGGGGGAAGAGTTTAGAGACCTGTTCCCAGCTCAGCTCACCGGCATTGTCCTTGAGGTAGTCCAGCATTTTCACACCGTCGATGTGTTCAAAGACGGTATAGGTAGTATTATTTTCAGCGAACATATCCAGCACAGGGTTGATATTTGAATCGTTCCTCATACGTGCCAGAGACTTGTTCAGCTCAGTGTATTCGGCCATGAAGGCCTTGTACTTTGCGAGGTCGTTGTAATTGACGCTGATAGTGGCCTTGTTCTTTACACGGGTGCAGAGGTTTATGGGCATATATTCTCTTATGCTGACCTTGCAGCCTGTAGAAATATCGTGGCCTGCGTAAGTAGCGCCTTCGCCGTTATATTCAAGAAGAATACCAACGAGGTATCTGTCGTGGAGTACGGTACCCGGGGCGATGTACATAGGGTCATGGGGCTTGCTGTTATCATAGCCGCAGTGTGGGCAGACACTCAGGCCTGACTCATACTTTTCCATGCACTTATAGCAAAAGATTCGTTCTCCCAAAGCAGCTCCTCCTTATCGTCATAGATTAATGCACAAAATAGGCATCATATCTATTTTATCAGGAAAACCCGGAAAAGTCAACCGTTTCGGGTATGATTATACGGATTCGTAGTAATTTGTATTAATTTTGTAATAATTTGCACTATGTATAATAAAAAACCTCAGTGTATAATGCCGGGAAGCGTAAAAAAGGAGACCATAGGGTCTCCCGTACTTATCTGTCAAGCAGTCTGTCCCGGAGGTAGGTGTACCTCCGGAGCTTTTCGCTTCCGGCGAAATGGACTTCCCGGAGCTGTTCCGGAGCGTTGGAGTAGTCCAGGACCTCATTACCGAACTGTTCGCTGGTAAGGTCGAAAATGGCAGTCCCCACCTGGTTGAAACAGTGATAATTACCGCCGGGGCGAAGGACTCCCAGGACCTTTCCGCCGAAGATTTCCTGTACCAGGAATGCGGTTATCGAGCATTGTCCGAGAGTGGGGTTATCCGGGGACCATTTGTCCCGGAGACGGGGAGCGCAGGAGTACCTGCACCAGATGCCCAGGAGGGCGTCATAAAGGTCCTTCGGGGACTCGATACCTTTGAAATCGCTGTTTACAGGTGAAACTGAACAGTTGTCACTGCCGTAGAAATCGTAGCTCATTATCTGACCTCCTTAAATATACATAGCGTCCGCAGTTGTGATGTGGTCCAGTGCAGGAACGAAGATACCGCTGTGCGGCTCTGCCTTCATGACCTCACGTCCATTCCGGAAGGCATATACCTGTGCAAGCGGAAAGTCCTCCCACTGACCGTCATCAAGAGGGACGGTGGCGAAGAGAAGTCCGCCGGGTATTTTTTTGTAGCTGAGGGTATTTTTCAGGTTCTTGTGGACATACAGCAGGCTGCCGTCGTATATCATGAGATTCAGCTTGTTTCTGGGAGCGTTGTCAGCGATGACCCTGCTGATGAGTCGGAACCTCTCTTCATCTGTGGGGATACCGTTAAGGAGCTGTCTGTTGACGGCATCCATGAGGTGCAGAAAGAACCTTTCGGAGTCGGTATCTCCGGACTGTACTGAGGAGTAACGGTGGGTGAAACGGCCGTTGAAGATAGTCCCGTTGTGGATGAGGGTCCACTCACGGCCGGAGCGGTCACGGGCAGTGAAGGGGTGGCAGTTTTCCTCTTTTATAGAGCCGACAGTGGCGAAGCGGATATGTGCGAGAGCGGCAGTCTGCGGAGGAAGGTCCCGGAGGACAGGCTCCAGCAGAGGGCTTTCACAGGCAGCAGAAGGGTCACGGATGACCTGCCGGCTGCCGTTTTCAAACATAAGCCCCCAGCCGTGGGGATGCTTAATGCTGTGTGAGAAGAATTTTCTCAGGACCTCTGAGATGTCGGTCGGCTCCGCCGAAGAAAAGCCGAGGAGTTCGCACATAGTATCACCGCCTGTTAAAAAATATCATTGATGTCGAGGAGCAGAGAAGGCCTGCGTCCTGAGAGCTTTTCACGCTCGCAGGAGATAATGCCGAGGGCTGTCTGGTCGTTGGAGAAACGGCTCTCCATAGCCGTCAGTATCTCATCAGCTCTGGAGAGATACTCTTCCGGTACATTGAGGAGAGCGGCAGTCTGGTGGCCTCTGACGGCTCTGAGCTGTTCCTCAGGACCGAAGGGTATGTCCGGCAGGTCAAGGAGCCACAGACTGAGCAGATAAGCGAATTTCAGGTCTGTAGGGTCGATGCCCAGAGGGTGCAGAGGATTAAGGTCGAACATCCTCAGCTCGATGTGGTCAACTCCGGAGTTTTCAAGGCCTTCAAGGGAGTTGACACCCCTTGGCTTCAGCCGTACAGGCAGGTAGAGCTCGCTTGAAGAATAGAGCATCCCCTTATCGGCGTAGCTGCGGATGCTCCGGCAGAACCCCTGTATATCGCTGTGTTCCAGCACCGGGACGAACTGGTTCCAGTAACCACGGCTGCTGCTGCGAATGGAAGAGAAGCTGCTTTTAATAATACCACTTTCTCCGTCTTTGTCAAGAGAGCGGTCGTACCAGGGACTTGCCGCAGTGAGCAGTACAAGCAGCCAGCTATGTGTCATGAGCTTTTTGTAGAGCCGGAGGTAGAGAGAGTCCTTTTTCTCCTGAGAGTCAGCACCGAGCAGCCGGAGCGTTTCATCTGAGAAGGAGAAGTTGAAATGAATGCCGGAAAAAAGCATGAGCCTTTTGCCGTACTTTCGCTGCAGGACCTCCCTGTAGCTGCGCTTGGAGGACTGAGCTCCGGAAAACTGTGCGATAGGGATGTCGTCCTCGGAGCTGAAATGGGGAGGGTTGCTGTAGAGCCATATTTCCTCGCCCATAGAGCTGAGGACCTGCCTTGTATGGGCGTCCAGCTCTTTGAGGGACTCCACAGCCTGGTCGATGCCGGTACATACGGGAGTGACTATCTCCACCTGATTTTCGCAGAAATCTCTTGTGATATGCGGGTCATCACCGAATGGGTGAGGGGACTGTGCGAGCCGGCGGAGGGAGTCCACACGGAGAGTCTCACGCTCAATGCCGAAGAGTCCGGTATAATTCAACATAAAAACACCTCGTAAAAAAGAGTAGTTCTGTCGGAGACTGGAGAGTCACAAAATGGGCAGAGCCTTCAAGGCAGGGGTGCCGCATACAAGTGCGGGTCTATATATAGTACATGAGCTCCTCGTCAGAATGTCCCTTTAATTCGGAATATTTCCTTGTGAGGTCTTTCAGCGTGACGCTGTCGGAGAGCTGCTTCATGTAAACCTCCACCGGGTCCCAGAGCACCTGCGAGATAGCGGAGGTCACAGAGGAGTCCAGCTTTTCGTCGAAGGAATTGTTAGTCAGGATAGTGTTGTCGAGGGAGTCAACTATGTCACGCAGGGTCATTTCCTCAGCAGGACGGGAGAGGACGTAACCGCCGCTTGCGCCCTTGACACTGCGGATTAGCTGTGTCTGACGGAGCAGAGGGAGTATCTGTTCCAGGTACTTAGCGGAAATATTGTGGCGCTGAGAGATAGCGGCGACCTTAACGACATTGCCCTCAGAGGAATTCAAGGCGATGTCGATGAGGGCAATGATGCCGCACTCGACTTTTGTGGAAATTTTCATGGGAATTCATCTCCTTTAGAAAGTTGAGTATTCATATTTATATACTAAGTATAACATAGTTTGTCCCGTTTTTCAAGTGCATCAGTTATTGATAAAACCTATAGCCGGCGATAAACTGGGATTTCTCCAGGAAAAACTGTGGTTATTCCAGGAAAAACTATGGTTATTCCCGGATTATTCCCGGAAAAACTCCCTAAAGGAAAGTAAAGAAAAAGAAATAAAAGTAAAGGAAAGAAAAGAGAACATCAGGCGCCTTACGGCGCCCCTCAGCACGGCTCCTGACGGTTTAAGTTCAGACTTGACATTCCGGCGGACCTGTGGTAAAATAGAAACATCGCCACCTGGTGAAAATGCATTCAACAGCATTTGTCGTACATCGTTAGGTCTTTGAAGATGTGCTGACAAATGCTTTTCTTTTGGAGTGATATAAATGTCAAAATTTTTCAGGTACTTTTCCAGGACAGACGCAGTGCTCTGGGGAATATCAGCCTTTATGATAGTCCTTTCAGCGGCGGTTTTCAGAGGAGGGAGCGTCCTTGCAGTGATAGCCTCGCTTATCGGAGTGACGTCCATAATCATCAACGCAAAGGGACATCCTGCCGGACAGCTCATGATGATATTCTTTGCCCTGTTTTACGGCTATATCTCCTGGACCTTTTCCTATTACGGGGAGATGATGACTTATCTGGGAATGACCGGTCCAATGGCGCTTTTCTCTTTCATAACATGGCTCCGGAACCCTTTTAAGGAGGGCAGAGCGGAGGTCAGGGTGAACTCTCTCAGCACTGCGGAGACAGTCTTTATGTGCCTGCTCACGGCTGGGGTGACTCTGATATTCTTTTATATACTGCGCTTTTTCCATACGGCAAATCTTCTGCCAAGCACTGTTTCAGTAACTACCAGCTTTGCTGCGGTCTACCTCACCATGCGCCGGAGCGCATTTTTCTCCCTTGTCTATGCCATGAACGACATCGTGCTCATTGTGCTGTGGGCAATGGCGTCAACGGAGGACGTTTCCTATGTGTCGGTGCTGATATGCTTTGTGATGTTCCTGGTCAGTGATATTTACGGCTTTGTATGCTGGATGAAGATGAAAAAGCGTCAGGCGGCGGAAAATGAATATCCCGGCGCAGAACGGGCATAATATGGTCAGGCGAAAGCCCTAAGACCGGCGGACTGCTTCTGCCGGGACCAACTCAAAAGGAGAATGACCATGAACGACCAGAAGAAAAACGAAAACATCAAATGTACCGTTTCCCAGTGCAGACACAATATGGTGACAGAGAACTACTGCTCACTGGATTCCATTTCAGTGGGCACTCACGAGGAGAATCCTACTGTCCCTGAATGTACAGACTGCAACTCCTTCGTGAAGAGAACAGGCTGCTGCGGCTGACATCCCCACAGGAAGGCCTTCTGAGACCTTCCTGCACTTTACATATATTCTCCGTGCTATTGTGCAATATAGATAAAATCAACAGTCAAATACAGTCACATTCGTAAAAAAACAGGCTGTTCCCTTGCATTATGCCCGGATTTGGTGTATAATATTCTCAGCGGGATGTGTCCGCTTTCCGGCACAGGCCGGCCACTACTAACGTCAGGAGGCTTGATCCACTATGTTCGACAAAACTATGACCTTCTCAGTCAACGAGGATAAGGAGGCTGAACTCAAAAAGAACCTTACTATCATCTATGACGCTCTGACACAGAAGGGCTATAACCCTATCAATCAGATAGTCGGCTATATCCTGTCGGAGGACCCGACCTACATAACTACCTACAATAACGCAAGGAGCCTCATCCGCCATATAGACCGTGACGAGCTCTTACAGGTCCTTGTCAGGTCATATCTCAATTCATAAGCACAGGATTCCGGCCTACGCTGCCGCACAGGGCTGAATAACGTCGGATAAGATACGAGCCAGCGCCGGAGACTCCGGCGCTTTTGCTTTATTATATATTATAAAAGAAGGAGGGAGACCGATGAAGGTTGACCGGATAAGGCTCAACTGCCGCCAGAAAAGGCCTGTAGAGGGCAGCAGCGGTACAGAGCCGTCGCTGTTCTTCATACGTACTCCGGCCATTTTCACCACTGCTGAAGGTGAAGTCCGTATAGACGGCCCGTCAGCAGTCATATTCACCAGCGGATACCGACAGAGTATAAGACCTGCCGGTGAACAGGGACTGCGGTATGACATGGTCAGCTTCAGGACTTCCGCAGCGGACCGGCAGTATATGACTGCAATGGGACTGCCTATCGACAGACCTGTCCATATGAAGGACAGCGTCACAGTTGCGGACCTGCTGAGAGCGATGCGGTCCCAGATGGTCAACGGGGGACGCAACAGAAGAGAGTTCGCAGAGCTTGCCATGAGACTGGTATTCATAGCTGTCTGCGACGGTGCAGAGCCAGTGCCGGAGGAGAATGAGCTCCCACGATATGAAGAACTCCGGGCCCTTCGTGAGGCTATTTACGACGACCCCATGAACCCGTGGTCAGTGGAGGAAATGTGCAGTGACATGGGAGTCAGCAGGACATACTTCCACAGACTTTATCTGAAGGCTTTCGGGGTGACCTGCCGCCAGGACGTCATTGAGAGCCGTCTGCTCTATGCGGCGGAGCTCCTGAAGAATACAGATATGTCCGTCAGCGAGGTGGCAGAGCAGTGCGGGTACGACAGCGATTCCTATTTTATGAGGCAGTTCAAGCAGCATAAGGGCTGCACACCCTCTGAATACCGAAGGCGCAGAACTCACGACGACTGATATATCTTTGTGCAGTATTAACAACCAGTTCACATTTTTTTGTGCACACTGGACGATGAGCATAATAAAACTATAAATTATCCTGCAAATTTTCGGCAAAAATATAAAAAAAGTCTTTACAATTCAGAAACAATGTGGTATAATATAAAGCAAATGATATAAAATATTTTATAGTTAAGAGCTTAAACTGCGTCTTACTTTTAAGGAGCGAATTCAATATATGAATAACGGAGATAAGCGTAGAAGCCGCCGCAGACAGCAGGTCTCGCGCAGCTATCGTGTCAGATATGACCGGCTGGTGGCAGCGGTACTGGTACTTATTGTCCTTATTGTTATTATAACTACCTGCATTATGAGCTGTTCCAAGGATGACAAGAAGTCCTCGGATACCTCCCAGCAGACCACAAACAGCGAGAATCTTACAAAGAACACTATTGTTGACGACCTCCGCACCAGCGGAGAAACAAGAGCTATCATCGGCTCTACTGATACAGAGACTACTACAGTGCCTCAGTTCACCACTGAGATGCACTCTGCAAGAGACATCCACCGTGGAGACCTTATCCTGGTAAATGAGCTCCATGAGTACAGCTTTGAGTCCGAGGACTCTGAACTTCTCACGCTCTATGACCACATCGCAAAGGACTACTACAACGTAAGCGACTACGTCATAAAGCTGGATTCACAGGTCATCGACCAGCTCAACAGCCTTATGGAGGCCTTCTACAGTGAGACAGGCTGCGATTACCTCTGGGTCATCGGCGGATACCGTACACTTGAGGAGCAGAACGACAGATACAACAACGGCCAGTCCCGCTTCCAGGGCGGCTACAGCGACTACCACACCGGCAGGAGCTTTGACCTGGGCATCTTCCCTAAGGACGGTACAAGCTCCGGCTACTATACACCTACCGGCGACTACGCATGGTTCGACGAACACGCTGCCGAGTACGGTTTCATCGTAAGATTCCCTGACGGCAAGGACGGCACAACAGGGGAGTCCGCACGTACACAGACTTACCGCTATGTGGGAGTTCCCCATGCAGTGTACATAAAGCAGAACGGCCTTTGCCTGGAGGAGTACATCTCCGAGGTAAAGACTCACAGCTATGATGACCCCATTGAGGTCACTGTTGACGGCAAGGTATACAGTGTATACTATGTAGCCGGCTCAGAGAGCGGAGATACCGAGGTCACGGTACCTGCTAACAAGACATACACCGTATCCGGCAACAATTCTGACGGATTCATAGTAACGGTGGAGCTTAACTGATAATTGAAAATGTGTTCTCCGAAAGGGGGACACATTTTTAGCAATTGGATACAGCTATCAGCAATTAGCTGTGAGCTGACAGTTTAAAAAGAAAGAACGGAGACATTCAAGTGAAAAAAACAGCCCTTATCCTGTGCCTTGCTATAGCCTGTTCTGCCGCATCAGCCTGCGGTGACAAGGAAAAAGGCGATGGCGCAAACCATATGTACGATGCCGCCCTCATCAGCAATCCTAAGAGCCTGGACCCTCAGTTTGCTGACGACCCGGCCTCAAATACGGTCATCAAGAACCTCTACAGCGGACTTCTCACTGCTGACAAGAATGGTGTTATATCCTGCTGCAATGCCCAGAGTTATACGGTATCGCCGGACGGACTGACCTATGATTTTACACTGAGGACCGATAATTACTGGTTTTTTGACAAGAACGGTGATGATGTCATCGACGAGGATGAGTACTTCCCTGTGACTGCACAGGACTATATATTCGCATTTCAGCGCCTTCTGGACCCCAGGATGCAGTCTCCCTATGCACTGGACTTCTCCTGTATAAAGAACGGAAGCCGCATAATGGCAGGGGAGGCTTCCCCGGAGGAGGCAGGAGTATATTCGTCAGGAGACTACCAGCTTGAGATAGTCCTGGACTACCCCTGTGCTGAGTTCACGTCAATGCTGGCTTCGACGGCTGCATCTCCCTGCAATAAGGAGTTCTTCGACTCTACCAAGGGCTGCTACGGCCTGGACGACAAGTCCGTCATGTCCAACGGTCCGTTCTATGTGAGACAGTGGTTCTACGACCCTTACGGAGTCCACAATATCCTCTATATGCGCCGTAATGACATCAACGTAAACGAACAGTACCAGGTGCTCCCGGCCTACCTGAGCTTTGCTGTTATGAGGAGTGAGTCGGAGGTGCGGGATCTCTTCAAGAATGAAGAGATAGAGTGCCTTACTACTATGAGCAGCTCCTTCAGCGACAGCAAGTACAGTGTTACATCCAGCCGTTCTGTGACACTGGGACTTATCTTCAACGACGAGGACAGGCTCTTCCGCAGCAAGGAACTGAGAAGGGCTCTTGCCCTGGCCTTTGACCGGGAGTCTATTGAGGAGCGTATCGGCTCTGACATCACCACAGCATCAGGAGTCATCCCTCCTGCGGTGACTCTGGGCGGACGGAGCTACCGTGAGCTTTCATCGGAGGGACAGTTCGGTGTGTATAATGTGTCTGAGGCGAAAAAAGCACTTGATATAGCAAAAAAAGACCTGGGCATCGGCTCTGTTGACCAGGTGAAGATACTGGTAAATGCTGATACTATCGACTCCGGGGACCTGCATATCCTTTCACAGAGCTGGCAGGAGCTCCTTGGAGTTTATATCGGCATAGAGGACGTTACTGCCGAAGAATTTGACAGCAGGATAAAGTCCGGTGACTACAGCCTGGCTCTTTACCCGTTGACCGGCGACGTCAACAGCGGACTTTCGGTGATAAAGCAGTTTGAGAAGGAGGAGTGCCTGAAAAAGGCTGTTTCCGGGGAAACGCCGTCCGGGAGTGAACAGGCGGTTCCGTTCAAAGGGAAAAAGAAATTTGCCGGTGTCGGAAGCGTGAGAAAAGTCTCGGACGATACCTACTATATCGGCGCCAGCGATAAGCGCCTGGAACTTTTTGAGAATGTATATCCGATCCCGAGGGGAATTTCCTATAATTCCTATATTATTTTTGATGAAAAAACAGCCCTTCTGGACACGGTTGACAAATCCGTGACCGGCCAGTATTTTGAGAACATGGACGCCATTCTGGGAACCCAGACACTGGATTACCTGATTGTCAATCACATGGAACCGGACCATTCGGCAGCCATCTCGGAGGTGCTGGTAAGACATCCGGAAACGAAGGTTGTAACCACGGCGGCTGCGGCCATATTACTGAACCAGTTTTTTGACTGCGACATCTCCGACCGGCTGATTACCGTGAAGGAGGGCGATACGCTGGAACTGGGCAGGCATACCCTGACTTTTGTGGAAGCACCGATGGTTCACTGGCCGGAAGTCATGATGACCTTTGACATGATGACCGGTGTTCTGTATTCGGCAGATGCATTTGGAACATTTGGGGCACTAGACGGAAATCTGTTTGCAGATGAAGTGAACTTTGAGCAGGACTGGCTCCCGGATGCAAGGCGCTACTATACAAATATTGTCGGGAAATACGGTTCCCAGGTGCAGGATGTGCTGGCGAAGGCGGCCTCCATTGACATTAAGATGATCTGCCCGCTGCACGGACCGGTATGGCGGGAGAACCTGGGATGGTTTATCGGAAAATACGATCTGTGGAGCCGCTATGAGCCTGAAGATCGCGCCGTTATGGTTGTGTACGGATCCATCTACGGAGGGACGGAGAGCGCTGCGAACGCTCTGGCAGCAAAGCTGTCCCAGGATGGGGTGGCCAATGTTGCCGTATATGATGTTTCCAGGACCCACGTCAGCGAGCTGGTGGCGGAGGCTTTCCGGGTAAGTCATATTGTACTTGCCAGCATCACCTACAACGCCGGTATCTTCACGCCGATGCGCTCCTTCCTGTTGGACCTGGAAGATCATGCGCTGGCGAACCGTACATTTGCCATCATCGAAAATGGAAGCTGGCAGCCTGTGTCCGGAGATCTTATGAGAGAAATCACGGATTCGCTGAGCGGATCGGAATATATCGGAGATAAGCTGACGTTCATGTCCTCACCGGACAGCGATGATTATATTGCCATCTGTGACCTGGCGGATCAGATCGCCAACGATGTGAAGGACGGTGCCGGAAAGGCAGCCGCGGAGGATGAAACCGTGACGGAAGCGGAGGGAACCTCCGCGCAGGGATGGAGATGCAGGGTCTGCGGGTATATCTATGAGGGCGAAAACCT
>CACWPR010000061.1 GCA_902762855.1 Ruminococcus flavefaciens
GATACCTTCCTCGTCGCAGAATTAATGATATTGTACATATCATAGCACACTTTTCGGTGTTTGTCAAGGGGGTGTTCCGATTATCTGAGGAACGTAATTGTAGGATTACAATAGATGTGAGACAATTAATAAAAAAAGGTAGCGGAACAGCATAGACCTGTGTTACAGTTAAGTTGCGACAAAAAAAGCAACAGGAGGTCAAGCTGATCCGCTATGAATACTATAACACAGATTACCACTCGCCGTCAAGCCGTAATTAAATATGCAGAGAAAAAAGGTGTCACCGCCGCAGCAAGGCGATATAATGTAGGAAGAGCAACGATATACCGTTGGAAAGAACGATATGACGGTACTTTACAGTCGCTACAAGACCAATCACATCGTCCGCACAGCCATCCAAACCAACACACTGAAGAAGAAATAAAGCTGATAAAGGATATGCGAAAAAGGAACAAGCATACGGGACTTGTCGTATTCTGGGTGAAACTCAGACAGAAAGGCTATAAACGCTCGATACCAAGTTTATGGAGAATGCTTCGTAAACTTGAATTACAGCCTGAGAAGCCTCCGAATCCCAAGTATATTCCGAAGCCGTATGAGAAGATGCAGTATCCCGGACAGCGAGTTCAGATAGATGTTAAATACGTTCCTGATGCCTGTATAGTTGGCGATGCTAAAGCCGAAGGGCACAAGTTCTATCAGTATACAGCAATAGATGAATATTCACGTTTCCGCTATCTGGAAGCTTTTGAGGAGCATAGTTCACATAGTTCAAAGGTCTTTCTTGAGCATATGCTCAAGGCTTTCAAATTCAATGTTGAATGTGTTCAGACCGATAACGGTCCTGAATTCACAAAACGTCTTTGCAGTGGAGAAAACCCAACACTTACTTCTTTTGAGAAGAAACTAAAACAGCTCGGTATAGTGCACAAGCTTATCAAACCTTATACACCTCGTCATAACGGCAAAGTAGAACGTTCTCACCGCAAGGATAACGAGTATTTCTATGCTACTCATAAGTTCTATTCCTTCGATGATTTCAAAAAGCAATTAGCTGTTCACAGCAGAAAATACAATAATTTCCCTATGCGTCCGCTTAATTGGAAGTCGCCTTCTGATTACATCAAGGCTTTCCTTAATTCAGGTCAAGTTTTTTGATTTAATTTGTCTCATATCATTGACAAACCAACAGTGTTCCGATTATCTGAGGAACGTAATTTCCTGGGAAAACAAAAAGTCCCTGCACAGAGTACAGGGACTGTAAATTACTTTTCAGAGTTGATGAACATTAGTCCCTGCACAGAGTACAGGGACTGTAAATTACTTTTCAGAGTTGATGAACATTTCGTATATGCGTCTGATAGCCTCAGGGAGGTCATGTTCGCTGACGCCGATGATAACGTTGAGCTCGCTGGAGCCCTGGTCTATCATCTTGACATTTATACGGGCATGAGCCATAGAAGCGAAGATACGGGCAACGGTACCTCTTGTGTTCTTCATTCTGCGACCTACGACAGCAAGAAGAGCGATGCCGTCCTCTATCTCGATGTGGTCGGGCTCAACAGCCTTGCGGAGCTCTGAGAGGACCTTGTCACGGACGGGAGAGAGCTTCTCAGTGCTGAGGGTGATGCTCATTGTGTCGATACCGGAGGGCATATGTTCAAATGAAAGGCCGTTGTTGTAGAGTACCTGGAGCACCTTCAGACCGAAACCGGTCTCGTTGTTCATCATAGCCTTTTCGATGTTGATAGTGCTGAAGCCTTTCTTGCCGGCGATACCGGTGATAGTGTGCTTTATGGACTCCTTGCTGAAATCGAAGTCGTTGGATACTATCATAGTACCTGCATCCTCAGGGCGGTTAGTATTCCTGATATTTATCGGGATGCCTGCGGAGCGTACAGGGAAGATAGCGTCCTCATGGAGAACAGAGGCGCCCATGTAAGCGAGCTCACGGAGCTCACGGTAAGTGATGACCTCGATGACATCGGGCTTTTCAACTATTCTGGGGTCTGCAACGAGGAAACCGGAAACGTCTGTCCAGTTCTCATATATCTCAGCTCTTACGGCATTTGCGATGATAGAGCCTGTAACGTCGGAGCCGCCTCTGGAGAAGGTCTTGATGTAGCCCTCGGTGGTCTTTCCGTAGAAACCGGGGATAACAGCGTTGTCAAGGCCGGAGAGTCTTGCTCTGACAGCCTTCACAGTCTCGTCGAGGAGAAGGACGCCCTTGGTATCGAAAACGATGACATCAGCAGCATCAACGAAGTTGAAACCGAGGTAATTAGCCAGGACCTTACCGTTGAGGTACTCACCTCTGCTGGCGGCGAAGTCCTTAGCCGGGCGGGCTTTGAGCTCCTTAGCTATCTCGCAGAACTCCTCTTCAAGGGACATATTCATTCCGAGTTCGGATATGATGCCATTGTATCTGTCCTTGATGACCTGAAAGTCCTCAGAGAAGTCTATGCCGCTGCCTGCGAGCTCGCAGCACTTGTAGAGCATATCAGTTATCTTTATATCGTCAGAAAAGCGCTTTCCGGGAGCGGAGGGGACCACGAATTTTCTCTTGCTGTCGCTCTTGATGATAGCGGCTACCTTTCTGAACTGGTCGGCATCAGCGAGGCTGCTGCCGCCGAATTTAACGACTTTATCTGCCATTGTATATCATTCCTTCAATAAAAATAATCAGCGATATTCCGGAGGTCACACGGCTGAATGCCGGGACTTTCCCTGATAAAATAATCACAATATACATTATATTCCAAAAGTGTCCGGAAATCAATTGACAGAAAGCCAAAATTACAGTCAGGAGAATTTGTTTTTTTGGTGAATACGCTTGTACGCCCACGGCGGACAGATATAGAAACCTGCACAGAGGCTTTTTTATTTGTGGGGAGAGTGCCCCTCTTTCATTGCTCCCGTAAGCGAAAGCAGAGCAGGCCGTGCGTACAGAGGGAGCGAGTTTACGAGCGTCAACGTGTCCGGGTCCAGCGTCACGCTGGCCGTAAGCGAAAGCAGAGCAGGCCGTGCGTACGGAGGGAGCGAGTTTACGAGCGCCAACGTGTCCAGGGCCAGCATCACGCTGCTGCTCAAAAAAAGACGGTATCTATTGACATAATCGTTTGGATTTGATATAATGACTTTGAGCCTGCATTTGCAGGACCTCGCCATGATATAGATAAATCAAGAAAAAGGAGACTCTGCGGCACTGACCGCAGGAACGTTATGCACAGTAGAAGAGACCGTTATAAAAGATTTATTACCTTTGGCGCCGCACTGGTGCTGATGGCCGTGCTTACGGGATTCTTTGCATATGTATGGTACAGATACTACAGCAGCGCTATCGTGCTGCCCTACTACCGCCGTGGAAACTGGACTCTCATCGGAATCTACTGCCTTCTTATAGTCCTGTTCTTCAAGGCCTACGGAGGCTTTAAGTTAGGCTATCTGAAAAAGACGGATATGCTGTTTTCACAGCTCATATCCATGGCCTGTGTGAATGTAGTGACGTACTTCCTCGTAAGCCTTATCGGACGTCATTTTATGGACGGCGTCCCGCTGCTCCTGCTGACTGCTGTTGACTTCGGCTTCATAGCCGTCTGGACTGCGCTGACAGGAAAGCTGTTCTTTATGATATACCCTCCCCGCCGGCTGATAATCCTCTACGGCAGCCACCAGGCGGCGGCACTTGTAATGAAGATGAGTCAGCGTGTGGACAAGTACATGATATGCGAATCGGTGAGCATCAGAGAATCTCCGGATGTCATAAAGGAGCAGATACTCAAATATGAGGGCGTTATAATCTGCGACATCCCGGCTGAGCAGAGGAACGATTACCTGAAATTCTGCTTTGAACGCTCAATAAGAGCGTACATTGCCCCGAAAATATCGGATATAATAATAAGAGGAGCCGATGATATACGACTCTTTGACACACCTCTGCTGCTCTGCCGCAATTACGGCCTGGACTTTGAGCAGAGGTTCATCAAGCGCATTTTTGACATAGTATTCTCGCTGGCGGCACTCGTGCCGGCAGCCCCATTCATGCTTATTTCCGCACTGGCTATCAAACTCTACGACGGCGGCCCGGTGCTTTACAAGCAGAAGAGACTGACTTTGGACGACAAGGAATTCTATGTATACAAGTTCCGCAGTATGATAGTCGATGCCGAAAAGGACGGCAGGCCAAGGCTTGCCTCTGATGAGGACGACCGCATCACACCTGTGGGAAAGGTGCTGAGAAAGTTCCGTATAGACGAGTTCCCTCAGCTATTGAATATATTGAAAGGCGATATGTCCGTGGTGGGACCCAGACCGGAACGGCCTGAGCTTGCCAAGGAATATGAAAAGCAGATGCCGGAATTTGAGTTCCGCCTTAAAGTCAAGGCAGGACTCACAGGCTATGCACAGGTCACCGGTGTTTATGATACATCCCCCTATGACAAGCTCAAAATGGACCTTATGTACATTGAGAACTTCTCTCTCAGGCTGGATATACAGATAATAATGATGACCTTAAAGACGATGCTGTTCCCGCCAAAGACGAATGCGGAGACAGAAGAGAGCGTGCTCGGTACCAAGAAGAGTGCGGGAAAAGAGGAAGAAAAGAAATGAAAATTACAGCAGTGATAATGGCAGGCGGAAGAGGTGAACGTTTCTGGCCGAAGAGCCGCAACTCCAGGCCTAAGCAGTTCCTGTCCCTGACATCCGACGGCGAGACCATGATACAGAAGACCGTCAGGAGACTGAGTCCCCTTGTGGCTCCGGAGGACATATTCATAGTGACAAATGCGGCATATAAGGAGCTCGTAGCAGACCAGCTCCCGGAGGTGCCTGCTGAGAACGTTCTCGCTGAGCCCTGCGCCAGGAACACCGCTCCCTGCATAGCCTTTGCAGCGGCAGTGATTGGCAGGAAGTACGACGACGCAATGATGCTCGTGCTCCCCTCAGACCACCTCATAGGCTATGAGAACATCTATATAAAGATCCTGAAAAAGGCAGTAACAGTAGCCGAGCAGGGAAAGAACCTGGTAACTATCGGCATCACTCCCACATATCCTGAGACCGGCTACGGATACATCAATTTCGGTGAGGAGTCCGGAGATGCATACGCAGTTGAGCGTTTTGTTGAAAAGCCTGACCTTCCCACAGCGAAGAAGTATCTCTCCTCCGGAAAGTATCTCTGGAACAGCGGTATGTTCGTATGGAAAATATCCTCGGTAATGGCAAATCTGAAGGAGTTCATGCCTGAAATATATGAGGGAGCCCTCCGCATAGGAGAGAGCTTCGGCACAGACAGCTTCGAGGAGACTCTTGTAAAGGAGTTCACAGCCTTCACCTCAGAGTCCATAGACTTCGGCATCATGGAGAAGGCCAGCGATATATACACTATCCCCGGCAGCTTCGGCTGGGACGACGTTGGAAGCTGGCTGGCTGTTGAGCGCATCAATGAGACCGACGACGACAAGAACTACATCGACGGCGACGTTATAACAGTTGACTCCAAGAGGACGACAGTCTGCGGAGGCAAGCGGCTTATCGCCGCTATCGGCACAAGGGACATCATCATCGTGGACACAGACGACGTCCTGCTGGTATGCTCCAAGAACAACACTCAGGACGTAAAGAAGGTCATTGCCCAGCTCAAGGAGCATGGAAGGAATGAGCTCGTCTGAGGGAATAAACCAAGCTAATCAATTCAAAAGGAGAAAATAAAAATGAAAAACGCACTTATCACAGGAATCACAGGACAGGACGGCTCATATCTTGCAGAGCTCCTTCTCGAAAAGGGATACAATGTATACGGCATCTGGAGAAGAAAGGCTACTGTTGACTACGGCAACATAGCTCACCTCAAGGACAAGGTACATCTCATCTATGCTGACATGACAGACCCTGTTTCACTTATCTCTGCAATGAAGATATCTCAGGCTGACGAGGTGTACAACCTTGCTGCACAGTCCTTCGTTGCCACAAGCTGGGACACTCCCCTTGGCACAGCAGACATCGACGCTATCGGTGTAACAAATATGCTTGAAGCTATCCGTATAGTAAAGCCGGAGTGCCGTTTCTATCAGGCATCCACATCTGAGATGTTCGGCCTTGTACAGGCTATCCCCCAGTGTGAGACAACTCCCTTCTACCCCAGAAGCCCCTACGGAGTTGCCAAGCTCTACGGCCACTGGATAACAAAGAACTACCGTGAGAGCTACGGTATGTTTGCCTGCTCCGGTATCCTCTTCAACCACGAGTCTGAGAGAAGAGGCATCGAGTTCGTTACCAGAAAGATAACTGACGCTGTTGCACGTATCAAGCTGGGCGTTCAGGACTTTGTTGAGCTGGGAAATATGGACTCCAAGCGTGACTGGGGCCATTCCAAGGACTATGTAAGAGCTATGTGGCTCATGCTCCAGCAGGACAAGCCCGATGACTACGTTATCGCTACAAACGAGACAAGAACTGTCCGTGAGTTCGTTGAGACTGCATTCAGGCACGTTGGCATCGAAGTTCAGTGGCAGGGCGAAGGCGTTGACGAGATAGGTATCGACAAGGCTACAGGCAAGACTATAGTCAAGGTCAACAAGAAGTTCTTCCGTCCCGCAGAGGTAGACATCCTCCTGGGCAACCCTGAGAAGGCTGAAAAGACTCTTGGCTGGAAGAGAGAGATCTCATTCTCCGAGCTTGTAGAGCGCATGGTAAAGAACGACCTCGACCGTGTTGAGAAGGAGATCAAGGTAAAAGAGATCGTAGGCTGAGCATTATCCGCTGAAAGGAGATCATCATGATCTATATGATCATAATTGTCGCAGTCATTGTAATATTCATAGCTGTCGCCTCAGAGAAAGCCTCAGGCAAAGACTCTTCAGTAAGCAGCTTCAATCCGTCACAAAGAAATGTCACTCCCACAGTATTGAGGGAGCAGATGAGCGGCTACGACAAAGCTTCACTTATCAGCAAACTCGACCAGTACAATTCTCTTATTGTACTTCTTGAAGATCACAATATATCCTACGAAGACGCAGTTAAGGAATATGATATAATAAAATCAGAACCGATCAAAAGAGCTCCCGGACATACCAAGGGATTCAATATTGAGGATTCAGACGAATATATCAGAGTCTGCGCCGAAAAGATAGATCAGCTGATGATCGGATACAGAGGATAGGAGCCTCAGAAAAAATAAAAACAAAGGGCGGAGTCATATCCGCCCATTGCAATATAGGAGCTGCGAATGAAGATAACATTTGATGCGATACCGCTGACAGCGGAAAAAATGACCGGCATAGGCTGGTGTGAGGCCGGACAGACCGCCGCACTTGCGGCGCTGTACCCGGAGAATACCTATGAATACAGCTTTTTCACAGACGGAAAAGGCACTGCCGAGGAACGTATCCGGCAGTTATCAGCGGAAGGCATCGGAATGAACACATCCCGTTTTCCGAAAAAGCTCTACAGAGGTATGTCCGCAGTGCTGCCGGTACCATATTCCCATTTCTTCGGGGAGTCTGACATCACTCATTTCTTCAACTATATCCTCCCTCCGGGAGTTGAGGGCAGGACTGTAGTGACAGTACACGATATGGTCTACAAGGCCTTTCCGGAGACAGTCCGTGGCAGGACCCGTCTCATGCTGAATATGGGCCTGAAAAGCTCAATGGAGAGGGCAGACCGCATCGTTACGGATTCGGAGTTCTCAAAGAGCGAGATAATAAAGTACTTCCCTGAGCATGAGGGGAAGATAAGAGTCGTGCCCTGCGGAGTCAACAGCGAAATGTTCTCTCCCTGCACAGACAGCGGCCGTATAGAGGAGGTCAGGTCCTCCCTTGGAATCTCCGGTGATTACTTCCTCTACCTGGGCACTATCGAACCCAGAAAGAACCTTGAAAGGCTGATAATGGCCTACGGACATTTCATAGAGGAGTCAGGGGAAGGAGCTCCGGAGCTCGTCCTTGCGGGCGGCAAGGGCTGGCTCTATGACGGCATATTCGCAAGAGTCAGGTCAATGGGACTTGAAAATAAAGTGATATTCACAAAGTACGTTCCCTCAGAGGACATGGCTCCCCTGATGAGCGGAGCGCTGGCATTCGTGTTCCCCTCGCTCTATGAGGGATTCGGTATGCCTCCTCTGGAGGCGATGTCCTGCGGTACTTCCGTGCTCTGTTCCGGAGCCGCATCTCTGCCGGAGGTCACAGGGGACTGTGCAGTCATATGTGACCCTTATTCCGTAAGGAGCATCACAGCAGGCCTGAGAAAGCTGTACAGAGACAGCGGTCTCCGCAGGGAGCTCAGTACAAAGGGTCTTGAAAGGGCAAAGGACTTCACCTGGGAGCGCTCGGCAGAGATGCTCATGGAGATATACAAAGAGCTGATGAAATAAATAGCCTGAAAATGTTTTTTAAGGCTGTTCAGGTTTAGCAGTAAATGCGGAGGTGAGAGCCGTGGATGCTAAAACGAGCACTAAGACCACGATAATTCTCTGCCTGGGCGCAGCTTTAATGATACTGTCGCAGGTGATACTGTATAAGGTGCAGGACCACAGAAGGCTTGTGATAATCGGCGGTATGACCGGATGGGAGCTGATAGCTGTATCAGCACTGGGTACTTTGCTCTGTATCGGCGGGCTCCTGGCCGTATTCGCTGCTTCAAAAGCCAAAGACGGTAAGCCCCGGAGAGCTTATAAGGCTTTGATAGTTGCACTGGGGGTAATAGTTCTTGAGCTCCCGGCGATGCTGTACTTTCTGATAACGCTGATAGACGCTTCAAAAGCGCAGAGCGGTCCGGTAAGGATAAAAAGCCCCGACGGAAAGCACTTCATAGTCAGAACGTCCGCCTCATCCGATGGATACCCGTTTTACCACTATTACGTCAGGGAGCGGGGATTTGTTTACCGACTTATATTTGATGAAGACGTTAAAAATTTTGAACATGGACTTGAATGGACTGATGAAGGCGTAATATATGAAGGGAAACTTTACGAATATTGAGGTGAGACAATGAGCGGAAAAAAGCTCAGGATACTGGAAGTGAATAAAGCCTATCATCCCCATATCGGAGGCATCGAGACTCTCGTGAAGCAGTACTCCGAGGAGCTGGGCACAGTCTGCGGAGCCGAGGTCAGGACCCTCGTCTGCCGTGACGGCAGAGGGCGGACTCTCCGGGAGAACATAAACGGAGTCGAGCTCACAAGAGCCGGCAGCTTAGGCACCTATTTCAAGTGTCCGCTGTCTCTGTCCTTCGTGAGACTTTTCAGGAAAATGGCGAAAAAAGCAGACGTTGTACACATCCACCTGCCCTTTCCCCTTGCAGATGCCGCAGCTATGCTGTCCGGGTACAAGGGAAGGATAGTTGTGAGCTGGCACAGCGACGTAGTAAAGCAGAAAAAGCTGATGCTGATATACAAGCCCTTCATGCGATGGCTCCTCAGACGGGCAGACGCAGTGATAGTGGCTACAGAGGGCCATATAAACGGTTCAGAGCATCTTCCGGAGTACCGGGAGAAATGTGCAGTAGTCCCCTACGGCATCCGCCCGGAGGACTACCTCTCCATAGAGCGCAGGCCGGTGCTCACGGAAAGAGCCACAGACAAGACCGCAGTGAAGGTGTTCTTCACCGGACGTCTGGTGTACTACAAGGGCGTTGACGTCCTGCTGAGAGCATTCTCAAAGGTGAAGGGCTGCGAGCTGTTCATTGCCGGCGAGGGCGACCTTGAGCCGAAGCTCAGGGAATATGCCCGGAAGCGTGGCCTTGACGGCCGTGTACACTTCCTGGGCTTCCTGCCGGAGGAGGAGCTGAGACAGGCCTATGCGGACTGTGACATCTTCGTGCTGCCCTCAGTTGCAAGGAGCGAGGCCTTCGGAATAGTGCAGCTTGAGGCAATGGTCTACGGGAAACCTGTGATAAATACGGACCTGCCTTCGGGAGTTCCCCATGTGAGCCTTGACGGCATTACCGGACTGACGGTGCCGCCTTCGGATGCCGGAGCTCTTGCAAAGGCTGTAAATACCCTGGCCGCCGATCCCGGACTCCGTGAGAGATACGGAAAGGCCGCAGCGGAGAGAGTGAGCAGTGTATTCAACGAAAAAGAAGTTATAAAGAGACTTTACAAAGTCTTGTCCGGAAGGAGAACAAACAGATGAAAGCTCTTATCATAGGAGGAGCAGGGTTCGTGGGAGGTTATCTCATAGATGCCCTCAGAAAAAACGGAGCGGAGGTCTGCGCCACCTGCCTTGAAAACGAGTCCATAACCGGAGACTGCTCCGTCAGGACTCTTGACATACTTGACGCAGAGAAAACTGCCGGGCTCATAAATGAGGAGAGCCCGGATGTGATATTCCACCTTGCAGCCCAGAGCTCAGTGGCAGTATCCTGGAAACGTCCTCAGCTCACCGCTGATATAAATGTAAAAGGCACTATCAATGTCCTTGAGGCTGTGAGAAATGCTGACAGAAAGGACATCCGCCTGCTGCTCATCGGCTCCGGTGAGGAGTACGGCTTTATCCGGGAGGGCGCCTGCCCCATAAGTGAGGAGGAGCAGCTCAGGCCCGGCAACATCTATGCCGCAACAAAGGCCTGTCAGGGAATGCTGGGTGAGATATACGCAAGAGCCTACAAGATGGACGTAGTTATGGTCAGGGCCTTCAACCACTCCGGTCCCAGGCAGCTCCCCATATTCGTAATATCCGACTTCTGCCGGCAGATAGCCGAGATAGAGGCCGGACACCGTGAGCCGGTCATGTCTGTGGGAAATCTTTCCGCACGGAGGGACTTCACCGACGTAAGGGACATAGTCCGTGCCTACTGCCTGCTTGCAGAAAAGGGAGTCAGCGGCAGGACCTACAACGTGGGAAGAGGTCATGCAGTACCTGTGCAGTACATCCTCGACACCGCTCTGAGCCTGTCAAAGGTGCCGATAGAGGTGAAGCAGGACCCTGCGAGGATGAGAGCCTCGGATATACCGGTCATAGAGCCGGATGTATCACGCATAAAGGCCGATACAGGCTGGAGTGCCGGGATAACAGTCGAGCAGACCATTGCCGACACCCTTGACTACTGGAGGAAGGCCGGAGTCTGAGACAGGAAGGAGAACAGGAATGTCAGATATAAAGCTAACCAAGGATAAAATGCTGACCTTCGACGGTCATGAGAAGATAAGCGCCCTGAAAGCTCCTGCCAAGCTCACTGAGTTCGGAGAGCGGCAGAACGAGGCAAACGAGGCTCTTGCAGCAAACGTCAACGAGCTGATAAAGAGAGTCTGCGCCCTGGAGGACCAGCAGGAGAAGAACGCAGAGATAATGAAGAAGATAGCCGGAGAGCTTGCCTCCTTCAAGAAGGAGCTGGACAGGGTAAGACTCACCGAGAAGCTCAACTCCGGAGCCATAGAGCGTCTGGACAGGGCAGTCCGCCTTGCAGAGGGCGACGATGAGTAGGTGCTGAGCCGGCGGCCTGCGAATAGGATTATATCCATAATTATATTGTGAAATTTTCCGCAAACTCTTGACTTTGTAACGATTTTGTTATATTATAATTAAGGTGATACTGCACAAATAACAGGCATCTGGTTTGTGCGCTATTGCCTATCAGCCTCCTGACGGCGGCTGTGAGTGGACAAGTAATGTTCCGATACTTGACAATGGTCCTGCGGGACTGAACTTTTCCGCAAATTCTGACAAGATCAACGGAGATCTGAGCCGGAAGGCAGTCTCCGTTTTCTTATTTTATCTGTGAAGGAAGGTGCTGTGTTATGGGCGATCTTGCTGATAAGCTCATGGAAGAGCTGGAATGCCGGACTTCGTTCACCATTCCCGTTTTAGGCGGTATTCCCGTACCGGAATCCTGTGTTATGACGTGGATAATAATGGGTGTGCTGGTCATCGCCTCGATAATTTTTACAAGAACGATGAAGGTGGTGCCGAAAGGGTTCCAGTGCCTTGTGGAAGGCTTTGTGTGCTGGATGGATAATTTCTTCCTGGAGATACTGGGCCCCAGGGGCAAGAAGTATCTGCCGGTGCTGGAGACACTTTTGCTGTATATCGGCATTTCAAACGTTATCGGACTCTTCGGGCTCCGTCCCCCGACAAAGGACCTTGGAGTCACCGCTACCCTGGCTATATTCGCCATACTGCTGATACAGTACAGCGGTATAAGAGAAAAAGGCATAAAGGGCTGGATGAAGGGCTTTAAGGAGCCTATGGCCTTCATGCTGCCGCTGAATATACTGGAGCTGATAATAAAGCCCCTGTCGCTGTGTATGCGACTCTTCGGAAATGTTCTGGGAGCATTTGTTATCATGGAGCTCATCAAGCTGATAATCCCTGTGGGCATACCGCTGGCGTTCAGTTTCTACTTCGACGTTTTCGACGGATGCATACAGGCTTACGTTTTCGTATTCCTGACCTCTCTGTTCATGTCAGAGGCCATGGAGGAAGAATAATAGGAGGTATATCGTTATGGGAATGATAGCATTAGGCGCAGGACTTGCCGTACTCACCGGCGCAGGCGCAGGAATAGGAATCGGAATCGCCACCTCAAAGGCTGCTGAGGCCATAGCAAGACAGCCTGAGGCAAAGGGCGACATAAACAAGGCGCTCCTTTTGGGATGTGCCCTTGCAGAGGCGACTGCTATCTACGGCTTCGTAATAGCGCTGCTCATCATACTTTTCCTTAAATAATCAACTATCCCGAAAAAAGGAGGGAAGGATATTATGCTGGATATAGATATCTGGAACTTTATCTGGGCGGCAGTCAACCTTGTGCTGCTGTTCATACTTATGAAAATATTCCTTTTCAAGCCTGTCAGAAAGATGATGGACGAGCGGACGAAGTCCATACAGGACGATATTGACAGCGCAAAGCAGTCCCGTGAGGAGGCAGAGGCACTGAAGCAGCAGTATGCCGACGACATCACAGAGGCGAAGGCTGAGGCTCAGAAGATACTCATGAAGGCCCGTGAGGATGCTGAGGCCGAGAAAGCAGCAATGCTCCTCCGCTCGCAGGAAGAGGCAGACCAGATAGTTGCCGATGCCAACAAGGCCATAGAGACAGAGCGCAGAAGAGTAATGACACAGGCTCAGACCGAGATAGCCGACCTGGCTATAGAGGCGGCCTCCAAGATAATCGGAGAAAATCTCGACGATGAGAAGAACCGCCGTCTTGTAGACAGGTTCCTCTCCGAGGAGGAGGGCGGTAAGTGATGAGCGAGACCAGCAAGGACCTTCTTAAAGAGCTTATCCGCCTTGAGGTGCCACAGGATGACGCTGACGAGACAAGGAATATCCTGGAGTCCTGCGGCGACGTGGGAGATACTCTCGGCAACCCTCTTGTAACTCTTGATGAAAAAAGAGGGATAATCAAAAAGCTCTTCCCTGAGAGCGTGCAGAGATTCATGGTAAGTGCCGTGAAGTCAGGCTGCTCCGGAGAGCTCATAGACGTCCTGGAGGAATATTCTGACTACCTCATTGAAAAGGACGGCAGCATCCGTGCGGTGGTACGCTACGTGACTCCCCTTACAGAGTCTCAGCAGGCAGACCTCCGCAAATTCATCATGGAAAAGTTCGTCAAGGACGACGTAGTGATAGAGTACGTCCATGACCCTGACATAATAGGAGGATTTATCCTCAATGCCGGCGATGTTGAGTACGACAAGAGCTACCGCACCAGCCTGCGCCTCATGAGGGAGAACCTCCACGGCAAGGCCGCAGAGCTTGCCGGAAATACCGACAAGGACGACAAGATAATGTCCGGAAATACCGGTGACATAATCTCCGTCCTCAAGACAGAGGTCAAGGACTTCGATGTGAAGTCGGGGGCTACAGAGACCGGCTTCATCACCCGTCTGGGCGACGGTATTGCCAAGGTCAGAGGCATGAATGCCGTAATGTACGGTGAGCTGGTAGAGTTCGAGAACGGCATCAGAGGTATAGTCCAGAACCTTGAAGAGAAGTCAGTGGGAGTTGTTCTCCTGGGAGATGACCACGGCCTGACAGAGGGCTCATCTGTAGTCCGCACCGGCAAGAGAGCCGGCATAGGCGTGAGCGACGCGCTTCTCGGAAGAGTTGTGGACGCACTTGGTGCGCCTATAGACGGTCTTGGAGCTATCAAGGCAGAGGACTACTTCCCTATTGAGCGTGAGGCTCCGGGAGTTATCGAGCGAAAGCCCGTAAATGTACCTCTCCAGACCGGTATCCTCGCCATTGACTCCATGTTTCCTATCGGACGCGGACAGCGTGAGCTTATCATCGGAGACCGCCAGACCGGTAAGACTTCTATCGCAATAGATACTATCATCAACCAGAAGGGACAGGACGTTATCTGTGTATACGTGGCTATAGGACAGAAGTCCTCCACAGTTGCACAGGTTGTCAGCACACTGAAAAAGTATGGTGCTATGGACTATTCCGTAGTTGTATGCGCCTCTGCCAGTGACCCGGCGCCCTTCCAGTATATATCACCCTATTCAGGCACAGCTATAGCAGAGTACTTCATGTCCAAGGGCAAGGATGTTCTCATCGTATACGATGACCTTTCAAAACACGCCGTTGCCTACAGAGCCATGTCGCTGCTCCTCCACAGACCTCCCGGACGAGAGGCCTATCCAGGAGATGTATTCTACCTTCATTCAAGACTTCTGGAGCGTTCCAGCCGTCTTGACGACGAGCACGGCGGCGGTTCACTGACTGCCCTGCCTATCATCGAGACTCTTGCAGGTGACATCTCCGCCTATATACCTACAAACGTTATTTCCATCACAGACGGACAGATATTCCTGGAGAGCGAGCTCTTCAACTCCGGTCTCCGTCCTGCGGTGAACTACGGACTCTCCGTATCCCGTGTGGGCGGTGCCGCACAGACCAAGGCCATGAAGAAGGCCGCCGGAAATCTCCGTATCGACCTTGCACAGTTCAAGGAAATGGAGATATTCACACAGTTCTCTTCTGAGCTCGACCAGACTACAACTGACCTCCTCAACCACGGACATATGCTCACAGAGCTGCTCAAACAGCCGCTGTATAATCCGCTGCCTCACTATGAGCAGGTAATACTTCTCTATGCGGCACAGCATGACCTTTTCAGGGACATCCCGCTGAAGGAGCTGAGGGAGTACCGCACCGAGCTCATGAGCTACATCCGCTCCTACGGTCAGGATATAATCACCGAGATAGAGGAAAACAGAGTCCTGACAGACGACCTCATGGAGCGTATAGAGCGCATCGTCACCGCATTTGAGGAATAAGGGGGTGCCTGTATGCCCAACATGAGAGAGATACGTGAGCGTATCGAGAGCATCAAGCAGATACTCAAAATAACCAATGCGATGTACCTTATGTCCTCCTCAAAGCTGAAAAAGGCAAGGAAGTCCCTGGAGTCCACCGAGCCCTATTTCTATAAATTACAGGAGACTATCGAGAGCGTGCTGGAGCACACTCCCCATACAAGGCAGAAGTACTTCGACAGACGAAGCTCCATTCCTCCTGAGAAGAGGAAAAAGGGATATATCGTCATCACTGCCGACAAGGGACTCTGCGGCAGCTATAATCATAACATACTGAAATATACCGAGCAGGAACTTGCAAAGTCAGCGGACCTGAGCAACTGCTACCTTTTCGTAATGGGACAGGTGGGCAGACAGTACTTCAAGAACCGCAGCCGCAATGACTCAAAGGCATCAGTGGACGGTGAGTTTCTGTATACCACCCAGAACCCGACACTTTACAGGGCAATGGAGATAGCACAGCTCGTGCTGGACAAGTTCGAGAACGGCGAGCTGGACGAGGTATACGTGCTCTACACAGACATGGTCACATCCAATCTCCAGGAGACCCGAACCGTACAGCTCCTGCCCTTTGAGCGGAGACATTTCGGAAAGACGGCAGACGGGACCATGAAAAAACTGCCGAAAGCATCGTTCCTGCCATCACCTGAAGAGGTAATGGCACATCTGATACCGAACTATGCCAAGGGCATCATCTACGGTGCAATGGTAGAGGCCTTCTGCTGTGAGCAGCAGTCGAGAATGACGGCAATGGACGCCGCAACTACCAGTGCAAAGGACATGATAAAGGATCTGTCGCTTCTCTATAACCGTGCAAGACAGGCCGCTATCACTCAGGAGATAACCGAAGTCTGCGGAGGCGCCGCCTCACTCAGCGAGTAGTTTTGGAGTTAGCAGTTTACAGTTCTCAGAAAGTAGTGACCTCAAACAGGAATGGCCACTGATATGGATCCAACAATGATCGGACGATAATTCTTCTTCAGAAAGGAGAGCTGCCGCCAATGGAAAAAGGCAGGATAACTCAGGTCATAGGACCTGTTATAGACGTTGAGTTCAGCACGGGAAAGCTCCCTATGATAAGGGATGCTCTCACTGTTGAGGTGGACGGCAAAAAGCGTGTTATGGAAGTGGCTCAGCACATGGGCAATCATATAGTTCGCTGCATAATGCTTGCCACAAGCGAAGGACTCAGCAAAAACATGGAAGTTACCGCTACCGGAAGCTGTATAAAGGTACCGGTAGGAGAAAATACACTCGGACGTATGTTCAACGTTCTCGGAGAGCCTATCGACAAGAAGGGCGACGTTGAGACCGAAGAACAGTGGGAGATACACCGCAAGGCTCCTACATTCCAGGATCAGAGCCCTGTAGTCGAGGTCCTTGAGACCGGTATCAAGGTAATAGACCTTATCGCTCCCTATGCAAAGGGCGGTAAGATAGGTCTTTTCGGAGGCGCCGGTGTTGGTAAGACCGTACTTATTCAGGAGCTTATCCGCAACATCGCTACCGAGCACGGAGGATATTCCATATTCACCGGTGTCGGAGAGCGTTCCCGTGAGGGAAATGACCTCTGGAACGAAATGCAGGAATCAGGAGTTATCAACAAGACCGCACTTGTATTCGGTCAGATGAACGAGCCCCCCGGATCCCGTATGCGTGTTGCCCAGACAGGCCTCACAATGGCAGAATACTTCCGTGACAGGGAACACAAGGACGTTCTCCTGTTCATAGACAACATATTCAGATACGTTCAGGCAGGCTCAGAGGTATCAGCCCTTCTGGGACGTATGCCCTCAGCCGTTGGCTATCAGCCTACA
>CACWPR010000062.1 GCA_902762855.1 Ruminococcus flavefaciens
CCGGTTATGTACAGAAAGTCATTTTCCCATGTCTCCGCTGTGCCTGTCTTAGCATAGAGCGTGTATCCCTGCGGTACGTATACTCCCAGTCCGCCGGCAACTCCTCTCATGCCATCCAGAAGGTTCTGCCTATACTCCTGGGGAATGGATGCAAGGACCTGCCCCGGCTGAGTCCCCTGCTCTATAACAGCGAATGGGTCATCAGTGTCTACAACGTTTTTCAGCACAAAGGGCTCTACCATGTCTCCAAGGACAGCCTCACGGCCAAGTGCGGCAAGATACAGCGGACAGGTCAGCACATATGACTGACCAAAGGCTGTTCTTCTCAGGTCGTCGTCACAGTATATCTCAACATTGTTCTTTATCTGTCCGAAATCACAGTCGATTGGAGTTACAAAGTGGAAAATGCTGTCAAGGTCGGAGAGTACCGCCTCGGAGCCTATAGAGTCGAAGGCCTTTGCAAAAAATATGTTGCTGGAATTTACAAAAGCCGACTGGAGCGTCCTCTCTGCTACCGGATATGAGCCTGTATCGTGGTCCCAGTTGACTATGGAGGTTCCGTCGAATTCCCACTCACCCTCGTCGTAGCATGAATAGAATCCGTGCTTGTCAGCTATGACCTCCGACATTATCTTGAAACATGAACCAGGCTCGAAGTTCTGGAAGGCCTTATTGCCCACCTTTCCCCATGCGAGCTCTTCATCGTACTCCTGTGGAAGGCTGACTGCATAGGGTTCGTATGAGGGGAATGACACCTGGGCAAGCAGTGAGCCGTCTGACCTCATGGCCACGACTGAGCCCTGGATATTGTTGTTCATCATGTACTGATAAACCGCCTTCTGAACATCCGCATCTATGGTGAGCTGTATGGATCTGCCAACATCTCCGGAAGGTCCCGGTGACGTTAGTATATCACTGAAAGTCCTGTCGTAGCCGTCTGACATTGTGGTCAGGATGTTGGCAAAGGCAATACTCGTATCGTTGTCGTCAGAAAATACTCTTTCCCCTTCCTTTCCGCTTACAAGGAGCCGCCCCTTGACGTCGTATATATTGCCCTTGAGAGCCGCTGACTCAGCCTTTGAGGTCGTACCTTCAGTGACCTCCTCTGTGGCCTGGGTGGTGTCCACGGATGCTGCGGCAGTCTCTTCTGACTGGCTTTCCATTTGCTGAACAGTCTCTGAGCTGCTTCCCCCTGCCTGCCCGACTGAGGACCCACAGGAGACGCTGGCTGTGAGCACTAACATTGACATCGCCAGTGCATAGGTTTTCCTGTTATTTATTTTCATATATCTCATCCTTGAAAGTTATTCCGGAATTCTCCGCTCCTCTCTATTATACAATTTTCTGACCTTTTAGTCAATATTCGACGGTTCTTTTTCATCAGAGCAATATAATGAAAATTCCCTATCATGTCCAGTATTACAATGTAAATTTTTCCCATAAAATAGCCTTAAAGATATTGACAAAGTATTTATAGTGTAGTATAATGATTTTAAAGTGGATAAATATTGCGAGGTGATATTTATGAAAAAAACGAAAAAAACTGCTTTAACTGCCGCTATCCTTGCAGCCGCTGTAAATCTGACAGCCTGCAACTCCGGAAATTCTTCTTCCGATGACAGCAGCAGCTCCTCCACAGTTGTCGAAACAACTACTGAATATGAGCCTTCTACCGACGAGATACAGGACGTGTACGGACCTCCCGGAATTCTCGATGAGGACCCCAGCGGGCTTGATAATTCACAGGTTTCAGAGTACACTCCTGACAAAGACCTTATCCCATGTGTCTATGGCCCTCCAGACGACTATAAGTAACTGACAGAAAGGACGTGCCCGTATGAAAAAAACAAAAGCTACTGCTCTTACAGCCGCAATGCTTGTCGCTGCTGCGAATATCTCAGCCTGCGGTTCAGCAAAAAATGTGGAGTCAGAGAATAATGTCTATGCACAAGGTCTTGACGAAACAGTGACTGAAACAACTACATATGACCCGGAAAGCAACACAGACCTGATGTACTGCGTCTATGGTCCCCCTCCGACTACCGAGCCGCCGTCGTCATTTGAAGAATATGCAGATGCAACTACTACAGAATATGACCCTGAGAATGATGCTGAGCAGTTCTTCCCTGTATACGGTCCTCCTCCAATGCCCGGAGATGCTTATATGGACGGTGTAATCGATGCGAATGACCTTGCCAGAATGAGGATAGATTACAATAACGGCAAGAATATAAATGATTTTGATATGAATTTCTATGACGTCAACAATGACGGTGTTTTTGACCTTGAGGATATAGCTGTACTCAGTCGCTTCCTCCAGGGAGATATCAAAAGCCTCAGTGTACCCGACGAGGATGACGATGATATTGTAACCACTGCACCTCCTACATATGAGGATACTACTTATACAACAGTAGCTACTCTCTACGGACCGCCGCCTATGTACTATGATTGGAGCAACTGAAAATGCTGAATGTTGACACAAAACGCAGTCACCTCAATAAATTGGCGGATTACCGCCGTGGACTTATGACCGAACCTCAGCTCAGGAATCTCTTTCTGGAGCTGACGCTCCGATGTAATGAGAACTGTATACACTGCGGCAGCCGCTGCGGTGAGGTCAGAGCAGAAGAGCTCAGTCTGGCTCAGTACCATAAATTTCTCAGGGAAGTCCGTGAGGATATGGGCCTTGAGCACAAAATGCTCTGCATAACCGGCGGTGAACCGCTGCTTCGTAAGGACTTCTTCGATATTATGGCCTACGCACACCAGCTTGGCTTCAACTGGGGAATGACCAGCAATGCCACCCTCATTGATGACAGCGTTGCCCGTGAGCTGGCAAACTGCGGTATGGGTACAATATCCGTCAGCATAGACGGTCTGGAAGATACTCATGACAATTTCCGCCGCACAAAAGGCGGTTTCAAAAAGGCTATCTCAGGTATCGAGAGCCTTATCAGGACCGGCGCATTCAAGGCAGTTCAGGTCACAACTGTTGTAACACACGAAAGCATAAAGCAGCTTGATGAGCTATACAGGATATTCAACGATATGGACATCGACTCATGGCGTGTTATCAATATGGAACCCATGGGCCGTGCCAAGAACTACCCTGACCTGCTGCTGACAAAAGAGGACTATATTACTCTATTTGAATTTATCAGAAATATGAGAATGACGGGCGAACCTGTAACATATGGATGCAGCCACTATCTGGGACCAGAATATGAGCGTGAGGTCCGTGACTGGTACTACCTCTGCACTGCCGGACTTTACACCGCAAGTATAACTGCAAACGGCGACATTATTGCCTGTCTTGACATTGAGCGCCGTCCTGAACTGGTACAAGGAAATATACTCCATGACCGTTTCAGCGAGGTGTGGAAAAATAAGTTCAAGGAATTCAGACGTGACCTCTCAGATGAGTGCAGTAAATGTACAGACTGTCCAGAGAAGGCCTTCTGCCACGGCGACTCATTCCATAGCTGGGATTTTGAAAAAAAAGAGCCCATGCTGTGTTTCAGGGACATACTTTTCTAATTAACAAAATATTCGCAATTTTTGAGCAGTAATTTTCAAATTTGACAATAATAAAGTAGACATTAAGTAAAAAACTTGATATAATATAGTCAATACCTTAGAAATATGCCCATTTGATTTGATCAGGTGAGCATGGATATTTTTGAGGTATGACCAATATAAACTCATATAAAATCCCCTGAAAAAGCTCCGATGCTTTATGCATCGGAGCTTTTCTTTTACTGTTCAAATTTAGGCATGAGCATGAGTTTATGAAGATTAAGTCGATGCAGACGGTCGATCTTTTCCTTTATCTCAGGATGACTGCTGAGATCGTCAAGTCCACGGATGTATTCATCCAGCATAGCATATGTGAATCCAAGGTTCTCCTCATCAGTCTTGCCGCAAAGTCCGTCTGTAGGTACCTTATGAACAAGCTCCTTAGGAAGTCCAAGTTCATCGCCTACCGCAAGTACCTCTGTAACCGTCAGGTCAGATAAGGGTGAAAAATCTCCGGCAGCGTCACCGTACTTTGTCGAATATCCGACCCAATCCTCTGAAAGGTTGCAGGTATTGACAACACGTCCGCCAAAGCAGGCAGCAACAGCGTAAAGAGTGGTCATTCTTATTCTAGCCGGTGTATTCACTATAGCCTGATTGGTTGGCTCCATGTGCTTTTTAAGCTCATTCATAAATGTGCTTACTGTATTTCCAACATTGATAGTGTAGCTCTTGATACCAAGTGTATCCACAAGAAGGTGACTGTAGGAAATGTCAGACTGCTCTCCCTGAGGCATAAGAACGCCGATTACTCTATCCTTGCCAAGTGCCTTGACACAAACTGCTGCTGCAACTGAACTGTCCTTGCCTCCGGAAATACCGATTACAGCCTTTGTCTCAGGAGACGCTGTTGTCTCAAAGTAATTTCTTACCCACTCAACAAGTCTTTCCGTTGTGGACTTTGCATCAAAATTGTACTCTTTTTTGTTCATAATGACCTCCTGTTCTGATCAACCAACGATCACCTGACAGCCTTTCACAGCATCAAGTTTTAAATATCAGCCTTCCGGTCTTAAAGCAGAAACCATGAATAATAAAAATTTCTCTTTCCGGAATGGTATACTTTTATTATAATTCTTTTCACAGATATTGTCAAGATAAAAAAACAGCACACCAAAGTGTGCTGTTTATTTTTAAGATTATTCCTTTACACCACCGAGTGCTACACCAGCAATGATGAATCTTGAAAGGAGAATATAAGCAATAATGATCGGGATGATACTGATAGCGATACAAGTGTAAACAACACCGTAGTCCTTATAAGTATCCATTGACTGAACGTTAGCGATCATCATAGGAAGTGTTCTCTGAGACATCTTGTTGCTGAGAAGGATCATTGAAGGTGTGTAGAAGTTATTCCACTGTGCAACGAAAGCAAATATTGCCTGAACAGCAATAGCGGGCTTCATCATAGGAATAGCTATTGTAAGGAATGTTCTGAACTCGCCGCATCCGTCGATACGAGCAGCCTCAACGATGTCCAGCGGGAATGAAGACTTCATGTAGGAACGCATGAAGAATATGATCGCCGGAGCCGCAACTGCAGGAATAATGAGCGGGATGTAGGAATCTGTAAGACCCAGCTTAACCATAAAGTTAAGGAAACCAGCAGCAGTAACCTGTGCAGGAACCATCATAACGAGAAGAATGACGGTATATGAGATCTCCTTGAGCTTAAAGTCATAAACATGGATTCCGTATGCGGTAAGTGCAGAGAAAAATACAGAAAGGAATGTAGCGCTGATAGTGATGACAGCACTGTTTCTGTATCCTATGAGAGGTCTGAACTGCTGTTTAAAGTCAGTCTTCATTGTCTTAACATTCTCAAAGAAATGTGTACCAGGAAGAACTGAAAGACCACCAGCAATATCAGATGCCTCACGAGTTGCGTTGATGAGCAGTATGTAGATAGGAAGCAGACAGATAACTGTCAGAATAAGACACCAGATAAAAAGTATTGTGGACTTTAATCTGATCTTAAACATATAGTTATCTTTTGCCTGACCATAAACAGCTTTCATATTATCACTCATAAGCTAAGACCTCCAAACTGTTTATTCTGAATCTTAGCCTGCTTAGCGAGCTTTTTGCGCTGTTTCTTCTTAGCGATCTCATCTGTATCTCTGTTGAGATAGAATGTAATGCATCCAAGGATAAGAGTAACAATAAAGAGCAGTACTGAAGCTGCACCGGACCAGCCGTAATTCTGATTCTTCTGACCTGTATGGAAGTTTCTGTAGATAAATACAGCAACTGTCTCAAGGTCTGTATTGATTGATGTTCCCTTATGATAGAGGTAAGGAATATCGAACATCTGGAGACCACCGATCATAGATGTTACGAGTGTGTAAACCATGATGGGGCTGAGCAGAGGGAGAGTGATCTTTCTGAAGACCTGTCCGCTGCTTGCACCGTCAATGCTTGCAGCCTCAAAGAGTGAAGGATTGATACCCATGATACCGGACATGAGCATGATCATAGTATTACCGAACCACATCCAGGTCTGTATAAACATTATGACGATTCTTGCAGGCCACGGATGTCCGGAACCACCGACCAGATGTACAACATCCGCCTTAGGACCATCAATTTCCTTGACTATTCCCATGCTGTGGAATAACTGGTTAAATGCGCCATACTTATCTTCTGAACAAAGTGACATAAAGAGTACAGCAACAGAAGCAGCAGTGATGATATTAGGCATATACATAACTACCTTGAAGAAGCCCTTTCCCGGGATCTTCAGCTTAGCATCTGTGAACCATACTGCAAGTGAAAGTGAAAGAAGTATCTGGGGAATAAAGTTACCAATCCAAAGAACAAGAGTATGCTTGAAAGAATCAACAAACTCATTGTGGATAGCGTACTGGACCTTTAAAGCCTTAGCAGCCTCGTACTCCTCGTCTGTTGAGGGAACTCGGTTAAGAGCGATAAGGTCGTCCTGTTTTGTGAAGTTGACCTTCTGAAGGAGAGTCTTGAAGTTATCAAGTCCTACCCAATCTCCGGTAGCATTACCGTTACCCTGGAAGGCAACGATGAAAGTATTGATCAACGGCCAAAGTTGAAAAAAGAAATAAACAAGAAAAAACGGCAATATGAAAATATAGCCATATTTAGCATAGCTGATAGATTTGATTCGTCTCTGGGCAGCTGATGCCATAAGCACACACCCTCTCGTTAAAATAGTTAAAAGATTATAAATAGCTGCCTATAGAATAAATCCTATAGGCAACTATTATAAGCTCAATTAATTAGTAGGTTGTTCAGATATACTAATTAGCCAAGGTCAGGATTGGTTGTGAGAACCTTATCCATTGCCTGAGAAATTGTATCATCGTAAGAACCGCCCTCACAGTAAACCTCTGTTACAGCGTCGAGGAATTCTTTCTTAACAAGAGCATCGTAAGGTGTGATGAGTCCCTTGAGGTTGATTGCCTTAGCATTCTCGTGGAGAACTTCGAAGTAGTTCTGACCGCCAAGGTTCTCAGTTACGTAGCTATCAGGATCTGTCTTAGCATCAACGAGCTCCTGCATAACAACCTTGTTGTTTACATAGTCAGGCTTGCTTGTTGCATACTTCTTCATAGCTTCCTTGTTAACTGTTGAGTTGTAGATGAAGGACTGAGCAAGATCAGCGTTATCTGTCTTGGGGTTAACAACGATCCAAGTACCGCCCCAGAAGTAAGGTGCAGGACCTTCGCAAAGAGCCCAATCGCCGTGTGACTTAGAAGAAGCCTGGCCGAAGAATGCTTTCTCACCGAAGCCCCATGTGGATACGAAGTAACCCATGCAAGAGCCGTCCTGACCAGCAGGGATCCAAGAATCTGTCCACTGACCGTTGTGTGTTACACCGCCGTTGTCCCAGAGAGTCTTAGCGATCTTAGCGAAGTCTTCGCAAGAAGAATCGAATGTAAGTCTGCCGTTAGAGATCCAAGGCTGTGTTCTGTTAGCAGCGAATACCTGCCACATACCACCGAGTGAGTCAGCGAGTGCAACCTTACCGTCTGTAGCCTCTGCAACTGTTGTAGCAGCAGCAACGAAGTTGTCCCAGCCCTCGATCTTAGCCTGCATCTCCTCAGGAGATGTTACGCCGAGGTACTGCTCAGCGAGGTCAGCTCTGTAAGCGAATCCACCAGGAGCAGCCTGCCATGAAGCACCAACGATCTTACCGCTGTTAGCGCCCTCTGTAGCTCTACCGATCTCATTTGTGTATGCATAAACGTCAGCGAAGTTACCCTCAGAGAAGCCGAGAGCCTCGAGAGGAGCTGTCTTTGTATCATCGTTGATGTACTTCAGAGCCCAGTCAGCCTCACAGAAGTAAACGTCGAGGTCATCACCGGACAGGAAGAGAGCGTCATACTTCTCAGAAGCATCGCCGCCGCCTACACCGAAGGAGATGAAGTTGTTCTTAGATGTGTCGCCGCCGAACTCGCCCCAGTTGTCGAGAAGAGCAGGAACGTCCTGGTCATTCCAAGCAACTACTGTAAACTTATCGCCGCCTGTAGGAAGTGTAACATCGCCGAGCTCGTCTGTGAACTCTACGTCGCTGCCGCCGTTATCAACGGGAGCATCTGTTGCGTCCTGGCCTTCCTCTGTTGCAGCATCTGTTGCGTCCTGGCCTGCCTCTGTAGCAGCTGTGGATGTTGACTCAGAAGATGAATCGTCGCTTCCGCATGATGCAAATGCTGTGGAAGCCATAGCAAGTGTAGCTACTAAAGCTAATGTTCTCTTAAGTGTGTTCATTAGATTTTTCCTCCTTAAATATGTATATTACACTTTCTTTGAAGTATAATATGTATGAAATAATGGTTTTCCCTCTTATCGGCACTGAACTCTTTCCGATGAATGTGCTCATCGTCATACTGTTCGCCTTTTAAGGGACGCGCCGCAAGCGGCGTGATAGACATTTAGTCATTACGCATCAGCAATGTTCATACGGCGAACCGTTTTACGCTGCCGTCCCTTTCAGCACATCTTTCCTCAGGAAGTTTTCCTTCAGTCTGAAATGCCTTCCGTTTCGTCCAGCGGTAAGTCCATTCTGAAACTTCTGCTCTGAAGTGCGGTTATACATCAGAGACTATTGAGCACAGCCCGGACGCATTGCTTTTGTGTATTTCAAATATACCGTATTTTTGGCTCAAAGTCAATGCTTTGAATCGTTCTTTAATATTTTTTGAGCACATTGTACACTTTCAACATTGTTTTTTCGGTGATAATTACATAAATCAAAACCCGATTTTCAAAAAGTTACAAAACGGTAAAAGACATTTTCACTCTTATTCCACAAATTCCTTACCGTTCTTTTATGCCTATTGCCTAAGTAATACAATTTATGGAAATTTTATGCTTGCCTTTTGTCTGTTTTGTCAATAGCTGCTCATTTCTATCCTTTACTGCTCATTTAACCCACTACCGGAACGTAAGCAGACCTCTGTGCATAGAGTTTCAATACAAGTGTTGCGTCACTGCCGTCTATAGCTCCGTCCTGGTTATAGTCTGCAAGATACCAGTTTTCCTTAGGGATGACCTCTATCTTCGTATCTGCATAATTCGCATAGTGCTTGAGTATCAGAGTCGCATCTGTGCCGTCAACTGCACCGTCCATGTTAACGTCTCCCCTCTCCCAGAGCTGTATCTCTGCGGCCTTTGAGGCGAATGCTGTACTTGTAGGTGCCTTTCTTACCAGTATCTTCTCTCCGTATTTGCCTGTGTATTCAAAATCAAACAATGAAGGGTCAGTAGTCCTTGCAAGGTCATCATCATCAGTGCCGAGTCTCCTTTTCAGCAGTTCAAGGAATGCGGCAGTGTCTTTATATCCATACATCTCAGCTTTATCTGTCATGTCTCCGATATAGCTGTATCCAGCTGCCATTCCCTGGAACTCAAAGTCATTGAGGATAACATTTGTACCTTCACTTCTGAACTCCGGAAGTATCTCAGGTGCATCAGGAGCCTCCGGGATGCTGATAGTCCTTTCCACGCTGGCAAACTTTCCGTTGCCCGCCCTGAGCCTGAGAGTCAGCTTCTCGCCGGGTATTATCCTGATCGCCTTGTTCATGGCCATTCCGGAATTTATCCATGAGCCTTCTACAAGTCTTGCATCGGCTGAAATAAAGTCGTCATCTGCCGGATATTCCTTAACTGAATACTGTAGGAGCCTTGCATCGTCATTAGGGATATATCCCAGTGTTTCGGTGTATGTGTCCACCTCTAATATCCCTATGGAATTTCTTTCAGGTATAGTACATGGTATTTCTTCTCCGTTAACTGTCGCATACATCGTCTGTCCTGCAAAGTCTCCGACGTTACAGCCGTCAGGTATGACTGTTCCGTCTATGGTTCTCAGTGACTCAGCACCTGAGTAGCTCACTGTTTCATTGTATATATCTACTGTGATAGGACTGCGCAATATTCTTACCGTGACCTCATTGGACTGTGCATCCGGTTTTGTCAGGTTGTATTTGATCTCAGTAACTCCGTAATCAAGCGTCAGCCATTCCCCGAACTCAAACGGCTTTGCAGCTCCGGAATTGATCGTAACATCTGCTGAGGCTATCGGATACAGCCTTATCCTTGTCTGGTCAGGATACATCTCGATATAGTATGTGCTTTTGTCTATGCGTTCCGCTCTCTGCATCTCATGAGCGCTGTAGCCGTACTGTGTATCGTAGTAAATATCCGTGAACTGTGCTGCTGCCACATCATATGTTCTCTCAGCATAGGAACCGCCTGTCACATATGCGTCTGTTTTCATGTACTGGTCTATAGTAAGCGGACTGGTGTACTTTTCCTCTGCTCCGTCGTTTATGAAATAGTACATTTCACTGCCGGGGTCCGAAAAGATATTGAGCTCCGTCCCCTCCGGATATTCACCGGACATAAGTGCAAATTCCGGCTTTCCAACAGGGTCTGCAAATACTTTAAGGGAGACATTTCCCAGTACGACTCCAAGGTCTCCGGTCGCAAACAGGTCTGTGTAGTACTCACTGAGCTCCTGTGCGTTTTCAAGGAGCTCCGTGTCAGTTGTCTCAAGACCATAATACAGACTGTCTATTATATCGTCAAGGAGCTGCTGCTTTTCCTCATCTGAATAGGTGAACGGCTCGTCTGTTACGTCGTGCCATGTTTCTCCGTCAGCACTGAAAAAGCTCTCACCGCTGGCTGTCATATACTTTATCTGTTCATAGCTGCCGTACTTTGAGATCGTAGTTATATGCCCGTCTGATGAGTCCTCGATATACATAGCGCTCTCCACAGGTATGACAAACGGGTCGTCCTCATTATACAGAGATACCACAACTCCGTAGTACTCGCTCATCCCGACTGTGGCACTCTGTGTCAGCGGTATGGTGTAGTAGCCGGTTATGTCAACAGAGCCTTCTGTATGGGATGCGAGCGTACCTGAATCAGGGACGGCAGGGTCAGTGAGTCCGGTATATATGTCTACTGCTACCTTTGTACCGGGAACAGAAATATATGTAGATACCGCCTTTATGACCTCGGAATAATCAGCCTTGAAAACATCTGCCATATAGGAGACTCCATTTGTCTCACCGTCATCAAATGCCGACATATTCTGTGTATGTGCAAAGCTGTCATACTGGTGATTGAATGAATAGTTGTCCTTGTCATCAAGATAGTATGCTGTGAAATCACAGAGAGTACTGTCATAATAGGATATCCAGAAGAATCCGTCCAGTCCGAAGGAAGTACCCCAGCTATTCTTGCAGAGCCATCCGCCGTTGCCGGAGGGGTTGTTCTTGAATTTAGTCCTTGGTATACTATCGTCCCAGCCGACTATTGTAACAGCATGATTGGCAAATTTAGCAGGACGGTTTGAGTTGCTGGTACAGTAATTATAGTTGTAGTTCTCGCCTGTATCTGCAAAGAATGACACATCAACAGCCTCGCCCTCATAGACGAGCTGTTTTATAACACTGTTGACCTCATCCATGTTGCTCTTATCTGAATTGTAGTTGATGAGGTAAGCATCACGGAGATGATAGTCCGCATCTGTGCTGAGTGCGTCAAGCTGAGCACTGTCATTGAATATGTTCGGGTCGTAGTACTTCATCTTCTCCTCACGGACAGGTCCGTACCACTGTGCCCAGAGATTTATGACAAGGTCGCTGCCTCCGCCCAGGTCGATAATGTCCCACGGGGTAAGTTCAGAGTCATAGCCAAGCTGTTCAGGTCCTGCATAGGTGAAATATGCTGTGTGGAGCTCTGACAGGTCAACTGTCGGGTCTATATCTATCACACTTGACTCCGCACTTGCTGCTGAGGAATGAGTCCAGCAGCTTCCGTAAGGGCCCTGATTCCTGACTCCGGTAATGGCTCCCGAATCTGCAAGGCTGTAGCTTTCCGGAAGTGAATCTGCCTTTCCGTAAAGGTCTACTGCCGACTTCAACGGCGCATTTGCAGCGGTTAGCGCCAGCTCAGGTCCGTTTCCGCCTATGGAGTATTTTACCGATGGCAGTGACAGTGAGAAGTCAGAGGTACTGAAATAGTTTCCCTTTTCTCCGCCTGTGATATCGGATATATCCACTTCTCCGAACCCTGCGCCTGTCAGCAGAGGTGTGTTGAGAGACAGAGTAAGTGCCGCAGCGGATATAACAGAGACCATTCTGTTTATTTTGCTTTTCATCTTCTACCTCCTTAAAATAAAAAAGTTATATACATTATATCATATTTTTCGTTTTTTGTAAACAAAAAACCGGAAACGGCGGTAAAAATCGTTTCCGGTCTTCTGTACAGGCTCAGAGCCTGTTAAGGTGGTTATATAAGGAGAGTGTGTCGTCTTTATTATCAGTTAGTGCTCAGTATAGGCTCAACTGACTGTATCTGTCCGTCTATCAGCTTTATCAGCTTGGTACCGTACTGTGCAGCACTTTCAGAGTGAGTTACCTGAACTATCGTCTTGTTGTACTTCTGATTGATATCTCTGAAAAGCTCCATTATCCTTGTACCTGTCTTTGTATCCAGATTGCCGATAGGCTCGTCAAGGAAGAGTATCTTAGGGTCAAATACAAGGGACCTTGCTATAGCTACTCTCTGCTGCTGTCCTCCGGAGAGCTCTCTGGGAGTCAGCTTTCTCTTGTCCTCCATGCCTATCATCCTGAGGCATTCGTCCAGCTTTGCCTTGTAGTCAGACTTTGACTTTCCGGCTATCATAAGAGGAAGGCATATATTGTCCTCAACATTGAGGTTCGGCACCAGATTGTAGAACTGGAACACAAATCCAACGTCCTCGTTTCTCATTTTGCAGAGCTCCTTGTCATTGAGAGTCCTGAGGTCAGTGTTGTTGACCTTGACAGTTCCTGAGGTGGGCATATCCAGTCCGCCCAGGAGATAGAGGAGAGTTGACTTTCCTCCGCCTGAGGGACCCATAATGGAAACGAATTCTCCCTCTTCAACTGTGAGATTTATGTCCTTGAGTACATGAGCTACCTCTTTGCCGTTCTCAAAAGACCTGTTCATATCTGTAACTTCTATAACATTCATTATCAATAACCTCCGGTAGACTTATTATTCGTATTTGAGTTCCTGTACAACGTTTATCTTCTTGCTCTTCTTCATTGTTGAAAGTGATGCGATGAAGATGACCAGTGCAAGCACAAGTGCATACTGCGGCAGTGCAGTCCAGTCAAAGACGATGTCAAACGGCATATCCAGCATCCTCATTATCTTGCTGAATAACCGGCATATGAGTATGGTATATGGAACGGATATCACTATACTCATGATAACACAGAACATATTCTCGGTGAACACCAGTCTCCTGCGCTTTTTAGCGTTGAGTCCCACGGAGGACATTACTGCGAATTCCTTTCTTCTCTGCTGGAAGGAGATTGAGATGTTGTTGAAAATACCGATAGATGCAACTACCATTGCAAGATATCCGAAGATAGCAAGTATATTGATAACTACCTTGTTGCCTTCAATATTCTCTTCCCGCTCCTGTTCACGGGAAATGTATGTGGCACCCATATCTGCAAGGTAGCCCTTGAATTCCTGCTCGGCTGTCTCGCTGTCGCCGTTTATGCTGAATACGATGCTTCCTGCATCCCTTACATGGAACTTTTTCTTGATGAGCTCAGGCTTTGCTATGATGATGTCACCGTTGTTGTAGAGCTTAGCATCGAATGTATCTATGATATGAAGAGTGTATTCATGTCCTTCAACTTCTATTGTGAGGTCATCTCCTGCCTCTTTGCCTGTCTGCTTTGCAGAGTGTTCTGATAAAAGTATGCTGTCCTCGTCAGCTTCCTTATATCTTCTGAGCTTATCAGCATTCTCATCGGAATGCAAATGAAAATACTCAATATAGTCAGCATACTTATCCGGGTCAGCAGCCTGGATGGTTATTATATAATTATCGACCATACCTTCTGCATAATATAGAGGAGTTATAGAGTCCTGCTTTACGCTCTTGAATGTTGAGAGCTTATCTATTATGAGGTCTGTTGTAGGTGTTTCTGAATGGTTATCCATTATATTGTATACCTCATAGTCAAATGAAAGCTCGTCGTAGGCTCCTGAAACGACTTTGGTAAGACTTGTTCCTGCTGATGCTATCGCAAGTATGGACGCAAAGGTTATTACCATAAGTGTGATATTGCTCCTGAGCAGCTTCGTGCTCTTGATGTTGTTGAGTGCAAGGAATATGGAGGTCTGCTTTCTGAACACATTTGAAAGAGCTCCGGCAACGAACTTCAGCAGCTTTCTGAGCAGCATACCGATACCGATTATAGCTGCGAAGAGGAATACGATACTGAGCTGTTCTGTTATCTTTCCTCCTGTGTATGCACCGGCTATTGCTATTCCGAGAAGCGCACAGCCGATGATGAAACGTATCGTTCCCTTCTTGTGCTTCGTCTCAAGCCTGTTGAGGATAACATCCTTTACAGGCAGCTTCTTTACACTTGCAATAGGCATCCATGCTGAGATGACGCACATTGCAACTGCAAATATTATTCCTATCACCATAAGTGAAGGTCTTATATGGAACGGCACGTATATTCCGTATTCTGCCATAGGTGAAGTGTACCTTGTGATGCCATAGAGAATGAACTCACCGAGCACTACTCCGAAAAGCGAGCCTACAAGTCCGTAGAGGAAGCTCTCCATGAGAAGTATGTGAGATATTTTCTTTCTTGTGGCACCCTGGCTCATAAATGTTCCGATAACGGTCATTCGCTCTGTGATTATCAGCTTGAATGCTCCGTGGATGATTATGCAGCATACTACGCATACGATAGCGAACATCAGGTATACGACGCTCTCGATAGATGACATCATTGTCTTGTATGCTGAAAGGTCTGTCAGGCAGACTGCAGCAACGTTTTCGTTGACATCGTTGAACTTTTCAGCAGCCTTTACCGGGTCCTCATCGCTCTCAGCTCTCATGCTTGTGTATTTTCCGTCTGCTCCCATGAGCTCATTCATGTACTCATAGGGAACAAATATATTGAAATCTGTGCTGCTGTCCTGGTAGAACATACCCTCCGGAGCACTTATTGCCTTTACGGTAAAGTTCTGTGGCTCACCGTTTATTTTAAGCTCCAGTGTGCTGCCGATGGACAGGTCACGTTCATCGGCTATTCTGTCTGAGATAACACAGACAGGCTCAGCGGACCCCTCAGGGATGCTGCCCTCTATATTGTACTTATTACAGTTCTTAACACCGTTTATCACCACGTATGTTATCTCATCATTCTCCAGCAGTACACCTACTGATGTAAGCTGGCCTTCGATGTTTTTCAGTCCGGCAGCGTCAAAGTCGTTCTCATCGAAAAACGGAGACTCGGAATTCGTATAGATCCCGATGTCCTTTCCGTCCGCAGCGGCTTTAAGAGTATCAGTATAGCCGTCGATTATTACATCAACTGTGCCAAGGCTGAATACAAGCAGTGCCGTGCTGATCATGATCGAAAAGATAAGCAGAAAGAAACGGCCTTTCTTTTCAAGCATATTCTTTGTTATGTAGCGTAAAAAAACTCTCAAAACATGAACCTTCTATATTGATTTTGCAGATCATATATAATATCATTCTATGACATTATTATAGCTGATAAATATAAAAAAACACTTAATCCAATTCTTAAAAAAGTCTTAATCCAGTATTTTTTCTGTAATATTATATTAGCATGATAATTATTAAGAAATCCTTAACTATTGCTCCGGATATATGAGAATATAATGGCCATATTGGACCTGTAAAGCAGCACTCAGCCGGAATTTCTCTGTATACGGCG
>CACWPR010000063.1 GCA_902762855.1 Ruminococcus flavefaciens
TTTTTTGTATCGTCAGTAATTAAAAAGAGGGCGCACAGTCAAGCTGTGCGCCCATTTTAAACGATGTCAGCGGAGTTGGATATTACTTTTTCTTATGTCCGCCCTTTTTCTTGTTTCCGGACTTGCCGCCCTGCTTGTTTGCAGGTCTCTGTCCCTGTTTATTTCCAGGCTTCTGGCCCTGCTTAGGAGCAGCCTTCTTTACATTTTCCTTAGCCTTTTCCTTGACCTCAGAGACCTTCTCTTCCACATTCTCCTCGGCCTCTGCATAAACTGTATGACCGTCAGCAAGTGCGCTCTTTACCTCGGACTCAGCCTCTTCAACAGCATTTTCAGCAGCTTCTTCTGCCTTTTCTGCGTAAGCCTTGCCCTTTTCAAGGAGCTCTTCGTTCTTTTCCTTTACCTTCTCAGCTTCTTCACGGGCCTTTTCAGCCTTCTTCTTAGCTGTTCCGGCAGATGAGCTCTCAACTGCACCCTTGGACTTGATTATCTGAACGTTCTTCTTTTTCTTAGGCTCTTCCTCCTCCTCTTCGGGGAGTCCCAGCTTCTTTCTTTCCTTAGCCTTCTTTCTCTCCTTGAGAACGGGATTGTTCTTTTTATCGTAGAGATATAAGAGGATTATGCAGATAATACCGATAACAAATGTAACTACACCTATCTTGAATCCGGGTGGAGTATACTTCATTGTTACTGTGTGCTCACCCTCAGGCAGACGTACACCGAGAAGTGAACCAAGAATGACTATCTCTCCCTCGGAGCCGTCGTCATTGACCAGATACTTCTTTCCGGTATCTTCGTTTGTCTTTTCAAGTACAAGGTCATCCAGCTTCTTGCCGTCTACTCTTACTTCCCAGCCGGGCTCATAGGGGATAGTAGTTACCAGTACCTGACCGGCCTTGGCTGTTACCTTTCCCTCCAGGTAGCGGTCATTGGACTTGTCCATGTCTATCTCCCACTGATTCTGCTTGATGAGGTCAATGTCCTCTTCAAATGCTTCTCTGTCGAGATAGTAGAAGTTGAAACCGGACTGCTTTCTTACCATGAGGTACTCATTTGAGCCAAGGTACTCGCCGTGAGAACCTGATGCCTGGATAGTAAGTCTTACCTCTATCTCAGTGCCGGCATCAAAGGGACCGATCCTCATTATAGGTGAGGAGTTAGTATTGAAATAGCTGCCGTAGCCGTCGTGATTAACAAAATTGCCGTTTTCGTCCTTAGTGCTTGATACCCAGACGTTGCAGGTCTTTCTTACCTCAGAGCCAAGGTGCATATAGATGTCACCAGTCTGTGGAACTGTCATGTGTACGTTGACAACAGCGTCGCCGGCATTTGGAAGAGCTTCGTAGCAGTCGTGCATTGTACCCTTTCCGTCACCGTCAGGGTCATTGAAGTAGTCGTGGAGATTTACCTTTGTATCATCGTACACTACAGTCTTTTCAAGAGGAACATAGTACTGCTTAGGCTGTAATGGATCCTGAGTAAGGTCTGTATTGCCTGTCATAGCACTGAGGAAGTTGTTAAGGCTGTTGAATGGGTTATCGTTGCCTATGCCTATCAGTGCTGTGATGTCATCATCGGCCATGTAACCGATAGAAAGTGCAGTGGGATTCTCGTAGATGTCAACATTGTGAGTCTCGTCATCATCCTTTTTATAGGTGCTTGAGAATCTCTTGATGTATGAGGAATCCAGCATCTTCATGCTGCCGTTCTTTCTCTGTGGGTCGTCAAGGACGTACTTGATGCCCAAGAGAGAGTCAGCTACAGGGTTGCTTCCCTCGTACTTCGATTCAAAGCTCTGGGTGAAGTAACCCATAGCCTCGATGAATGTGATAGCTCTTGCGTTCATGACTGAGCTTGAGTGTGAGATACCCTTCAGGCCGATGGCGATATTATCGTTTACCATTCGGCTGTAGGTCTTTTCAGCGCGGTAGAAGCCGGGGTCATAGTTTTCCAGCTCTTCCACAACGTCAGTCTCACTGAGTATCTCAGTATAGGTACTCTTGTCGGAGTTGCCGACTTCCTTGAATATCTTACGGAAGGAGTCGTAGCAGTTGTATCCGCCCTCGAAGAATACCAGGACAGCTACTGCACAGGTGATAGCAGTTTTAAGCGACTGCTTCTTGATGTGGCTGTATGCGTATAGATATATCATGTATACCGCAGCAAGGAGCATACCTATAGCAATAGTACCAAGGAATACCTCTTCCCACTTGTCAGGGCCGTGCTCCATGGTGTCCTTATAGGGCCATACAGCAACATACTTGTACTTGCTCTGGTTGTAGTCGTAGGAGGACATTGTCTCTGTAAATATGAATGTCAGCAGGGCAATGAAACCGAAGCTGCCGCCTGCTGCTGCCGGAGTGAGCTTGTAGCCGTCCAGCTTGGAGAATACCTCCGCTCCCATTGATACCACAATGAAGGATACAATGAAGGAATATCTGTAAGGGAGCCAGTTAGGGTCCTGGCCGCCGTGCCACATCATGTTTATGGGCTTGATGTACATACTGAAGAACATCACTGCAAGGAGCATACCATAGCCCAGCTTCTTGTTGAGCTTTATCCTCTTGTTGATGAAGTACAGGGGGAGCATGATGAAGCACATAACTCCGCTGTATATCTCAGGACGTCCGTAGAAACGGGTTCCCTCGTCAACGTTTACAGAGTAGTACTGGTTGGGGAGCATACAAGGTACCAGCTCAAGAGTCTTGAACATTGTCCTGTAGCTGTAGTCAGGCTCGGAGAAGTCGAACTTACCAAGTGCAAGGGCATTGTATACGGGAAGTATCATGAATGCACTGCACATGAGTACTACCAGTGTGGAAATAGCCATGACTCCAAATGTCTTGAAATATTCCATTATCTCCTTGAACTTCCTGTTGGTACCAAAGAAGAGGTAGTAAACGAAGTAGATAGCTACGAATATAGCTACCATAAAGCCGATATAGAAGTTTGCAACGAACATTATTGCAAGGGGGATGATGTAGTTTATCTTTCTTCCGTCGTCGATGAGGTACTCAACACCGAGAATGATAAGAGGAAGGAAGATAGGACCGTCTATCCACATAGGGTCTATGAGCTGGATAACGACGTAGCTCATCATAGCGTACATTGATGAGAACATCACTGACGGGATAGGTGCAACGTGCTTGGAGCGCTGAGCATATACACAGAAGGTGGCTCCGCATGCGCCTACCTTGCACATCTGCATTATCATAACGCTCTCCACTATCATTTTTCTTGGCAGGAGCATGACTATCAATGTAAACGGACTGGCCAGATAATAGCCAATGATACCCATGAATCCGCCGGAGAGGTTACGGCTCCAGTTGTAGAATGGACTTCCGCCGCCCCAGAAAGCGTCCCTGAGGCCCTCGAAGTAGTAGATGTACTGACCGTTGAGGTCAAGTGTGAGTACTGAACGCTCACCGAATGGGTACACATCGAAAGCGATGTACGAAATGAACGTCAGCAGGAATGGGATGATGAAAGCCGGGATGCAGAACCAAAGATTTGACTTTGGGCGGCTGGCCTCGGCTATAACATCAGCAGCAGTACGGACAGGCTTGCCGCTGTACTGATTGGGTCTGCGGTTTTTTGCGCCGCTTTTAGCTCCGGTACCGCCTGTCTTAGGCTTTGCCGCAGTACGGGAGGCTTTTGAATTAGCCAATTTTGTTCCTCCTTTTTATTTCGGGTAGGCTATCATAAGCCAAACTCCCCGATTATAATACTATCTTTTATTATACTACATCCCATTATGATTTGCAAGGGTTTATATAAAAAAATTGATATTTCCAGCCGAAAGCCGGGCTGGCCACACTGCTGGCCGGGTGCAGCCTTCGACTGCAAAAAGAGGGGCGCCTTATTCAGGCGCCCAAAAGAATGATCTTGTCTCCTCCGTGGGATCCGGAGGGGACTTTTTCAGCAATATTACGGGAGGATATTGCTTTAGTAGAGTATCATACTACTCACTTGACAGATATTCTGCCATTTGCAAAAGCAGTTCTTTTACTGCTTGTTGTATGTCACCCACTGATAGTGAGCAGTAAGCGGAGTTTTGCCGTCGTAGTGGTTGAGCCACTCGTCAACACCTGTACCGGGCCATGTGTTCATCATTATCTTTCCAGGTGTGGAAGGAATGTTTGCTGTTGCTGTGTATACAGCCATGCCGTCAATGTACCATGTGATGTGGTCAGGCTGCCAGTCAAAGCCGTATGTGTGATATGCCTCTGATGCATCAAATCCAAGGTCGTACATTACTTCGTGTTTTCCTACACCGTTTGTATAGTAGTTGAGCTGTACCTTTGTGGTATCCTTGCCCAGTATCTCAATGTCTATCTCATCCCAGGGATTATTGTCGGAAGGTCCTGTGTAGGTAAAGAATGAGGAAACGACACCGTCATTCTTTATTGCCTGCATTGATGTCTCATAATAACCGTAGCCGTAGAAGTCAACTGTACGGTACTCAGCTCCGGAGTAGTTATAATTTCCGGACCAGTCCTTGTCGATAGTCAGCCAAAGTGCACCGTCCTTGAGCTGGGTGTTGCGCTTGTACCAGAAGCAGTCAAAGCAGCTTCCGTTTGTCCATCCGTCAGATGCAAAGAATACGGGAGTCTCGCCCTTTCTGAAGTCTGCCACTACTGTTGCATTGGAATTCATGGGAGTTCCAAGGTCAGGGTAGAGGAGTCCGGGCTGTGTTGTAGTAGTTTCTGTTGTTGTAGTTGTTGTTGCTGTAGTAGTTGTTGTTGCTGTAGTAGTTGTATATATTACTTCCGGTTCGTCGCCTCCATTGTATGACTCAGGGAGCTTGTCGATGAGTTCAAGGAGGTACTTCTGGATAGAAAGTGCATCTCTTACTGTTAACTTGTCGCCGTTATTGAAAACGTCGGCATTTCTCTCACCCTTTTCGGTAAGGTGCTTTTCTGCTGTACCATTGAGGCCGTATTCCTGGCTATTTGCAATGCTCTGCATTACCAGAACAACGTCGTTCATCTTTACCTCACCGTTGCAGTCAGCGTCGCCCCAGAGTATCTCGTCCTCAGGGATAGTCTCAACGTCGTCTGTGAGTGAGAGGAGGTATGTGAGAGGAGAGTTCCAGTAAATGGTTATCTCGTTTGTGGAATAGCTCTCGGAATTGTCAACATAGCGTTTTGCAGCAGGAAGGTCCTGACAGTATGCTTTGGCTGCGCTGTCCTCAAGGGCAGAGTCTACACCGCCTACCAGCATACCCTTCATTGCCTGACCGGCAACCATTGAAGGACGGTGGTGAGGATTCTGAGGTGATACTGTGCCGTAGCCTGTGAAGAAGCTCGTGCCTACAGGGTTAGTACCAAGGAGGTAGTTGAGCTGCTTGTCAGCGCCTGCAAGGTAGCTGCTGTCACCGGTAAGCTGGTATGCAAGTCCCATGATGATACCGGAATTTGCGATAGTCATATTGCTGCCCCACTCGTACTTTGTGATAGCGGAGCCGTAGCTGCTGTTTGATGAAGTCCTGAGATAGCTGTCAGCAGAGCTGATAACTGCGGACTTTGCTCTTGTGTAAGCATTTGAGTTCTTGTCAATATCCTTCATTGTGAGGATAGCGATGTTGCCGTAGTCGCCAACTGTTGACCAGTCAAGCCCTTTCTGGACTGTCATGTTTTCAAGTGCAGAGAGGTACTCTGACTTGCCTGTAGCTCTGTACATCTGAGCTGCTGCCCAGTAGCGCTCGTCCTTGTCGGACTTAGCAAAGTCAGCATAGTCGCCTGTTACTATATCAGAGGGGTTAACCAGCTCATAGTTAGGATGAGACTGTAAATAGGACCATGCCTTCTCAGCAGCAGTCAGGCACTTCTGTGCGAAGGAGCTGTCAACGTCCTTGTAATACTCATATGCAAGAGCCATGGATGCACAGAAATCAGCAGTAGCAGTTGTGGACACAGGAGTCACGATAAGCTCCTTTGTCTCGTCTGTGGGGGCAACATAGCCGGGGAATGTTGCACAGCTTACCTTGTGGTAAACACCGCCCTCAGAGTTCTGCATTTTCAGCATCCACTCCAGCTCATAGCGTGCCTCGTCAAGGATGTCGGGAGTACCGTTTCCGCTCTCAGGGATACCGATGCTGTCAGAGTAAGCGGAGGGGTCTGTACCGTAGGCATAAAGCAGGTCAGCAATTGACTTTGCAGCAGGTACCACGTATCTGCCGTAGTCGCCGGCATCGTGCCAGCCGCCGCTGACATCTATTTTCTGGTTTGTGCCGTATACTGTAGCCATTGAAGTATGGCAGGCAGCATGGCCGAAGTGAGCATCATTTATCTGTGTTCCGCAGCGCTGTAAATAGAGCATTTTTACGGAATCATCAAGGAGGTTGCTGTAGATATTCTCGCCTATCTCGAATGTGTAGGAGTCATCGAGACCGTCTGCCTGTATGTAGTATTTACCGGGCTCATTGAACTGTGAGAAATCAGCTATATAGTTGGTCTCATCAGCAGAGCTGTTGGATATGGGACCTGAGAGCTGTCCGGTATAAGCAACAGCCTTTGTATTTGCATTGATTATCTTGTAGCTGCCGCCGTTACAGTTGCGGAAAACAGCAGTCTTTGTCTGGCTGGGTCTGTAGCCCACCTGATTTATGTTTATATCCGGCTCATATGGACGGCTTGAAGCATAATCTACCTTGCTGTCGTCGACGAGCTCCAGTGAAACATTGTCGATGTAGATAGTGTGCTCAGGCAGAGCTCCCTCGTACTTCTCCTGGATGCCGCAGTTGAAAACCAGCTTTGCCATGATGTCGGTCTCAGCCTCCATAGTGAACTGGTAGTCCACAGTCTGGGGAGTGGAGGTCAGGTTGAGGCCCTTCCAGGTATAGGCCTGGTATGTGCCGCCGTTCTGCTGTATCATTGCCTCGATGAAACGGTCAGTAGAGCAGGAGATGTCGTATTTCAGGCGGTAAACTCCGTTCTGATACAGGGGTACGATGTCGTAGAACACCTGTACTGCATAGTTGACCTGTCCGACGTTGGAGACCTTCAGTGCAAGACGGCCGTTCTCGGTGCTGAGAGAACAGGCTCCGCCGCTTTCCTTGTAGGTGCCCCAGCCGGAGGTCCCGGACTCGAATGTGGAGTTGCTGATGATGTTGCCGGCTGCTGCAACAGGAGCTGCATTGATAACGGGCAGTGCTGAAGCCATTATCGAGCAAGCTGCAAGTACTGCGGCACAGCGCTTGAAGTTGAACTTTCTCATAATTTTATTCCCTCTCATTCTGTGAACCTTTCACATTTTATTTACCCAATCGGGTATCCGGTCCAACGTTTTCAATAATACTATACATTATAAATGCTGTTTAGTATATTAGTTTTATGACAAAAATGGTAAAATAATGACATTGCAGCCAGCATGACACTGTACACAAGACATCCTCTTATTTCGTTTACATGAGCGATGTGACAGAAAAAGGGCGCCAAAAAGGCGCCCATAATTATGCATTATGAATTATGAATTTACTTAATGTCTCTGTGGTGGGCCTGGAGAGACTTTACACCGAAGTGCTTGTTCTCCTTGATGGACCTGATACCCTCAGCACTTGCCTTTGCAGCAGCCATTGTGGTAATATAAGGTACTCTGTGCTTGATAGCAGCCTTACGGATGTAGCTGTCATCGTGTACACTTGTCTTTCCGGCAGGAGTATTGATAATGAGCTGTATCTCACCGTTTGCTATCTCGTCGGCAATGTTTGGTCTGCCCTCGTATATCTTGAATATACGCTCGACAGGGATACCTGCTTCCTTTATCATCTCATAGCTCTTGCCTGTAGCGATGATGCGGAATCCGAGCTCGTTGAAGTCCTTTGCTATCTCAATGAGCTCAGGCTTGTCTCTGTCACAAACGCTGAGGAGAACAGTTCCCTCCATAGGAAGTCTGGTCTGAGTAGCTTCCTGAGCCTTATAGTAAGCCTCTCCGAATGTAGGAGCGATACCGAGGACCTCACCTGTAGAACGCATCTCAGGTCCGAGGACAGGGTCTACCTCCTGGAACATATTGAAGGGGAATACAGCCTCCTTTACGCCGTAATGGCATATCTCACGGTCATGGAGCTCCGGTACTGGAGAGGGTCTGCCTGTGAGTGAGGATGTGATTATATCTGTAGCTATCTTTACCATGTTGATGTCGCATACCTTTGATACCAGCGGAACAGTTCTTGATGCACGGGGGTTAGCCTCAAGCACGTAAACTGTGTCGCCCTCGATAGCGTACTGCATATTCATAAGTCCGCATACGTTCATCTCTACAGCTATCTTCTTGGTGTACTCCTTGATAGTAGCTATCTGCTTATCTGTCAGGTTCTTTGCAGGGAGGATACAAGCAGAGTCACCGGAGTGAACACCTGCAAGCTCGATATGCTCCATAACAGCAGGAACAAAACAGTTTGTACCGTCGGAAATAGCGTCAGCCTCGCACTCTGTAGCGTGGTTGAGGAAACGGTCGATGAGGATAGGTCTGTCAGGTGTAACACCAACAGCAGCAGACATATATACCTTCATCATATCGTCATCGTGAACTATCTCCATTCCACGTCCGCCGAGAACGTAGGAAGGACGAACCATTACAGGATATCCGATGCGGTTGGCTATTTCAAGAGCCTCGTCAACATTTACAGCCATTCCGGACTCAGGCATTGGGATACCCAGCTTGTCCATCATAGCACGGAAGTGGTCACGGTCCTCAGCCAGGTCGATGGTCTCAGGAGTTGTGCCAAGGATGTTGACACCGTACTTCTTGAGGTCGTTTGCAAGGTTAAGAGGAGTCTGACCGCCGAACTGTGCGATAACTCCCACAGGCTTCTCCTTCTCGTGGATAGAGAGAACGTCCTCAAGTGTAAGAGGCTCGAAATAGAGCTTATCTGATGTATCATAGTCAGTGGAAACTGTCTCAGGGTTGCAGTTTACGATAATGGACTCGAAGCCCAGTTTCTTCAGAGCAAGTGCAGCGTGAACGCAGCAATAGTCGAACTCGATACCCTGTCCTATTCTGTTAGGACCGCCGCCCAGTATCATTATCTTGGGCTTATCTGTGCTTACAGGGCTGTTATCTTCTGCAAGGTGGTATGTTGAGTAGTAGTAAGCAGCGTTCTCAGTACCGCTTACGTGAACGCCTTCCCAGGCCTCCTTGATACCGAAGCCGATGCGGGCATTTCTTATCTCTTCCTCTGTTACTTCAAGGAGAGAGCTGAGATAACGGTCAGAGAAACCGTCCAGCTTAGCCTGTTTCAGCACGTTTTCAGCAGGAACTGCGCCCTTGTTTGCAAGGAGAGCTTCCTCCTCGTCAACAAGCTCCTTCATCTGCTCGATGAAGTACTTCTTTATCTTTGTAAGCTCGTGGAGCTCGTCAACTGTAGCACCCTTGCGGAGAGCCTCATACATAACGAACTGTCTCTCGCTGGTGGGGTAGCGGAGCTCAGCCATGAGCTGGTCCTTAGTCATTTTATTGAAATTCTTAGCGAATCCAAGGCCGTATCTGTCCTTTTCAAGGCTGCGGATAGCCTTCTGGAAGGCTTCCTTATAAGTCTTGCCTATACTCATTACCTCGCCGACAGCTCTCATCTGAGTGCCCAGCTTGTCCTCAGCGCCCTTGAACTTCTCGAATGCCCAGCGAGCGAACTTGATAACGATGTAGTCGCCGTCGGGATAGTACTTGTCCAGAGTGCCGTACTTACCGCAGGGGATCTCATTAAGAGTAAGTCCGCAGGCCAGCATAGCAGAAACCAGTGCTATCGGGAAGCCTGTAGCCTTTGAAGCAAGTGCAGAAGAACGTGATGTACGGGGGTTGATCTCGATAACAACGATACGTCCTGTCTCAGGGTCACGGGCAAACTGACAGTTGCATCCGCCTATTACCTGGATAGAATCGATGATACGGTAGGACATATCCTGGAGCTCCTTCTGAACGTCCTCAGGGATAGTCAGCATAGGAGCAGAGCAGAATGAATCACCGGTATGAACACCAATGGGGTCTATATTCTCAATAAAGCAAACTGTTATCTTGTTGTTCTCAGCGTCACGAACGACTTCGAGCTCCAGCTCTTCCCAGCCGTAGATACACTCTTCAACGAGAACCTGGCCAACGAGAGAAGCCTGGAGTCCTCTTGCACAGACTACCTTCAGCTCGTCAACGTTGTAGACCATACCGCCGCCGGCGCCGCCCATTGTATAAGCAGGACGGAGAACTACAGGATATTTGAGCTGTTCAGCTATCTTTACAGCCTCGTCAACGCTGTAAGCTACCTGGCTTCTGGGCATACCGATGCCGAGCTCACTCATAGCGTTTTTGAACTCGATACGGTCCTCACCACGCTCGATAGCATCCACCTGTACACCAATGACCTTAACGCCGTACTTTTCAAGTACACCGGCCTTATCCAGCTCAGAGCAGAGGTTGAGTCCGGACTGTCCGCCGAGGTTAGGCAGGAGTGCGTCAGGACGCTCCTTGTCGATTATCTGGGTAAGTCTGTCAAGATTCAGAGGCTCGATGTATGTGATATCAGCAACATCGGGGTCCGTCATGATAGTTGCGGGGTTAGAATTCACGAGAACAATCTCATATCCCAGCTTACGGAGGGCCTTGCAGGCCTGGGTGCCGGAATAGTCGAATTCGCAGGCCTGTCCGATGATGATAGGACCTGAACCGATTATCATTATCTTGTTAATATCCTGTCTTTTTGGCATATTATATCTCCCAACCCGTACATCTGATGCACGTTTAATTATTTGCCAAGTATAACATGGCACACATTCTTACCTTATATAATAACACAAAACGCCATAAATTGCAAGAGGAAATATACCGAAAATCATATTTTTATCTTAGTTTTATTATGAAGTTTTCAACATCACGGTGGCAGAGTGTGGAAAAGTACATCACTTTTGTCTGTCAATACATTCAAAAATAAAAATCCCCTGTGTTGTGAGATACACAGGGGATAATTTTTGCTGTATTTGAATCAAGACAAATTATTCAGCGGAATTGAGCTTCTTAGCGAGCTGAGACTTCTTTCTTGCAGCCTTGTTCTTATGCATAAGACCCTTAGCGCAAGCCTGGTCAACTCTCTTGATAGCTACCTTTACAGCCTCTGCCTTATCAGCAGCGCCTGTAGCTACAGCAGCGTCAGCCTTCTTGAGGATAGTCTTGAGATTGGACTTTCTTGCCTTGTTAGCAGCAGCCTTGGTTTCATTAACCTTTACTCTCTTCTTTGCAGATTTGATGTTCGGCATTTTGTTACACCTCCTTGAAATTCAGCGGAATGTATATATCTCCGCATTTTACAGATAATAGAGTACACATGGGTCAGTGTACTCCGATAAGTGCAACGCACACTTATCCTACTGAGACAACTATAATTATAACATTTTGCAGAATAAAATGCAATAGGCAAATGTGATATTCTGAAAAAAATTTTTCTTCACATTTAAAGCATTATGCACAAGGAGGCGAAGTTTTGAACATCCGTACAGACCTTGCTGTTGAAAGTTTTCCTGACGATTCACTTCCGGAGGGTGTTCACAGGGACATCCGGGGAAGATTTTTCGACATAACTGAAATAACTATCGACGACGATAGCTGTCTTGAGTCCATAGGCAAGGGCAGGGGGACATATATCACCTTTGAGGGCGGCAGTCTCAGCCGTTTCTCAGACGACTATGACGGTATGGCTATGGAGCTTGCAGATGAACTCCGCAGGCTCGTCCCTGAAGGCGACATACTTGTAGCCGGACTTGGCAACAGTGACATCACTCCGGACGCTGTCGGACCGCAGACAGTTTCCCGTGTACTTGCCACCCGACATCTCCGGGAGGAGCTCTCTCAGGACGGTGACCCCTTCCTGACCTCTCTGAGGCCTGTCAGCGCCATTGCAGGAGGGGTACTGGGTCAGACAGGAATAGAGACAGCAGAGCTCCTCAGAGCCATTTCTGAGCAGATAAAGCCTGCGGGCATAATCGCCGTTGACGCTCTGGCCTGCTCAGACATCAGCCGCCTTGGCACTACCATACAGCTCACTGACTCCGGCATATCTCCAGGCAGCGGTGTCTCAAATGCACGCAGGGAGCTCTCTGAGAGGCTTTTCGGAGTGCCTGTCATCGCAATAGGAGTTCCTACAGTCGTAGACGTAAGAACTATCGTCAGGAGCCTTACAGGCATTGAACCTCACAGTGGACTGCCGGATATAATGGTGACTCCCCGTGACATTGACCGCCTTACCGAGAGAGCGTCGCAGCTCATAGCCTTTGGCATTAATCTCGCACTCCACCCCTCCCTCACTCTGGATGACGTCAAGGGACTCTTTTAGGAACCCTTCATTTCAAATAAAAAAGGTCCGGCTTGTACGTCGGACCTTTGTTTTTTCTGTTTTAATTTAAGACCACATTTCACAAGGGTTTAACGGAAGTAGTTTCTATAACCGTCTCCATAGAAACTGAAGTAACCCTGAGAAAACTGTGAGGGATCGCTGAAGTAAAGATTTACCGCATTCTTTACACTCTCTGTTACATATCCGGAATAAGTTCCGAGGTCAACATATGAGTAGCATCCTGAGAACTGATAAGGCTGTGTAAGCACTCCATAAATAGTGTTGGGGTAGAGAGGACTGTTAACTCTGTTCATAACTACCTCTACTACGCAGGCCTTTTCATATTCGCTGATCCAGTAAGATCCAGCCTCGTGGCCTACAACGTTGCAAAGAAGAATGAAATCTGAATCCGATATAGGAAGTGCATTTGCAGTTGTTTCTGTAAAAGCGTCCTGTGCGGGCTCTGTGTATTCTTCTGTTTCGGGTTCTGTGTAAACTGTTTCAGGCTCTGAGTATGCCTCTGTTTCAGGCTGGTAATATGTCTCAGGCTCTGTCTGTAACTCTTCGAGGTAAGTCGGTGCCTCGTAGTAATAATACTCTGTCTCAGCCTCTGTGTAGGCTTCTGTCGGAGCAGTGGTAGCAGCCTCTGTTGGAGCTGCTGTTGTGGTCGTTGTGGTGACCGGTTCTGTAACAACTGTTGTTGTTACCTTGTATGAAGTATTCTTAGAAGAATAGCTAAGGGTCTTTCCTGTATTATTTGTGTTTGCTTTTTTTACTGAAGTTGCGGTTGTGGTCTTAACAGAAGTTTCAGCAGCAGCTAATGTCAATTCTTCGCTTGCGGGTTCAACGACTTCAAAATTGTCTCTTGTACTAACCTGTGGTGCTGCATTGTAAGCAACAGCTCCCCCGCCGATCAAACAAGCAGTGATAACTCCGAAGACACTGGCTGCAAATTTGGCTTCTCTCATCAACTCATCCTTTCAATTTATTTAGCATTGAGATTTGCCCCCGTTTCCGGGAACGTGTAAATGATACCACATTTGAATGAAAATAGCAATACTTTTCAGGATTTTTCCATTTTGCACCCAAAAAAAGCACCTCATTTCTGTTCACTTAGTGATAAACAGTACAAATTTTATGGCTATTTTATTATGCACATATTAAATTATTATGAACGATATCAAAGGTTTAACTTCTAAAAGTTACAAAGAAGTTACAAATCAAGTGATTTTTCTCTAAACATTATGTATAATTGACCTCCTCTTCTTCTTGATGTTATAGCCATTTTTCGTACTTTCGAGACGTCCGGACCGCCTAAAACTGGACGAATCATCTATTCTTCGTCCTATTTTATTTTATTCAGCCGGTATATAAAAAATGACAATCCGGTAATAATTTTACCGGACAGGCATATTTTTTCAGCATTGAATAATTATGCATTTTTAGGTGAATATATCTAATTTTGAATATTATCGCAATTTTATGAATTTTTTAGTATGTCCGTTTTTCCCGACTTCTTACGAGGCAGCAGAGGGCTGTGCCCGTTCACGTTTCTGTACCCTACTTATTATAGTATAAGAAAGGGAGGCCGGAGCCTCCCTTTTAATTGCTTACTATTTCTATTATGACTTTTTCAACATTCTGCTCGTTGACTTCGGCGGCTGTCACACGGAATATACCGCTCTCTGCTGTCTCACCAGCCTCCGGGATGTGCTCCATGATGTCCGTCACCCAGCCTCCGACTGTAGTATAATCGGTCTTTATCAGGTCCTCATTAAGGTCAAGCTGTTCAAGCATATCGTCAATGCTCATATCTCCTGCCACTTCGTACTTGTCCGGAGCAAGCATCATTATATTTGTCTCTATCTCGTCGTCCTCATCGTATATCTCTCCAACAAGCTCTTCTATGATGTCCTCAAGGGTCACAATGCCCTTAGTTCCGCCGTACTGGTCCGTGACCACTGCGAAATGGACTTTTGAACGCTGCATTTCTTTCATTGCCTCGCTGATGAGCTTTGTATCAGATATGTGAGGTACCTCCTGGATTATTTCACTTATATCATTTCCGCCCTCTATGAGCATCTTGAAGAATGCCTTGTTTGTGATAAGTCCCACAATATCGTCAAGGCTCTTCTCATATACTGGCAGTCTGGAGTACATTTCACGGCAGAATATCTCTTTTATTTCTTCGATAGATGAGCCGAGCTCCACACCTACGACCTTTACCCTTGGAATGAGTATCTCGTTAACGGTTATCTCGTCGAACTCCAGAGCGCTCTTGACCAGCTCGCTCTCCTGTTCCTCTATGACACCCTGCTCTTCTATCTCGTCTATCATATATTTGAGCTCGTCCTCAGTAACGCTCGGTGACTCCTGTCCCTTTCCGGCAACTAATGAGGACAGCTTATTCAGCAGCCATACCAAAGGCTTGAAGAGAGTCACAAGGAATGACAGGGGGCCGGCAAAGGCAAGTGCCAGTTTTTCGGCATTTTTCTTTGCATATGACTTAGGCATCACCTCGCAGAACACCAGTACCAGAACTGTTATTACAACTGTGGAGATAGCCGCACCGTTGCTGCCGAAGAATTTCAGGAATACCAGGGTACTCACAGAAGAAGTAGCGATATTCACTATATTATTGCCAATAAGTACCGCAGTGAGCACCTCATCGAAGCGGTTTGCAAGCCTCAGTGCCTTAGCAGCTTTTTTATTTCCCTGAGCCTCGTAATTTTTCAGCCTCAGCTTATTTACGCTGGAATAGGCGGTCTCCGTACCGGAAAAAAGTGCAGAGAACATCATCATACAAATTACGAGGATGATTTTCCATACATCCGAATTGTCCATATAATTCTTTTGTTCCATCTCCCTTATATATTATAATAGTATAATGATACTATTCTAACACATATTTCAAAATAATGCAATACCTTGCGAAAAAGTTATCAGTTATCTCAAATCAGAAAGCAGCGGCGAAGTTAGTCTTTATAGGCAATACCGCACAAAGATTGTGCTGAAGATGCGACGTGAGATTTTTCGTCAGATTGTATAGAAATTTCGCAGGCATACTGACGTATGTCAAGGGATTTCTGTGCAAGATTACGGAAAATATCCAAGCAGATTCAGTACAAAGACGTCAGGCGGTCTTTGTGCGGTG
>CACWPR010000064.1 GCA_902762855.1 Ruminococcus flavefaciens
GCTGTCAAAGGGTACGGCGATATAGTCGCTTCCGTTGAGCTCTTCGCATATGATACCTGAACAAAGGGTATATCCGTTCAGACCTATCATCAGATTGAGCATAGTAGCACGGTCGTTGGCTTTGATAGTCCTTTCGTACTCATTTGTACTGAGGATCTCCTCAGCGAGGTAGAATGAGCTGTTGTCACCCTGTTCGAAGGAAAGACATGGGTAGTCAGCGAGCTGTTCAAAGGTGATAGAGGACTGCCCTGCAAGGGGATGTCCCTTCCATAGGTAAACATAGGGGCTGCATTTTGTTAGGGAATGGAATTCCAGACCGTTTGATTTCAGCAGCTTAGTCAGTGACTTACGGTTGAAGTCATTGAGGTAGATGATGCCTATCTCACTGCGGAGAGTGGCAACATCGCTGATGATCTCAGCGGTCTTGGTCTCTCTGACAGCAAATTCATATTTAGAAGTATCGAATTCCTTGACCATTTCGACGAAGGCCTTAACAGCGAAAGAATAGTGCTGGGTGGAAACTCCGAACTTCTTTTTCACATTGCCTTTGCTGATATATTTTTCAGCAAGCACATCGAACTGGCCGCATACCTGTCTGGCATACTGGATGAATTCAGCGCCGTCGTTAGTGAGAGTCACACCTCTGCCGCTGCGGTTGAATATTTTTATACCTATTTCCTTTTCAAGCTCCTGCACTGAGGAGGTAAGGGAAGGCTGAGAAACGTATAGCAGCTCTGAGGCCTTGTTCATGGAACCTGTCTCAGAGATAGCCACAACGTATTTAAGCTGTTGTAAAGTCATAAATGCACCTCTTATTCGTAAAGCCCGGTACTGAAATATCTGTCTCCACGGTCAGGGAAAACAGTAACTATATTTCCCTTTACGCCGGAATCTATGAGTTTAAGCACAGCCGCCATGGCTGCACCTGATGATGAACCGGCGATAATGCCTTCTTTTGAAGCCAGGAGCCTTGCGGTATTGAAAGCCTCCTCATCGTTTATCTTGATGACTTTGTCAACGAGGGACATATCCATAGTTTCGGCAATAAAGTCATTTCCGATTCCTTCTATGTTATAATCGCTGTGTTCGCCGCCGCCCATAGTTGAGCCGACGGGGTCAGCGAGTACACCCTGAGCTGAGGGGACTCTTTCCTTGATGTATCTGAGTATACCTGTATAAGTACCGCCGCTGCCGGCACCGGCAACAACGTAGTCGATACGTCCGTCGAGAGCCTCAAATATCTCACGTCCGGTAGTCTCGTAGTGAGCGAGCGGGTTGCTTTGGTTCTTGAACTGTTCAAGTGATATAGAGCCGGGTATCTGAGCTTTGAGCTCGTCGGCTTTTCTCACAGCACCAAGCATACCCTCCTCACGGGGAGTATTGATGACCTCTGCACCGAGGGCACGGAGAAGAGACTGTTTTTCCGCAGAGAATTTTGTAGGTACCACGAAGATGATATGGTAGCCTCTGTTCAGAGCGGCAAAAGCTATGCCCAGTCCTGTATTTCCGGCAGTTGCCTCAACGATGGTTCCGCCCTTCTGAAGGAGACCTTTTTTCTCAGCATCAGCTATCATATAAAGGCCGGTGCGGTCCTTGACGCTGCCGGAAGGGTTGTAGAGTTCGAGTTTAGCGAAAACATTTACACCCTCGGAGCCAGCTATATTGCCAAGTCTTACAAGGGGAGTATTACCGATCAGTGCCTGCATAGAGTCATAGTATCTCATAGCTGCCACCTCACTTTATCTCGGACTTTTCGATAGCCTGACTGAGGTCAGCAAGGATATCGTCTATCTGTTCGATGCCGACTGAAAGGCGGATGAGCCCATCAGTTATACCGACTTTTTTACGTATATCGGCGGGTATAGATGCGTGAGTCATAGTAGCAGGGTGGCAAACCAGGGATTCCACACCGCCAAGGCTCTCAGCAAGAGAGACAAGCTCCAGGCTCTCGAAGAATCTGCGGATATCATAGTTCTCATGGAGCTCAAAAGAGATCATCACACCGCCGTTCTTAGCCTGACGGCTATTTATCTCAAAGCCCTGACTGCTTTCAAGTCCGGGGTAGTAAACGTTCTTTACAGCCTTGTGAGCAGTGAGGAATTCAGCGGCCTTTCCGGCATTATAAACGTGTCTGTCCATGCGTACAGCGAGGGTCTTTATACCTCTTATAAGGAGGAAAGAGTCGAACGGACCGAGAACACCTCCTGTAGAATTCTGGATAAATGCGATTTTCTGAGCCAGGTCCTCAGAGTTTACAACAGCCAGACCGGCAACGACATCGCTGTGACCTCCGAGGTATTTAGTAGCGCTGTGAACGACAATATCAGCGCCAAGCTCAAGAGGCTTCTGGAGATAAGGGGTCATGAAAGTATTGTCTACAATGACCAGCAGACCGTGCTTATGTGAGACCTCAGCGACAGCCCTGATGTCAGTAACAGTCATGAGGGGATTAGCAGGGCTCTCGATGATGACAGCCTTTACATCGGATGTTATCTGGCTCTCATAAACTGAAAGGTCAGTTGTATCAGCAATGGTGTAGTTGATAGAGAAGTGGTCAAAAACCTTATCGAGAACACGGAAGGTACCGCCGTAAACATTGCTTGAAATGAGAACTCTGTCTCCGCTGTGAAGAAGGCTTAGAACAGCGGTGATAGCAGCCATACCGGAGCCGAAAGCGAAGCCTTTGTGACCGCCTTCGAGCTCAGCGATAAGTGATTCAAGGGCTTCACGGGTGGGATTGCCGGTACGTGAGTACTCATAGCCTCTCATTTTTCCGAGACCGTCCTGCTTGTAAGTGGAAGTCTGGTATATAGGCACATTCACAGCGCCGGTGCGTTCGTCTATGGAGATACCTCCATGGATAAGTGCAGTTTCTGTATGTTCAAATCTACTCATTTTTATCACTCCATTATTCATAATCGTAGCCAGCCGTGTAAGCAGCAGATATAAGGCTGACATTTTCAAATGCTTTCATATTATCACTGCGGCCGGAGAAGTATCTGCTCTGTACTTTTTCCGGCGGCAAATAGGTATCTATCTGGAATCCCAGGGAATAGAGAGCTCTGGAGACTTCGTTATAATCGAAGCCGCCTCTCATGACCTCACCGAGGGACTGTGTAATCTGTTCGAGCCTGTAGACTCTTCTTGGAAAATCACCGGTCTTTATGGGGTAGTCGAAAACGACCTCGCTTGCCAGAGAAGACAGCTCAGCGATCTGAGCAAGGGTATCTGAAAAGACATCAAGTGTAAGGTAGTATGAAACGCCCAGTATACTGAAAAAAGTCTTTTTAGTCGGGTCAAATCCGGCATTGATGAGCTTATCTGGCATTCGCTCCTTTTCAAAATCAACAGGGACGAAGTGGACGTTTTTAGGAATATTCCATTCAAGACTGCGTATCTTTTCGAGCTTGTATCTCTGAGTATCAGGGTGGTCTATCTCGAACACCTCAATATCAGGGTCATCATTTCTGAAAGAGAAGGTATCCGAACCTGCGCCGCAGATGACATACTGTATCCTTCCATTGGCCCGTGCGAAATCAGCAAGTCTTTTTTCTGAAAAACTGATCCTTGAAAGTGGGATAGGTGCGATATACTCGTTAATGATACTCTCAGTGTCCTCTCTTGAAAAGGAGACCGGAGAGGAATTGAATCCACGGCTTATCATGTCGTAGATCTGATCGTATTCCTCCTTGCCCATCAGATCGTAGGCCAGGTAGTCGTCGTAAATTTTCTGGCGGGACCTGTTTGAATGCCATGCTCTTGCGAATGCACAGAGCTTAGCGGTCACGCTTTCTCTTTCATCAACCATAAAAACTCCTCAAAACACATAAAAATAAAAGCGCAGAATGCTCCTTACACTCCACGCTGATGCAGAACCAAGATTCTGCAAGATCTCAGGCAATATGTAAACGAGGTGTTCAACATCGCTCAGACCCGGTGTGTGGATGCAGGAATTGAAAAGGTACCGCACAGCATCTGCAGCAACACATTATATTGATAACAGGTCTCATAGCGAACTCTCCTTATAGTTATTTGTTCCTATTTCCTATAGGAACTATAAGTATTATAACTCCAAAATACTACTTTGTCAATAGGCAAACTATATAATTGTGCATAGTGATGATTTATTACATATTTGTTAAATAAACGATGTACATAGTACACAAAAGGGACGCTGTCTGCGTCCCGGATCATGATATTATCTTTTCCAGCGGAGAAGATACTGCTGGAGCTTATTGAAAAGAAAAGTAACAGCGATGACCACAAAACCAATAACGAGGAGACCTGTTATAGTACGGGTATAGTCACCGAAATCCGAATAGTACTTTACGTAGTAGCCCATTCCGTCCTTAGCACCTATCATCTCAGCGGAAGTAAGCAGTATGAAGGAGACACTCAGTCCCTGATTGCATCCCAGAAATATCTGAGAAAGGGAAGCGGGGAGAATTATCTTGAAAAGCATCTCAGGCTTGCGGACATTGAGCACCTTAGCGGAGTCGATTATCCTTTTGTCCACGCCGAGAACACCGCTCATGGTACCAACGAATACCGGCCAGAAGGTCGCAAGGAAAATAACGAATACAGATACTGACTGGAAAGTAGGCAGCAGAGCGATACCGTATGGGATATATACTATCGGAGGGATAGAGCTGAAAAATTTAGTGATGTAAGTAGCAGCACTTCCTATCCTTGCGCTCCAACCGATGAAAAGTCCCAGAGGGAGAGCAGCAGCGACCGCAATGAAAAAGCCTTTAAGAGTAGTTCCGAGAGAGCTTTTTATATTTATCCATATCTTTTCTCTGTCCTCAACGAATTGTGACACCACCTTGCCCGGTGCCGGGAAAAGGAGGTCATTGAGGTAGTTGTACTTAGCAGTAGCAAGAGTCCATATTGCAAGGAAAACGTAAACGAAACCAGCAATATCCAGCAGAAGTGAAAGAGACTCCGGCTTTTTGATGAAGAATGACACTGCTAAAACGACTGCTTCCACTATGATAACGAACCTGACTAAAGAGCCTGTGCAGACTTCTTTGGTAGACTGGTCAGGGAGTAGCTGAATTAGCAGCAGGGCTATGAAGAGCAGATGAGTGACTCTCAGAAAGCGTTTTTTCAGACTCATAATACCACCTCATCTCCGCCGATACGTTCGGCAATATCGTTGTAAAGAAGAGAGAGGAGCTTGTTTCTGAAACGGCCGTATTCCTCGGTTTTGATAAGTTCAGAGCGGTTTCTTGGCCTGCTGAAAGGCACCTTGACTATCTCATTTACGGTTCCGGGATGAGCTGTGAGGACAACTATCTTATCAGAAAGCAAAATAGCCTCATCAATATCGTGAGTGACAAAGACGACAGTTTTTCTTGGCTCACTGCCGTCACCCTCCCAGAGTGAGAGAAGAAGCTCCTGAAGGATCACTCTGTTTTTAGCGTCTATAGCACTGAATGGTTCGTCCATGAGGAGAATCTCAGTGTTCATAGCAAGAGCACGGGCGATAGCGGCTCTCTGCTGCATACCGCCGGAGAGCTGTGAGGGGTACTTTTCACCGAAGCCTTTCAGACCGACCTTAGAGAGAAATTCATCAGCTATCCTGAGTCTTTCGCTTCTTTTAATACCACGCTGAGCCTGCTTGATACCGAAAGCAATATTATTTCTTGTAGTCATCCAGGGGAACAGGGAGTAGTGCTGGAACACTACTCCACGCTCAGTACCTGTGCCCTTGAGTTCTTTTCCGTTTATCTCAACAGAACCTCCGGCAGCTTTATAGATGCCTTCGAGGACGCTGAGAAGAGTGGACTTGCCGCAGCCGCTGGCTCCGATAACGCTTACAAATTCACCGTCTGCCACTCCGAAAGAAACATCGTGCAGAGCGTTGAAGCTCTTTTTATTTTCTATATAATTGACTGTGAGATTTTTGATCTCTATCTTATTCGTAGTCATTGAAATGCTCCTGTAAAGAATTATAAATGTCGTCAGACTCCTCAGCTAAGATGCTTTCGAGAGCTTTCTTGTAAATATCAGTATTGTAAAGAGGTTCGATGTCGTAGTCGTCGGTATAACCGAGTTCAACTATACTGTTTTTGAGCTCGATAGTACCCTGTTTGTCAGGGTCCGGAATGGAGAAACCGAATCCGTCATAGAGCTCTATTTCGATGAGGTCCTCCTCGATGTCGATGTACTTTTTAACATCCTTGATAGTCTGCTCGTGGTCAGTCTGAGAGAAGTGGTAAGCCTTGATGAAGGCTCTTTCGATAGCCTCATAGGTCTTTGGATAGTCGCTGAGTGAAGAAGTCTTAGCGACCTGACGGCAGCAGGGCTGATTCTGGAGAGCTTCTTCATGAGCGCAGTAGTAAACCACCTTGTAGCCTTGAGACTTGGCAAGTGAAGCGTATGGTGAGTAGACCGATGCAGCATCTATCGACTTGTTCAGAAGAGCCGCATATGCATCCTTCTGGCTGTCGAAGTAAACTATATTGACTTCGTCGCTGCCTTCTCCTATGCCAATGCCGGCATTTTTAAGGAGTATCTGGAGCTCAGCATCCTGAACGCTGTTCTTTACAGATGCAACATTTCTGCCTTTGAGTATCTCAACACCGAGTTCATCCTCGTCAGCGTATTCTGACTTGATAACGTAGCCGTGGCCGTTAGTCATAGCGCCTCCGAAGATAGAAACGTCATGTCCCTGGCTCTGGAAAGTAAGTGTAGGAACTGAACCGATGAAAGCGACGTCCAGCTTATCGGATTCGAGACCGTTCACAAGTTCAGCGGCGCTGGAGAATTGAGTAAGAGTGACATTGAGTCCCTCTTCCTCGAAATATCCCTCTTCCTTAGCAACGAAAGCAAGCAGGTGAGCAGTTGAGTTGAGGTGACCGATGTTGATAGAGGTTTTTTCCAGTCCGTTAGCACTTGCAGGTGCAGAGCTGGAGGAATTATTGAGGGCGCCGCATCCTGTGAGGAGGGCAGCAGCGGTGAGTACGGATAAAACTTTGATCTTGATATTCATAATTGATCGACCTTTCATAACATAAATTCAGATAAACTAATAATTGAAGACTTATTCAAACAGCGTAAGCGAAGCAACATCGCATTCGCTCCGAGTTAATGAAATATCTGAAATGTTTTTTCATTACTTATCACTCCCAGTGTTTTTCTATGCATTAATCATATCATGGTTTTGGTTATATGTCCAATACGTAAACTTTATTGTCACTTATAGGTTCAGCCTATTTATCAAAAGGCAACAATTTTGTTAAAATAATGCGGCACCGTTCGTGCAGAACGATGCCGCTGAGTGTGTATTTTATAATAAAGAAAAGTCCGGCAGTATCATGCCGGACTTTCTGGTTGGGGCAGCGGGATTTGAACCCACGGATGACAGAGTCAAAGTCTGTTGCCTTACCGCTTGGCTATGCCCCAAGGTGCTTAAATATTATATCAAAAAACGACAGATAAATCAATAGTAAATGATATATGTTTTTATATTAACTTTAAAATTACAATATTGTAATTGAAAACGGAATTGTTTTATGATAGAATTATTATAGAAACATATTATATTAAGGAAGTGGAACAATGACCAAGATACTTCTTGTTGAAGATGATAAAAGCATAGTGACAAATCTTGTGGAATTCCTTACAGAAGAAGGATTTTCTGTAAAGAGCGCATCAGGACAGTCCGGAGCGCTTGAACTTGCGGAGAAAGAGCATTTTGACATGGTACTTCTTGATGTCTCGCTTGCAGACGGCAACGGTTTTTCAGTATGCTCTGCCATAAAGTCGGAATATGACATACCGGTGATATTCCTGACCGCCTCCGGAGATGAGTACAGTACTGTTACCGGATTTGAGCTTGGGGCAGATGATTATATACCCAAGCCTTTCCGTCCACGGGAGCTTATTATGAGGATACGCAACATACTTCGTCTGACAGGAGGCAACGGAAGTGTGACTCAGCTTGGGGACGTGTCAGTAGACACAGTTAAGGGAGTAGCCACACGGGACGGCAAGGACCTATACCTGTCGGCGCTTGAATACAGACTTCTTCTTGTATTTATCAACAACAGGGGAGCAGTTTTATCACGCAGTCAGCTTCTGGAGGCGATATGGGACATAGCAGGGGAGTTTGTAAATGACAACACACTGACTGTATACATCAAGCGGCTCCGTGAGAAAATAGAGAAGGACCCACAGAATCCCACAATAATCAAGACAGTCCGCGGACTGGGGTACAGGGTCGATATATGAAGATAAAAATATTCAATCGAGGACTGAGTTTTTCAACGAAGCTGATGCTTTTGATAACGGCAGCGGCAACTGTGATCGGAGCCTGCATAGAGTTCAGGACGGGACTTGTGATACTGATACTGTCACTGATTATGACAGCAGTCCACTTTATAAGTGAAAACATACGCAATGAGAAGATCGAGTCCATATCTGAGGACATAGACGGAATACTTCACGGCTGCGACCACATAGCCTTTGACCGGTATTCAGAAGGTGAGCTGTCCATACTTGAGAGTGAGATAAGCAAAATGACAGTAAGGCTCAGGGAGCAGCAGTCTATACTGAAAGCTGACAAGATATATCTTGCTGACTCACTGGCAGACATATCTCATCAGCTTCGTACTCCTTTGACATCCATGAACCTGATAGTCTCGATGCTTGCAAGACCGCAGACTACAGAAGCAAAAAAGAATGAAATGCTCCGAGAGACCAGTGAACTTCTCCGTCAGGTAGACTGGCTGCTGACAGCGCTTCTGAAAATATCAAAGCTGGATGCCGGAACAGTCAGATTTCGTACAGAGGAGATAAGTCTGGAGGAGCTTCTGAGGAAGGCCTGTACACCAGTGCAGATACCAATGGAGCTTCGTGAGCAGAGACTGATAGTAGAGGCGGACGGCAGTTTTTCAGGTGACATTCTCTGGACCTGTGAGGCCATATTGAACATAGTCAAGAACTGTATGGAGCATACACCTGACGGCGGAGAGATACGAGTAACAGGAGCAGACAATCCGATATATACAGAGATCGTCGTGAAAGATACCGGCACAGGCATTTCGCCTGAGGACCTACCGCATATATTCGAGCGTTTTTATAAAGGCAGTGATTCCGGTGACAAGGGATTTGGCATAGGGCTTGCCCTTGCAAAGAAGATAATAGTCAGCCAGAACGGTACGATAAAAGCTGGGAATCGTCCTGAGAGCGGAGCGGAGTTCACGATAAGGTTTTACAAGAGCACAGTATAAAGTGAGGTTTAGTGACAGAATAGTAATAATAAAGTCACGGAGATGTCACTGTTGCATGATAAAATAAATACATAACAACAGCAAAGATGTTCAGAACGTCTTAATGAAAAGGAGAGGGAATATGGAAATATTGAAGGTAGATGACCTATGCAGAGTATACGGCAAGGATGAAAATGAAGTCAAGGCACTTGACCACGTATCATTCTCAGTTGAAAAAGGAGAGTTCGTAGCAATAATCGGACCTTCCGGCTCAGGCAAGTCCACACTGCTGCACATTCTTGGAGGAGTAGACAAACCAACATCCGGAAAGGTCTGGGTAGACGGCAAGGATGTATACGCGCAGAACGACGAACAGCTTGCCATATTCCGCCGCAGGCAGGTAGGGCTCATATACCAGTTCTACAATCTGATACCTGTATTGAATGTGCGTGAGAACATAACACTTCCTGTGCTTATGGACGGCAGGAAGGTAAATGAGGAAAGGCTCAATGAGCTGATAGGGATACTCGGACTTGACGGAAGGGAAGAACATCTTCCAAACCAGCTTTCTGGCGGACAGCAGCAGAGAGTATCCATAGGCAGAGCTCTCATGAATGCACCGGCAGTAGTCCTTGCAGATGAGCCCACAGGAAATCTTGACAGCAAGAACAGCCAGGAGATAGTTGAGCTGCTGAAGAGTTCTAACAAGAAATACGGCCAGACGCTAATAATAATAACACACGATGAGAGCATAGCATTGCAGGCAGACCGAATAATCGCAATAGAGGACGGACACATCGTAAGAGATGAGGAGACCGGAAAATGAACGTATTTCAGAAAGTGACGATAGAGAGCCTGAAAAAGAACCGGAGCCGGACGATAGTCACGATAATCGGTATCATGCTCTCAACAGCACTGATATGTGCAGTGCTGACCAGTTTTGCAAGCCTATTCAGTTTTATAAAGGACTACACAAGGTACTATAACGGCACATGGCACGGAAACTTCAGGAGTATAAGTGCAGAAGAGGTTGAACGTATCTCTGGGGATAAGGCGATAAAGGACACCTTTTTTTCTAAAGAACTTGGTTATTCAATGGTAACTTATAAACCACCATACGATGACATAGACTTGAGTGTGTACCTGAAAATAAACGGTGCAAGTGAAGGATTCATGGACGGTATGCCTATCCATGCAGTAGACGGCCGTTTACCTGAGAACAGCAGTGAACTGATGATACCTTCTGAATACGAGTTCTGCAAAGTAGGTGATACCTTAGAGCTTGCGATAGGGGAATATGACCCTGAACAGAGTATGATCTCGTTTTTTCCGACTGAGGCATCACCACAAGAGATACTGACCACAAAGACCTATACAACAAAGACCTATACAGTAGTAGGCACTTATGATATGTTCATGTTCAGCAGTTGGGAATCTGAGGGTATTGACTGTTACACCATATATGACGGTGAAGTAACAGAGGGTACCTACGACCTGTACTTCCACATGAAAAAACCGAATGATACATTTGATTTCGTAAATAACAGCGGACTTTTCGGAGGTACCAACGACGAAGTGCTCATGACTCTGGGAGTATTCAGATATGCAGGATTTTACGGTTTCTTTTTCGGAATGGCAGCAGTCCTGATAGGCATAATCGTATTTGGTTCAGTAGCGCTCATATACAATGCATTTGCAATATCATTCAGTGAGCGTGCAAAGCAGTTCGGACTTCTTTCATCGGTCGGAGCAACGAAGAAGCAGCTTAGAAAGATGATGGAATTTGAAGCGCTTGCAGTAAGTGCCATAGGAATACCGCTGGGCATCCTGCTTGGCATCGGAGGAATAGCAGTAACATTCAAGCTGATAGGGAAAAAGCTGGATTCAGTTATCTGGCTGATGACAGAGAATTCCTTCCAGATGAAACTTGTTATATCTGTTCCGGCACTTATATTGGCAGTTCTCATATCACTTGAGATAGTAAGGATCTCAGTATGGATACCTTCAGCAAGGATACGCAAGCAGACGATAGTGGAATCTATCCGTCAGAATGGAGACATAAAGGTAAAGAACCGCAGGATGCACACCCCGAAACTGATATACAAGCTCTTCGGACTTCCCGGACTGCTTGGACACAAGTACTTCAAGCGCAGCAAAAAGCGTTACAGAGCGACTATACTGAGTCTGTTCATGAGCATAGTACTGTTCATATCGGCGGTCGGATTCACGGATTATCTTATAGAGTCAGTAGAATCGGAAGGCGAGACTTGCAGTTACGACATCTCAATATTAGTCTATGCCCAAGAGGATACCGACGGAATGGCGCTCATGAAGGAATTTTCGCAGGCAGATTCGGCAGAAAAGACATCATTCTCATTAGTCAGCGGTATGTCACTATATATAAAAAAGGACATCCTGACCTCAGATGCGCTCAATTTTGTTGGTAACATTTTCAGTGATACCGGTGATGAATATAAGGCAGAGGCAGAGATCTTTTTTGTTGAAGACGGCATATATCGTGAATTTCTGAAGGATGAAGGACTTGCTGAAGACAGATTTATGAGCACTGAGTCGCCATGTGCTGTAGTCTATAACAGAATGACTGCATTCGACATCGAAAAATATAAAAACGTGAAGTTCGACATTTTCGACGATGATGAATTCAGCGTAAGAGCAGAGGAGAATTTATCTCCGGCGGATTTAGGCTACAAGTTTGCAGGACATGATGACGATGGCAGCAACCTGTATCTTCCTGTGGATGCTGAAGAAGGCAGTACAGAATATGTGCATCTGACAGATGTAAATATGAAAAAGGAGCATAATATTGAAGTCGGAGCGACTGTAAGTACTATTCCGTATTTTGTAAGTGCAGAGGGCGATGAAGAATTATTCCTGATGTATCCTATGTCAGCCAGTGAAAGTATCAGTGAGCATCTATATACGAATATGTATCTCTACAACATCATCAGTTCTGACTACCGCAGTACATATTCAGATGTTGAAAGGATAAAGGATAAATGCGGTCTATCAGGATATATAAATAATTATGCAGCAGAGGTAGAAGGAGTGCGAAATATCGTAACGATAATCAAGGTATTTGCATACAGCTTCATAGTACTCATCTCACTTATCGCAGTTGCGAATGTATTCAACACGATGACGACGAATATCAACCTGCGAAGACGAGAATTTGCGATGCTGCGTTCGACTGGCATGAGCGGCCGGGGACTTGACCGTATGATGATATTCGAGTGTCTGTTATACGGTACAAAGGCGCTGCTCTTTGGACTTCCGGTATCGGCAGCAGTGAATTATCTTATATATCGTGCAGTGAATGAGAATTTTGAAAGCAGTTATCATCTGCCATGGGGTGCTGTTGGGGCAGCAGTTTTAAGCGTATTTGCAGTAGTATTCACGACCATGATGTATTCGATAAACAAGGTGAAGAAAGACAATCCTATAGACGCACTGAAAAACGAGAATATATGAAAAAAAGCTCCCTGTTGAACAGGGAGCTTTGCTTATTATCTTACCATGTTATAGCCGAATGGCTGTGTATGAAGAATTCCTCCTGACTTGGCTGCCAGGCCTTTACCTTAGGTGTGAAGAGGGAGTCATACTTTTCGACTGCCTCAGCATCATCACAGGGCGCATCAGCGTCATTCTGATGATAGACCCATTTTTTTCCGGCAAGGGAGCCCTCCTTCAGTTCCTTTACGAGGAGTGCAGCAGGGTAATAGTCACCTTCAAGGGAGACGTTATACTTTTTGCAGCTCTTATATCCTCTTGCAACGTAGTTGTCGGGATTGCCGAAATTGATAACGGTATCGAATCCCATTTCCAGAGCCTTGGCGAAGGTGTATTCGAGCAGTATCCTGCTCAGGCCTTTCCGCTGATGTTCCGGGAGTACACATATAGGCCCCATAGTGAGGACTTCTTTTTTGTTCCCGTTTTCATCGGTGAGGTCAGAAACTGAGTACATGACACTTGCGGCTATCCTGCCGTTTATTTCGATAACATAGTCAAGTTCCGGAACGAAAGCCTTGTGCTGTCTGAGAACGTGCATAAAGTAATGCTCACTGCATCCGGGAACACTGAGGTTCCAGAAGGCTTCACGGGCGAGTTCCTCAACTTCATGGTAGTCGTTTATGGTTTCTCTGCGAATGATATAGTCTGATTTATTCATTGTTTTTTCCTCCTGAAATAGCTGACAAGGCACGGGAGGTTTGTGTGAGACAGTATTCGCAAACCTCCCGTTTACGCTGCTATCTCAGTTCTGTTATTATTTTTCAAACAACGCTCTCCTTTAAAAATAGATAAGATATAACGGTATATCCGTTACTATTTGTATCATATCACATTCATCTATGAATGTCAAGTAATAAAAAACCGGAGCTATTGCAAAGTATATTAAAATATGATATAATGAATGCAAAAGCATTCATTATATATTATCTAAAGCCCTTGCAGATACGCAAATCAAAGATTTGCTCCCTGCATATCGGGCAATTATATCATAACGCTGCGCTTTTATGATATAATGAATGCAAAAGCATTCATTATATATTATCTAAAGCCCTTGCAGATACGCAAATCAAGATTTGCTCCCTGCATATCGGGCAATTATATCATAACGCTGCGCTTTTATGATATAATGAATGCAAAAGCATTCGCAATAAAAGACCGTACATAAGGAGTTCCATAGAAATGATAACGAAGAAGTACAGGTTTGCCGATAAAGTAGTGGAAGTAACGTCGATATACGGAAGGGTCCACGAATACTGCCGTGATTATGAAACGGACAGACCGGCAGATTTTTCAGTAGAGATCATGCCTGAGGACATAATAAAGGAGAAGAAAAAGTCTGATTCAGAGTTCGCCTATGAGGGACTTCCGGCTCCAGACTTTTCAGATGACCTCCTTGAAGAAACTGCTGTGTACCGGAAGGTAGCAGAGAAGATGCCGTCATACGGCGCATTTGTATTCCACGGTTCAGTAATAGCCGTTGACGGAGAGGGTTATCTTTTTACAGCAAAGTCCGGAACAGGCAAGTCCACCCACACAAGGCTATGGAGGGAGTATTTCGGAGAACGTGCAGTAATGGTGAATGACGATAAACCGCTCATATCAGTGAATGAAAAAGGTATTATTGCCTACGGGACCCCATATAACGGAAAGCATCGGCTTGGCAATGATATAGCAGTACCCCTTAAAGCTATATGCATTCTTGAAAGAGCGGATGAGAACCGCATTGAAAAAATAATGAAGAGCAGCGCATATGCGATGCTGCTTCAGCAGGTGTACCGTCCGGCGGACCCAGTCGGACTTTCTGAAACGCTAAAACTGGTTGACAGAATGGCAGAGTACACCGGACTTTACCGTCTGGGATGCAATATGGATATTTCGGCAGCAGAGACTGCCTATAATGGCATGAAAGGATAGAAAGCAATGAAATTGAACAGCGGATTTTTAACACACGACGACGGCGGAAGCAAGCTCCTCGTTTCAACAGGAGCATCAAAGTTTTCAGGACTTGTCCGCAGTAACGAGACAGCAGGCTTCATAATCAAGTGCCTTGAAAAGGAAACAACAGAGGCTGAGATAGTTGATAAGATGCAGAAGAAGTACGACGGTCCGAAAGATGTGATCGAGCATGACGTGAAGAAGATAATAGCTCAGCTCAGGAAGATAGGAGCAATAGATGACTAAGTCCACCTTCGAGGAGCAGCTTGAAAAGAACGGCAGGCTGATATATACCAACGTAGGTGACAGTATGTGGCCGTTAATACGTCAGGGCAAGGACCTGCTTGTCATCGAGCCGGTGCATGGAAGGCTCAGAAAGTACGACGTACCGCTATACAAGCGTGACAGCGGCCAGTATGTGCTTCA
>CACWPR010000065.1 GCA_902762855.1 Ruminococcus flavefaciens
TTTATTTATTACATAAGCTCACAGATGAGATTTGAGAACTCAACAGGGTCCTCGATGCTCATACCCTCGATGAGGAGAGCCTGGTCATAGAGCAGCTTAGCGTACTTGCCCAGCTTGTCGCTGTCACCGTCCTTGCTGATGTTCTGGAGCTTTGTGAATATCTCATGCTCCGGATTTATCTCAAGGACTCTCTGAGCCTGGACCTTCTGGTCCATAGGCATAGAGTTGAGTACCTTTTCCATTTCAAGTGATATTTCGCCCTCACTGGTAAGGCATACCGGGTGGGATTTCAGTCTCTGTGACAGGATGACCTTTGTTACCTTGCCGTCAAGAGCCTTTGCGAGGTCCTCCAGCAGGCCGGAATTCTCCTCTTCCTTAGCCTTTATCTCTTCCTTCTTCTCGGCATTTTCAAGTCCCAGGTCGTCAGCAGATACAGACTTGAACTCCTTTTCCTTGTACTGGCGGAGGCTCTTTACTGCAAATTCGTCAATGTTGTCTGTGAGGTAGAGTATCTCATAGCCGTTGTCCTTGACAAGTTCAGTCTGCGGGAGCTGTTCGATACGTGCTGCACTCTCGCCTGTAGCATAGTAGATGTACTTCTGGTCCTCACGCATACCGGTGACATATTCGTCAAGGGTAACGAGCTTCTGCTCATTGGAGGACGTGAACAGCAGGAGGTCCTGGAGCTTTTCCTTGTTCATGCCGTAGTCGCTGTAGATGCCGTACTTGAGCTGTAAGCCAAATGCCTTCCAGAATTCCTCGTACTTCTCACGGTCATTTTTCAGCATCTTTTTCAGCTCATTGCTGATAGTCTTTTCGATGCTCTTGGCGATGACCTTGAGCTGTCTGTCGTGCTGGAGCATCTCACGGGAGATGTTCAGTGACAGGTCCTCTGAGTCAACAAGACCCTTTACAAAGCTGAAATAGTCCGGCAGGAGGTCAGCGCACTTGTCCATGATGAGGACACCATTGGAATAGAGCTGGAGACCTTTTTCGTACTCCTTTGAGTAGTAGTCAAAGGGAGCCTTTGAGGGGATGTAGAGCAGGGCGTTATAGGCCGGCATCTCGTTGCTGATGTGTGAATACTTCAGCGGAGGGTTGTAATCATAAAATTTCTCGGTGTAGAAGTGAGTATAGTCCTCATCCTTCAGCTCAGTCTTATTCTTCTTCCACAGTGGGACCATGCTGTTGAGGGTCTCGACTTCGATATAGTCCTCATACTCCAGAGGTTTTTTAGCCTCCTTGTCCTCCTCGGACTGCTCCTTGGGACGGCTGTGAGTACACTCCATTTTAATAGGGAAACGGATGTAGTCGGAGTACTTGCTGACCAGAGACTTTATGCGGTACTGGTCGAGGAAGTCGGAATAGTTCTCGTCCTCAGTGTCCTCCAGGAGTTCGAGGATTATCTCTGTACCTGCGGACTGCTTGTCGGCCTCAGTGATGGTGTAGCCGTCAACACCCTCAGATTCCCACTGATAGGCCTTGTCGCTGCCGTAGGCCTTGGATATTACAGTGACCTTCTTTGCTACCATGAAAGCGGAGTAAAAGCCTACACCGAACTGTCCGATTATCTGGTTATCCTCTTCGAGCTTGTTCTCATTCTTGAACTTGAATGAGCCGCTGTTTGCGATAGTACCGAGGTTGTTTTCAAGCTCCTCGGCAGTCATACCGATACCGTTATCGGCTATTTTAAGGGTACGGGATTCCTTGTCAGCGGTTATCCAGATAGCGAAGTCATCCTTGCTGAGACCGACCTTGTCGTCGGTGAGAGACTTGAAATAGAGCTTGTCGATAGCATCGCTGGCATTAGAGATAAGCTCTCTGAGGAATATCTCCTTATGTGTATAAATAGAGTGGATCATCATATCGAGGAGTCTTTTGGACTCTGCTTTGAACTGCTTTGTTTCCATTAAAAACATCTCCGTGGAATAATTTTAGCACTCTAAGTCTTTGAGTGCTAAATATAGTATATAACTTTCCGGTAAGAAAATCAAGAGCCGGGAGAAATGTTTACAATTTGTTCATAATTAGCAGGCCTCTGATAGTATTCCACTCTTTATTTTCGCTCTGCACGCTTTTTTCTGCGCTGTTCACGGTTGTCTTTTTCGGATCCCAAAACCTCCACAGCAGCGTCAGTCATATCGTCATCCCATAGTGTTCCTGTGATCGTAGTCTCTGCCCAGGGACAGAGTTTCTTATAATCAGAGTCTAAGACCACGGTATATGGAGGGCCGCAGCGGTCATTCACCGCCATGAACAGATGGCGTCCCTCACTTATAAGCCGTGTTGGCCACTTTACGTCCTTGTCGTCTACATGGTCATATATCTCCTTGGTTATCTCGTACAGGTCCTGATTTGGTCCGCCGCCTATCTGTGCAGTGTAAAGGCCGGTCTCAGAGTCGAAGCAGCATTTCCACCCGTTCCCCTTTTTGAATTCCATGATATTCCTCCTTATAAATCGTTAATGGCACTTTTAAGGCAACATAGAAAATGAGGTGCTGTCTTTCAGATAGCACCTCATTGTGTCTTACTTCTTGAGCTTGTCGATAACATCGCCGGCCTTGTCCTTGACAGCGTCAACGACCTTGTTGATCTTATCATCGGGAAGGTCGATGCCGGTAACGCCTTCAACGGCCTTTACAGGGTTCTTGGTGAGGTTCTTCTGGAGGTCCTTATCGCCCTTTACCTTGTCAGCGATCTCTTCGATTTTTTCTTTGATGTCCATAATATGACCTTCTTTCGGTTAAATTTATATTGTAAGTATACCACACTTTTCTGAAAAAATCAATACCTTTTTTAGTAATTAATGAGCGGCATATCAGGAACTAAGGCAATACCGCACAAAGATTGTGCTGAAGATGCGCCGTGAGATTTTTCGTCAGATTATATAGAAATTCCGTGTGCAAGATGACGGAAAATATCCAAGCAGATTCAGTACAAAGACGTCAGGCGGTCTTTGTGCGGTGTTGCCTTAAGAGCAGGGAGTTCAGAAATACAAGGATATAACAAAATTGGCGCACAAAGTGCGCCAATCATGTATCATAATTATTATCTCTTCCGTAAGTAAAAGGAGAGTATGACTTGCCCGATGAGCAAGCGGCATCGTGAACTGGTCAGCGTCAAGCGGGTCACTTCATTTTGGTTTTGTAAAGCATCCAGATGAGCTCTGCAACTCCGATACCTATAAATGAGAGCATTGTCCTCATGGAGGGCTTTTTTACCTTGAATCTGGTGATAAATGCTATTGCTATCACCAGAAGAGCTGTGCCGTAGACCATTGGGAAATTGTCATAGCCAATATCCTTGTGGAAGCTGTAGACCACCGGAAGTATCAGTGCTACGCTGGTGACCGGAAGTCCTTCATAGGTCTTGCGGACCTCAGCAGTCTTTTTCTGACGTTCCTCCTCAGCTACATTGAAGTAGGCCAGGCGGATAACTGCACAAAGCGGGAATAGCACCAGTATAGGCAGGTCACAGATGTCCCTCATGCCTATGGAATAGCCTATGACTACCGGGAGCAGTCCGAAACAAACTGCGTCGCAGAGGGAATCTATCTGTATGCCGAATTTTTTTTCACTTTCAGTCCTGTCTTTTTTAGTACGGGCCACCTTTCCGTCGAACATATCGCAGAGACCGGAGACCATAAGGCATATTATAGCATACTCCGGGTGGGGAGGTTCGCCATTGACTCCGAGAGCCAGAAACATACCTATTACCGACGAGACAAGGCTCATATATGTAAGAATAACAGTATAGTTATAAAAACCTATCATTATTTAAACCTCAAACTCTAAAAAGTATCCATGTATAAAATATATTATACCATAAATGAACTGGAGTTTCAAGTACTTTCCTGTTATTTAATGCAAAAATAACGATGATTCCGGGAAAATCAGTTCTTTTTGCTTCTCTTTGCGGGAGCTTTTGCCTTTGCGGAAGTCTTTTTCCTTGCGGTTTTGGCAGCACCTTTTTCACGGTTAACCTTCAATTGTTCCTGACGGGCCTGTTTGTCCTCAAGGCGTTTGTAGGCCTCATCATAGAAGTACTCCTGAGCGTTGAGAGGCTGGTCAGACTGACGTCTGCTCTCTGCGTGGACGTAGCTTCCATCACTCTGCATGACTCTTGCCTTCACGTTGTCGTTCATGAGGACATGGAACATCTCACGGATGCGCTTTTTGAGCTTTTCGTCCTCTATGGGAGCGGCGACCTCTACACGGCGGATAGTATTTCTGCTCATGTAGTCTGCGGAGCCTATGTATATCTTCTGTTCTTTGCCGTCTGCACCGAAAATGAAGATACGGCTGTGTTCAAGGAAGCGTCCCACTATGCTGCGGACAGTGATATTCTCAGTATATCCCGGTATACCGGGGATGAGACAGCAGATGCCCCTGACTACCAGCTCTACCTTCACTCCTGCCTGTGAGGCCTCTGCCAGTTTGTCCATGATGACCTTGTCGCAGAGGGAATTTACCTTTGCGGCGATATAGCCGCTGCCGCCGTTTTTAGCAATATTTATCTGCTCATCCATCATGGCCAGTACCTGAGGTCTGAGGGCCAGAGGGGATACCAGAAGTTTTCTTGTGCTCTCAACGAGAGTACCGTTCTGGAGGGCATTGAAAACGTCCTCGGCATCGGCAGCAATGTCTCTGTCAGCGGTGAGGAGCATTAGGTCTGTGTAGAGAGCGGAGGTCTTTTCGTTGTAGTTTCCGGTACCGACCTGTGTTACGTAGTCGAAACCGCCGCCCTGAGCCTTGCGGGTGATGAGAAGCAGCTTGGAGTGGGCCTTGTAGTCCTTCGGGCCGTAGATGACCTTGACTCCGGCAGCCTGGAGCTGCTTTGACCACTCTATGTTGTTTGCCTCGTCGAATCTCGCTCTGAGCTCTATCATGACAAGGACTTCCTTGCCGTGCTCAGCAGCAGTACACAGGGCGTCGATGACCTTGCTGTTACGTGCCAGGCGATAGAGGGTTATCTTTATTGATGTTACCTTCGGGTCGGAAGCACACTCCTGGAGCAGCCTGATAAAGGAAAGATTCATGGACTCAAAGGGGTAGCTGAGCAGCAGGTCCTTTGATTTTATCTGCGAGAACACAGGCTTTGTGTCTGAAAGAGCTGCCGGTTTTCTGGGTTGTCTTGGGATATAGTGAAGATTCGGAGCACTGTCGAGCTCCTGAAGCTCAAAGACATATGACAGGTCAAGGGGAATATGGGATGTGAATACCCGTGAATTTTTGAGTTTCAGCTTGCGGCAGAGGTAGTCCAGAGCCTCCCTTGAGAACTCATCGGATATTTCCAGTCTTACAGGAGCCAGCTTAGTGCGCTTCACAACGAGCTCCTCCATACGGTCACGGAACTCCGCACCCTTGCCGGAGACCATAATATCGGCACTTCTTGTCACTCTGACCAGAGCTCTGTCCAGGACCTTATATCCTTTGAACATCTGGTGAGCGTAGTACAGGATGACGTCCTCTTCAAGGATGAATCTTTTGCCGTCTTTGCTGAGGGGGATGATACGCTCGCTGTTTTCCCTGCTTGCGGGGACTATTCCTATAGCCGTAGCTTTTTTAGCTCCGAGCTGGACAACAGCATAGAGCTCCTTATTTTTGAGGAAGGGGAACGGAAGGGCGTCGTTTACCACAATACCGGAGATAAAGGGTTTCAGTTCACGCTTGAAGTAGAGTTCAAGGAAGGAGAGCTCCTCTGCGGAGGCTGTCTCCGGTGTTACGTGTACGAAACCGTAGGCGCCCAGGTCTGACATAGTTCTGCGGTAGGAGTCCTCAACCATAGGCTGCATCCTGCGGACTGCTGTAAAGACTGCATCGAGCTGCTGAGCGGGAGTCATACCGCTGCGGCTGTCTTTTTTATTTTTATTATTTTTAGCGGCATCGGTGAGAGAGCCCACACGCACCATAAAGAATTCGTCCAGATTGCTCTGATATATAGCAGAAAACGAAAGCCTTTCGAGCAAAGGCGTCTCCGGGGCAGTGGCCTCTTCGAGAACTCTTTTGTTGAATTTAAGCCAAGAAAGCTCCCTGTTTTCAAGGTATTCCATAATTAACTCCTATCTGCCTTTTTTTAAGGCATTTTATACACTTTTATTATACATCCTGCCGCAATATTTGTCAAGCCAGCGTGACGTTGGACCCGTTCACGCTGTCGTTCGTAAACTCGCTCACTCTGTACGCAAGACTCACTCTGCTTTCGCATACGGCGCCGACAAAAGGGCGGAGCTTCCCCACATACAAAAAAGGCGCACTTAGTGCGCCCTGCTTTGTGCAGTATTGCCTTTACAAAATTTTAACTCTCAGTTTCCTGTTTGCTGTCCGGGTCCATATTGATGAACTCTGCACCGACTTCGTTGAGGAAATCAGCAACTATGAACCGTGGCCTGTGCTTGACCTCTGCATATATCTTTCCCACGTACTCACCGATGATTCCCAGACAGAAAAGCTGTAGTCCTCCTATAAGCCATATGGAGCATATAGTACTTGACCAGCCAAGCTCTGCAAAGCCTGCGAATTTGGCTATAAATGCCCAGATAAATGCACATATGCTGAGCAGTGACATTACAAAGCCAAGTCCGGTTATCATTTTCAGCGGCTTTGTGCTGAATGAAGTGATGCCGTTAATGGCGAATGCCAGCATTTTTTTCAGCGGATATTTGCTCTCTCCGGCAAAACGCTCGTGCCTTTCATAGTAAACTGAGCAGCTCTTGAAGCCTATCAGCGGAACAAGTCCACGGAGAAACAGATTGACTTCCTTGAACTCAGCAAGCTCATTTAGTACTCTCCTGCTCATCAGCCGGAAGTCTGCATGGTTATAGACAACGTCTGCTCCCATTATCTTCATGAACTTATAAAAGCTCTCGGCAGTGAATTTTTTAAAAAAAGTGTCGCTTTTCCGGGCACTGCGTACTCCGTAGACTACCTGATTGCCCTCATAGTATTTTTCAAGCATCTCATCCACAGCGTTAATGTCATCCTGGAGGTCTGCGTCCATGGTAATAGAGACATCGCAGATGTCCTTGACAGTCATAAGTCCTGCAAGTACGGCATTCTGGTGACCGCTGTTATGGGCCAGGTCGATGCCGGAGAAGAAATCCGGAGACTCTCTGTGGAGCTCCTGTATGATGCTCCATGTGCTGTCCTTTGAGCCGTCATTAACAAAGACTACCCTGCTGCGGTCTGAGATGAGCCCTTTTTTCCGGAGGGATATGTATTTTTCTTTAAGCCGGGATGACGTTTCCCGGAGGACATCCTGCTCATTGTAGCAGGGTATGACCATATATAAAATTTCAGGCTTGTCCACCTGACCACCTCTTTTGATTATGTTGAGCGGATAATTCCGCTATATCAGTATATCACAGGACGGGTGACTTGTCAATAAATAATACAGGGGCGTCTTGAAGCGACGCCCGCTGGCAGAGAAATATCATTATTCCTGAGCTTCCTCAGTTTCCTTGTCCGGGCCTTCATCAGGTCCTATGAGGAGGATACTGCGGCTGCGGCAGTATTCTTTTCCGGAGCATTTTCTGAGAGGAGTATCAGAGGCTGACTCGCCGTCTGCATATACAGCTCCCTCTGCATCTATCTCCCTGTCCTGCCATGTGGGGTTGACCACAAGGGTGAGACTGCCTATTTTAGCGGAAAAAGCTCCGCCGCCCAGTTCTGTGAATGAGATGCTGCTGCGTACCTGTTCTCCGGAAGTCATACGCAGGTCCGGGAATTTTCGCCTTACGGCGATAAGCCCACGGTAGTAGTCTGCAAGGACCTTGTAGTCTGTCAGACGGTCCCATTTTATGCTGTTTATGCTGTCAGGGGAATGGTAGCTGTTGTGGTCAAAGCTGCCGTTGCTGAGTGGTTTGCTCCTCAGGAATTCCTGGCCTGCCTGTATGAAGGGGATGCCCTGTGAGAAGAAAATGAGAGCAGCTCCCAGTTTGTCTATACGGATAATGTCATCCACGGATGCGTTGGGCATGGACAGTCTCAGCTTGTCGTGGAAGGTCAGGTTGTCGTGTGCCTCCACGTAGTTGACCACCTGGCAGGGGGAATCCGTCCAGAAATGTCCGTAGTTTATCTGAGGATGCTTTATGCCTCCGCAGACCAGAGAGCGCATCTTCCATTCAAGCTGACGGTCTGCGCCGTTGATATAGCCCTTGGAGTCGTCGCTGAAAACATTGCCTTTCACGGTGTCACGGAAGTCGTCTGAGAAAACAGCAAAATCCGGCATAGAAGAGGTGTTGAACTTAACAGCTCTTCTGCGCTCGTCAAGGGGAGATGCACCGCCGGTCCAGCCTTCGCCGTAGAGTATCATCGAGGGATTTATCTCTTTTAGGCGTTTTGCTGCCTCATTGAGGGTGTCAATGTCAAGAAGGCCCATAAGGTCGAACCTGAAACCGTCCAGCTTGTACTCCTCTGCAAGATAGCAAAGGCTGTCGATGATATATCTGCTGGCCATTTTTCTCTCTGACGCGAACTCATTTCCGCAGCCGGAGCCGTTGGAGTATTTTCCGTCGTGAGTCTGGCGGTAGTAGTAGCCGGGGAAGGTCTTGGTGAAGGATGAATCCTCCGTCAGATAGGTGTGGTTGTACACCACATCCATAATGATACCTATGCCTTTTTTATGGGCGGCAAGGACCATTTCCTTGAATTCCCTGACTCTTGCGGCACCGTCGTAAGGGTCTGTGGAGTATGAACCCTCCGGGACGTTGTAGTTGAGTGGGTCGTAACCCCAGTTGAACTGAGGTCTGCTGTCGGACTCATCAACTGTGTAATAGTCGAATACAGGGAGCAGGTGGATGTGTGTGACTCCCAGTGAGGCGATGTAGTCCAGACCTATAGTATCACCGGCAGTATTGGTCACACCGGACTCAGTAAATGCCTTGAACTTTCCTCTGAATCTGAAGCTGCCGCTCTCGTCCTCAGAGAAATCTCTCACATGGAGCTCGTAGATAACTGCATCGGTATAGCTTTCCAGCTTTACCGGTGAGCTTTCAGCCCAGCCCTCAGGCTGCGTAGAGACAGGGTCGAATATCATTCCACGGATGCCGTTGACTCCGGCAGAGCGGGCATAAATGTCGATAGTTTCCTGCTCGGTGTAGCCTATGCGGACGGTGTAGGTGTAGTACTTTCCGCTGAGGTCGCCGAGTATAGTGGTCTCCCAGAGACCCTTATGGCAGAACATAGGATAACATCCGAGACATTCTCCGCCGCTGCCTTCGGAATAGAGGTTGACAGTGACCTCATTTGCGGCGGGAGTCCATATTCTGAATGTGGTCTTATCCTTTGACCAGACAGCACCGAGAGGGCCGCCGTAGAAATAGTGTTCATCAATAGCGTTGAAGTCAGGGTACATATGATTCCTCTTTTGCTGTAAAATATAGGCAATACCGCACAAAGACGTCAGGCGGTCTTTGTGCGGTGTTACCTATAGTCAGTCAGTATCCTTACTGCTGACCGTATCACCCCATTGCCCCTATCATATAATGTTCCCCAGATAATTACTTGCTAAGCAGACAGCATTTGAAAGGCTGCCACACATTTATGCGGCAGCCTTTTGTATCAGAAGTCCAGTTTTGACTTTAACTTTTCAAAGAAGCTCTGACGCTTAGCGTAATTCTTTTCGCTGAGCGATGCCTCGAAGGACTTCAGCAGCTCCTTCTGCTTTTTGGTCAGGTTCTTAGGAACTTCAACATATATCTTTACGTACTGATTTCCCCTTTCGGTACGGTGGAGCTTCTTGACTCCCTTGCCCTTCAGTCGGAATACAGTGCCGGTCTGTGTGCCTTCGCTTATGTTATACTTGACGTCGCCGTCGATAGTTGGTACAGTTATCTCTGCTCCGAGAACTGCCTCCATGTAAGTAACAGGTATGTCACAGTGGATGTCGTAGCCCTCACGTCTGAACAGAGGGTGAGACTTCACTGTGATATTGAGCAGCAGGTCACCGGAGGGTCCGCCGTTTACACCGCAGTCGCCCTGACCGCTGAGACGGATAGTCTGTCCGTCGTCGATACCGGCCGGTATGTCGATAGAAACTGTTTTCTGCATACGCACTCTTCCCACACCACGGCATTTCGGGCAGGGATTGGTGATTATCTTGCCCTTTCCGTTACAGTGAGGGCAGGGCTTGGTCGAAGATATAGCACCGAAGGGAGTACGCTGTGTGGACTTGACTGAGCCACGGCCCTGACAGTCAGGACATATCTCAGCGGATGTACCTTCGCTTGCTCCGGTACCACGGCATGACTCACAGACGCACATACGGTTTATCTTGACTTCCTGCTTCTTGCCTGTGCAGGCATCCATAAAGCTGATAGTCAAAGTCTCCTGTATATCGGAGCCTCTTCTTGGTGCATTGGCAGAATTTGAACGTGAAGAACCTCCGCCGAAGCCGAAGCCTCCGAAGATGTTCTCCAGGATGTCGCCCATATCAAAGCCGCCGAAGCCGTCCATTCCGCCGGCGCCGCCGCCGTAGCTGGGGTCAACGCCAGCGTGTCCGAACTGGTCGTAGCGAGCACGTTTCTCCGGGTCAGAGAGGACCTCATTTGCCTCGTTTATCTCCTGGAATTTCTCAACATAGGAGGGGTCGTCCGGGTGGAGGTCAGGGTGGTTCTCCCTTGCCTTTTTACGGAATGCTTTTTTTATCTCGTCCTCTGTAGCGCCCTTTTCAATGCCGAGCACTTCATAGTAATCTCTTTTTTCAGCCATATCTATTCTCCGTTCATATTAATGCATAATGCATAATTCATAATTCATAATTAAAACTATCCCAAAAGACAATAGTATTTTACGTTCCTGCCTGCCATTGCTGCCTTCTGCTTTTATAATGCGCCGCAATGGTGAGGATACATCGTACTGAGAAAACTTAGCTGTTAATTATGCACCATGCATTATGAATTATGAATTGGATAAATACACCATTAGGGCGAAACGGAATTTCGCCCTTTTTTATGGTGTTTTATTGTAATTTATCAAACCTCAGTGAAGTCAGCGTCAACAACACCGTCATCATTTCCGCCCTGAGCGCCTGCATCGGCAGCTCCGCCCATGTTAGCGAACTGTGAGGGGTCAATGCCGCCTGCACCGCCGTTGGGGTTAGCCTGCTGGTATATCTTAGCAGAAAGGTCGTAGAATGCCTTCTGGAGGTCATCCTTCAGAGTCTTTATCTCATCAGCGTTGTCAGCAGAGATAGCGGACTTCAGAGCTGTGCACTTAGCCTCGATATTGGACTTCTCGTCAGCAGAAACCTTATCGCCGAAGTCTGTGAGAGCCTTCTCGCACTGGAATACAAGGTTCTCAGCCTCGTTCTTGTTGTCAACAGCCTCACGGCGCTTCTTATCCTCAGCAGCATACTGCTCAGCTTCCTTGACAGCCTTGTCGATGTCGTCCTTGGACATATTTGTGGAAGAAGTGATAGTGATGTTCTGCTCCTTGCCTGTGCCGAGGTCCTTAGCGGAAACATGAACGATACCGTTCTGGTCGATATCGAAAGTAACTTCGATCTGAGGAATTCCTCTGGGAGCAGGAGCGATACCGTCGAGACGGAAGGTACCGAGCTGCTTGTTGTCTCTTGCAAACTCACGCTCACCCTGGAGGACGTTGATATCAACAGCAGGCTGGTTGTCAGCGTAGGTTGAGAATACCTGAGACTTCTTGGTAGGGATAGTAGTATTTCTCTCGATCATTCTTGTGCATACTCCGCCGGCAGTTTCGATACCGAGTGAAAGAGGAGTTACATCGAGGAGGAGGAGACCGTTCTTAACGTCGCCGCCGAGAACGCCGCCCTGGTATGCAGCACCGAGAGCTACGCACTCATCAGGGTTGATGCCCTTGAAGGGATCCTTGCCGATGAGCTTCTTGACAGCTTCCTGAACAGCAGGGATTCTTGAAGAACCGCCGACCATGAGGACCTTGTTGATCTCACCGATTCCGAGGCCTGAATCCTCAAGAGCCTGTCTTACAGGGCCAATTGTAGCTTCAACGAGGTCAGCAGTGAGCTCGTTGAACTTAGCCTGTGTAAGAGTGAGGTCAAGGTGCTTAGGAGTACCTGTAGCATCAACAGTGATGAAAGGAATGTTTATATTTGAAGTTGTAGTGGATGAGAGCTCTATCTTAGCCTTTTCAGCAGCATCCTTGAGTCTCTGTGCAGCCATCTTGTCTGCGGAGAGGTCGATGCCCTCGGACTTCTTGAACTCGTCAACTATCCAGTTGATTATACGCTGATCGAAGTCATCACCGCCGAGACGGTTGTTACCTGCTGTAGCAAGTACCTGCTGAACGTCCTCGCCCATTTCGATGATAGAAACATCGAAGGTACCGCCGCCCAGGTCATAGACCATAACTGTCTGCTCCTCTTCCTTGTCGATACCGTAGGAAAGAGCAGCAGCAGTAGGCTCGTTGATGATACGTCTTACATTAAGACCAGCGATCTGACCTGCATCCTTAGTAGCCTGTCTCTGTGAATCTGTGAAGTAAGCAGGAACTGTGATAACAGCCTCTGTAACGGGCTCACCGAGGTAAGCCTCAGCGTCAGCCTTGAGCTTCTGGAGTATCATTGAGGAGATCTCCTGAGGTGTGTAATTCTTGCCGTCGATAGCAACTTTATAATCAGAACCCATGTGTCTCTTGATAGAAGAAACGGTTCTGTCGTGGTTTGTGATAGCCTGTCTCTTAGCCACCTGACCAACGAGACGCTCGCCGTTGTTTGTGAAAGCAACGACAGAAGGAGTTGTTCTTGCACCTTCGCTATTAGGGATAACAACAGCGTTTCCGCCTTCCATAACGGCTACGCAGGAGTTAGTTGTACCAAGGTCGATACCGATAATTTTACTCATAATATATTCCTCCAATTATCAATTCGTAATTCGTAATGCGTAATTATTGATATACGCACTGACGAATCAAAAATGTGTGATTTTAATTTTATGGGTATCCGTAATGATATGATTATGCATTACGAATTAAGCATTACGCACTATACTGCAACTGCCACCATAGCAGGTCTTACCAGCTTGTCGCCTAACATATAGCCCTTCTGGAACACCTGGCATACGTGATTGCTGGCGTAGTCAGTGCCGTCGAGCTGCTGGATGGCATTGTGGACATTGGGGTCGAATTCCGCACCGAGAGCCTCTACCTCAGTGACGTTCATCTTGGTGAGGAAGTCTTTCATTTGTCCCCATATCATCTGCATACCGTTCTTGAAGTTCTCGTCGGAGCATTCAGCCTCCAGTGACCTTTCAAAGCTGTCTATAACAGGCAGGAGCTTTTCGATGCACTGAACAGAGGCATTCTGGTAGGTCTCCGTCTTTTCCTTGGCGGTACGCTTACGGTAGTTATCGTACTCCGCAAAGAGTCTGACATACTTATCGTTTGCTTCGTGGAGGGATTCCTCCAGTTCTGCGAACTGGGACGCAGTGTCGTTATATTCGCTTACAGCGTCGTCCTCGTCCTCGCTGAGGACTTCCTCCTGGGGCTCATCTGCCTCAGCAGCGGCCTCCTCGGCCTCCTCGGCAATGTCCTCCTGGAGCTCCTTTACGGACTCGCTGAGCTCTTCGTTAATGTCCATCCCACATTCTCCTTTCCTATGGCTGTCCGCCGTTATCGGCAGGCGGGCCGGTAATTAATGTATCATCTTCGCTGCCCGACATAAGATAGGAAATCTTCTGGGTCAGGTAATCAACGTAGGGAATGATCTTTTTGTAATCGACTCTCATGGGGCCTATGACTCCGAGAGAGCCGGCCTCCTTGCCGCCCTTGCGGTACTTGGAGACTATCAGGCTTGAATTGCCTATTGCAAAGCTGTCGTTTTCGGACCCGAACTTTACCTGTATACCGCTGAAGGCGCCCTCCAGCAGGTCGCTGAGCCCGTTCTTGTTCTCGATGAACTTTACTACCTCCATTTTATCCAGGTCGTCACATGAGAGGAGCTTTTCTCCGCCCTTCAGGGTGAGCTCCTGCTGTCTGAGGTCCTCGGAGAGCTCCGAGATGCCCTTGACCAGCGGCGAAAGGGATATCATGTAGGCACTGACTGCTGCTACCATCTTGTCGAACATTTCCTCGGAAAGTTCTTCAACGGAGACACCGTTGAGGTTCTCTTCTATATAATGTGTAAAAAATTCGAGCTGTTCATGGCTGAGATCGAATTCCAGACGGCAGGCCTTGTTTTTTATACTTCCGTTTGAGGTTATCAGCAGGATGACGTAGAGTCTTTTTCCTGTAGGGATGACCTCGACCTTGGATATTACCGAGAATCTCGGAGCTGAGTTTGTAACAACAGCCGCACAGTGGGTAAGCTCTGTGAGAGCGGCAGCGGCATTCTGTATCAGCAGCTCCTCCGGTGTATCCTTGCTGCCGAGCATCTCATCAAAGCGTTTCTTTTCTGAGTCCGGCAGTTCCGGGAGAGTCATCAGCTCGTCGATATAGAGCCTGTAGCCCATGAATGTGGGGACTCTTCCTGCGGAGGTATGGGGCTGTTCGAGGTAGCCCATTTGTTCAAGAGCGGCCATATCGTTTCTTATCGTAGCAGCCGACACATTTATGTGTTCGAGCTTGGATATGGCTTTCGAGCCGACCGGTTCACCGGTCCTGACGTATTCGTCAACGATAGCAGCAAGAATTTTCAGCTTTCTTTCGTCCACGATAAACACGCCCCCTCTTTCTGTTTAGCACTCTTCATCTCCGAGTGCTAAGTATAATTTATCACTATTATTGTACTTTGTCAAGGGATTTATTCATTTTCGGCATTTTGTATAAATTTCTGTGATGCTTATGTGGAAATATTGGCTGTCAGCTTTCGGCATTTAGCTAAAAATTCACTGGCAAAAAGTACTGAGGAGTACCGGGTATAACAGCAAAGCCCCGGAGCGCTTCAAAATTGCTCCGGGGCATATCTGCCATATTTACATACCATGCTCCCGTAAGCGAAAGCAGAGTGTGTTTTATGTACAACGTGAGTGAGCTCTTACTTCATTGTGAATTCTGCTCTGGGATTGCCGTCAGCGTCAGGCTCTATCATCACTGCCTTGTCAATAACTATCGGGTCGTCAGGTGAGGACATAGCTCCGTCTCCGCCAAGTGAACGGGGTACTTCAAGGAATCCGTCTACTATATCCATTCCCTCTGTTACCATTCCGAATGCTGCATAGTTGCCGTCAAGGAATGTGCAGTCATCAGTGTAGCAGATAAAGAACTGGCTGGATGCGCTGTCAGGCATCTGGCTTCTTGCCATTGATACGACTCCACGGGTGTGTGAAAGGTCATTCTGGACGTTGTTGGCTGCAAACTCGCCCTTGATAGTCTCGTCGCTGCCGCCCATACCGTTGCCCATAGGGTCGCCGCCCTGAGCCATGAAGTCCTCAACAACTCTGTGGAAGGTAAGACCGTCGTAGAATCCCTCTGATACCAGCTTTTCAAAGTTCTCGCAGGTTATAGGAGCCTTGTCGGGGTAGAGAGTGATAACGAATTTTCCGCCGTTGAAGCTGTAGCTGCCTGCGTTTTCTGCTGCTGCTGTAGTGTCTGCTGCTGCGGCAGCAGGGGAAGTTGCAGCGGTATCGGATGAGCTGTCAGAGCTGTCGCTGACGTCTCCGCAGCCTGTAAGTGCGAGAAGTCCAGCCATACAAGCGGCCATTGTGAATGATAAACATTTTCTGAACATAATAGTTCTCCTTTCATTATGTAAGCCGGCACGAGGCCGGCTAAGTTGGCTTTAATATTCTGCACTGTCCTCTCCGCTGTCTGCGGTATCGTCAGTGCTGCTGTCGTCTGATACATCAGAATCATCTTCGCCGGAGTTCTCAGAGTCTCCGGAGCTGCTGCCGGCAGAGCCGGGCTCATATTTCATCAGCTCAGGGATGCCGTCCTTGTAGACAGTTACTATGAAGCCGTCAACGTTGTTGCCGGATATTGTGTATTCCTTTCCGACAGGGACAGGCACCATTGTAGTGTCAGAGCCGTCATCAGAGGGTACGAAGTAGACCTCGTAGCTCTTTCCGGAGTCGTCGGTTATATCAAGGTGTTCACCTTCATAGACATAGCTGCGGAGGAGGTCGATATATTCCTCAAGGCAGATGCCGTTCTTTGTGATGTAGTAAGCGTGAGGGATGCCTACGTAGCGGAAATGCCAGGGCTCGTCCTGTATCTGTGTGATACCTTCCTTTTCCTCGGTATAACGCACGATAAAGCCGTACTTGAAGCAGTTTTCGTTTATCCAGGCAAAGTCACCGGTGCCGTCGTAATCGTAGTTCTCGGTCTCACTGAAATCGAAGGCATATCCGGTCTCGTGCTCACTGAATCCGGGCTTTGCAACTCTGGTGGACTCCCCTTCACCGGTATTGGCAAGGTCATCGTCATAGAGCTGCTGCTGGAACTCGGTTGAGCGGAACGAGCCATAGATTATGAGGGTATCGTTGAAGTACTTATTATAGAAATCCTCTACCATCTGTGCCAGAGGCTCATATACGCAGCCCTGAATGGTGTAGGTGTAGTCAACGGCGGTGAAGAAGTCACGTCCTGTTTTGTCGTTCATTTCCATGATACTGACCAGGTCCTCGTCGCCTCCGAAGTACTGGTGGTCGTTGTTGACAAGGATGAGGTCGCCCTTGTACTTATCCTTGGTAGCAATATTTGAGGACTCGAAGAGCAGTTTGTTGGGGTCAGGTTCAGTAGTGGCCTGCTCAGTGGTTATCTCCGGGAGCTCAGTGTCCTCATAGTATGGGGACTGAGAAACGGTCTTTGAATCATCAAAGACATTTTTTACCATATATGCACCTGCACCGAGCACCGCAACACACGCAATGAGCTGTGCATACATTTTTGTCCTTTGGAGGCTTTTTTCTTTGCTCAGTTTCTGTTTTGACATTTCTATACTCCTGTCTGCCGTAAAAATCTTCTTCCGGCGGGGGTCTGCTTTTGTTCTTCTGGTATCTTTCTATTTAAAGTAAACTAAATCGGGAATATTATACCACATTTATTTCTGAAAATATAGTGTTTTCCCCTCATATTCGACATAACGCATATTAATCATAACATAGAAATATTATATTTATACATTAAGTACAATTTTTGCGCTCCTGGTATACGTCCGGGGACCGTAAAAAACGGCTGCCGACAGTGGCCTGCGTAAAGTTGTACAATAATTTCGTGAGAAATAGCGCTTTTTGCACAAGATTTCAAAAACCACTTGCAATGGCCGGGATATGATGTTATAATGAAGAATGTAAAGGTATCTCAGACCGATTATTCCGGCGGTCTGATAGTCAGTCACCCAAGGGATGCGGAATATCCCATGGCTGCTGATAAGACGGATAGCTTTGCAACTAAGGAGTGATTTTCTATGATGTGTCCAAAATGTGGAAACGAAAATCCGCCAAAACTTAAATTCTGCGTTAAATGCGGTACCAACCTGGAAAACCCGCAGGAAATAAATTATGAGTCCGTGGATATGGGCCACTATCACTCGGAGGAGGATAAGGATACCGGAGGCTTCCGCATGGGCAGCGGCACCTTCACTATCAGCGATTCCCCACAGGTGAGCGATTCATCAGACCTGTACACCGCCGCCGAACTCAACGACGACGAAACAGATTTTGACTTCAGCAGCTTTGATGATGAACCCTTTATCCCCAAGCTCGATACAGGAAGAGTTGCTCTTCCTCATGTTCATGACCCAAGACATCAGGGCCAGCCGAACATTTACGGAGCTCCAAATGGTATGCCTCAGATGGGTGGAATGCCCCAGATGAACGGTCAGCCGCCAATGGGTGGAATGCCTCAGATGAACGGTCAGCCGCCAATGGGTGGAATGCCCCAGATGAACGGTCAGCCGCCAATGGGTGGAATGCCCCAGATGAATGGTCAGCCGCCAATGGGCGGAATGCCTCAGATGAACGGCCAGCCACAGATGTATGCTCAGCCCCAGATAATCGGTTACGACCCAAGCGGTATGCCTATATACGGCCAGCCTATGATG
>CACWPR010000066.1 GCA_902762855.1 Ruminococcus flavefaciens
GTGTTCGTAAAAGAGGGGCTGGGGTATCTTCTCACTTTTGAGCATCTTATCGACACGAGCGAGAAGAGCGTTCTTTGTTTCCGACCGATCAAGCCGATTCTTGAAACGAATATGTATATCATCTGGAAAAAGTATCAGGTGTTTTCGCCGATAGCAGAATTGTTCCTGAAAAGACTGAAAGAAGATTATAGATAACTGAATAGACTCCCGAAAACAGGGCTATGCCTTCCGTACACAGGTTACGGAGGACATAGCCCTTTCCTTATAATATGGTATGCTCCCATTGCCACAATACATACCCGATATTTTAAAGTGATAAGCTATTCTTTCCGCCATAATATACTAACCATTCCGTGAAACTGCAAAAAGGCCGCAGGAGCATCCGTCCTGCGGCCTTGCGGTCTATTATGTGAAATCTGCCTGGTCTGTTACTGTGAAATCGTCAATGGAGATAGCTGTGAAACGTGCACCGGAGAGGATGTACACATAGTCCCCGATGTACATAGCCCTTTGATATGCCATGCTCTCTGAGTAATCTGACATAGGCTCACTGAACTGTCCCTTCAGCACGAACTTTCCGTCCTCAAATGAGAAGAACCAATATCCGGTCTCAGGGTTGCCATAGGTGGTGTAGCTGTAATGTTCCTCACCTTCGCCTGACTCTATGACAATACTCGTTTCCTTTACTACCTCAACTGCTATGAGATCCTTTTCGGGAGCTATGAGAGTAGCCTTTCTGTCCCAACAGCCTAATGAGTAATATTCTGTATCCTCATCCTGATTTATCTCGTAGCTGTCAGCAAGTTTAAGGTCAGAGGGATCAGAGTTGTCGAACATATTCAGTCTGATACCGGTCTCCCAGCCGTTTTCATCGGCATTTACTCCGAATCCGAAGAGAAGCCCGTCGTCCCATTTCTGCATATAGGTGCTGTAGCCGGGGAGCTTGAACTCGTCAAGCATAACAGGAGATGTCGGGTCGCTGAGGTCTATTGCAAAAAGCGGGTCTGTCTGAACGTATGTTACCACATAGGCTATATCACCTGCATAATTCACAGACTTTATCTCCTCGTCCTTTCCGAAGCCCTTTATGCTTCCGACTTCATTCAGGTCAAGGTCCAGTACGTATATCCTGTTGTCACGGCCATCACGCTCGGAGTAGAAGAAGCCGTCATTTTCACTTTCGTCATGGTCATATATTTCCATGTAGTTATCCTTTGTAGTTGCTATACGGAAGTATCCGTTGTATTCGCTCATGGAGAACTGGTCCTTTATCCTGCCCTCTACCCTTCCTGATGCGGCAGGAACTATGTTTCCGGCACTTACGGAGATACGTGTTATGTCTGTATCATCCCAGCCAACAGCGGTATAGATGTTATCTGCGGAACTGTACACGTTTCCGGTATAGCCTGCAAGCACCTTTGAGTCCACGGGGACTGCACTGCCGGAAGTGTTCATATCAAGACTTCCTACTACAGTACCTCCGATGTTGTACTCAGCCTCTTCATCAGCAGGCATGAGTATCTCGTCGGGTGAGATAAGCTCAACACTGCCGGACATTCCCTTAGAGGGAACAAAGTCATTAAGGTCGCCCTCACTCAGCCAGGAGAGATCCTGAGCGAAGTAGTCAGTGATGAGGTACATATAGCCGTCAGGTGAGATGCGGACATCATTATATGAGCCCTCCTGATAATAGGTATCTATGAGCTGCGGAGAGTCCCCTGTTGTGAAGAGCATTACAAATGTGGCAGATTTATTGTAGTACAGGGTCTTTGGCTGATAGAAGCAGTCCTCGCCAATGTCGATGTATTCATAATCAGATGTGTCTTCCTTCTCAACATAATCAGGATTCGGCTCCTTCTTAGTACCGTCAACTGTGCCGATAACAGCTACAGTTCCGTTATATACATACATATCCTCAACTCTGACATTGTTCTTTTCGTAGCCCTCACCAAAGATAACGTCAATATCCGGGTCAAGAGCTATTTTTTCAGAGTATATGAACTTTCCGTCCTCAACTGCGGCGGAATTCAGCCATGCATTTGCGTTGTAGGAGTCGTCGTATTTGTCATAGACAAAGTAGATGTTTTTGCCGTCAGTCTTTGCGATGTCGGCCTCAAGGACACCTTCCTCCTGATTGTAGGTATCAGAAAATTCAGGTTCATCAGGCTCCTCATCTGCTCCGCCTTCAGTCTTAGGTGTTGGAGCTGCATACTGAACGGACTCGTCTTCGTTATCTTCCTCAGCAGCTTCTCCAACTGCCATGTCTGTCATGTCGCCGTTGGTTGCATATGAATATTTGTATTTGCTGTATTGGGTCTTGTAGCTGGTCCTGTAGAGCTGATATACCTCTGAGTAGTCCTTTGCTCCTGACATATAGGGAGCCTGGCTCACCAGTGTGGGGACGTCCTCGCCCTGGGGTACATCGACCTCCTGTATCTGGGTGGTCACCTTCTCGTACTCACTGGATATTACGTCCTTGTCCTTGAACTTGTCATTCTCTCCGGCAAAGTGGAGGGCAGTCCCGCAGATGACTGCACAGGCAGCTGCTCCGGCAGTTATCCTTGCTGCCATATGGATGTTCTTTCTCTTGCGTGCAGGAGCCTTCTTGTCCAGCATTTCCTTGATGCTGTCAGGCTCAAGTTCACGGGGTATTTTCTCTTCTGTAAGCATATCTTTTACCTTATCATCGTTTTTCATAGAGGTGACCTCCTTTAAAGTTCTGGTGAGAGCTCCAGCCGGAGCTTGTCCTTTATCCTCGAAAGCCTTGACCTTACTGTACTGGCCTTGATGTCACATATCCTTGATATTTCGTCACTTGAATAGCCTCCAAGCACGGATAGTGAAAGCAGCAGTCTCGAACCGGTATCGAGCCGGTCAACTGCCTCTCTCAGCTCAACGGACTCAAAGCTGAAATCTGCAAAGCAGGAGTCATCAGGGAGTTCATCGGCTGAGGAAAAGTACTCCTTCTGTCTGCGTTTTATCTTGGCTGAAAGTATCTTCATTATCCATGGCCGGAAACTCATCGGGTCCCGGAGTTTTTTTACCGAACAGAATGCATCAAGGACTGCGTCGCTGACTGTATCTGCTGCGTCGTGGGAATTTTTTAATGTATACAATGCGATATGGTACATATCTTTATAGACTGTGGCATATAGCCTGGCAAAAGCATCGGTATCGCCTGACTGGGCGAGCCGGACGTCATTCTGGATATCAGACATATTATCCCTCCTTTGAATGGTTTCATAGATAAGGTGTCAGAAAAGGCGGAAATTGTTGCAGATGGAATTTGTTTTTGTAGGAACGCACAAAACCTTCACCTCAGAATTGTCATATGTAAACAAAAAAGCCGCCATAAGGCGGCTTCCTTATTTTAGTCCATGTTTGCTCTGCCCAGGAATGCTGCTCCGATGATACCTGCGTCATTGCCCAGCTTGGCTATGACTATCTCGCAGTTCTTGGGTGAATTTCTGGTGTATACCTCCTTCTCTACCAGCGCCTTCATAGGAAGAAGAAGCGGGTCGCCCTCGTTGCATACGCCTCCGCCTATGCAGAGAACGTCAGGCTGGAAGATGTTTATTGTGTTTGTGATGCCTGCTGCAAGATACTTTATGTACTTGTCCACTACATCCTTTGCGTACTTGTCCCCTGCTCTCATGCAGTCGAAGGATGTTCTTGCAGTTACCTTGCCCTTTTCCTTTGCCATGTCGTTGAGCTTGCTGTCAGGGAACTGCTCCATTGCTTCCTTAGTCATACGGATAAGACCTGTTGCTGAGGAATATGCCTCAAAGCATCCCTTTCTGCCGCAGGAGCACTGTGCGCCGTCAACTTCGATAACTGTGTGGCCTATCTCTGCACCTGCAAAGTTGGAACCGGAATATATCTTTCCGTCGATGATTATTCCGCCGCCTACTCCTGTTCCCAGAGTAATGCATACTGCATTCTTGGCACCCTTTGCTGCTCCGGCTACGTACTCGCCGTATGCTGCTGCATTTGCGTCGTTCTCGATGAATACAGGTGTATCAGTTCTGCCGATAGCCTTCATGATATAATCTACCATGGGTGTGTCCTTGAATCCAAGGTTGTTGGAGTACTCGATAACTCCTGTTGAGCTGTTGGCGATACCGGGAGTTCCTATTCCTATCCACTCGATGTCATTGAGTGTGAGGCCGGCATTCTCTACAGCCTGAAGTGCCATTTTAGCCATGTCGTCAGCTATTTCCTTTTCCGGTCTGGGACAGTTTGTCTTAGTGCTTGCCTTGGCGATGATGTTATACTCCTCATCAACTACTCCTGCGACGATATTTGTTCCGCCCAGGTCGATTCCTACATAGTATTTCATAATTTTTCCTCCTTAAACGGTCGTATGTATAAGGCTGACCCTGCCTGTTATATCCAACGGGCCCGTTCCTGCGGGAACGAACACGCTTGAGCCTTTTTCAAGCGGAATTACAGTACCTCCGCAGCTTAGAGAGCCCTCGCCCTCCAGTACAAGTATGTGGGAGAAGGACTCCTCCGCACTTTCATCTATTATAGTCATCTCCGACTCGGAGTCGTACTTGGTCACAGTGAAATAGCTGCATGATGCGAGCCTCTGCACTGTGACTCCGCCGCTGCTCTCCGGCGGGTCCGGGACATAGAGTGCCCTTGTGCCGGTGTCAGTGACCTCCAGAGCCTTCTCAACGTGGAGCTCACGGGGCTTTCCGTCTGCACCTGTCCTGCCGTAGTCGTATACACGGTAGGTCACATTGGAGCTCTGCTGTATCTCTGCGATGAGGATGCCCTTTCCGATAGCGTGGAGAGTTCCGGGAGTAATGAAGAAAACGTCGCCGCTCTTTACAGGTACCCTGTTTACGTGCTCCATGAGTGTACCGTCCTCAACAGCACTGCGGAATTCCTCCTTGGTCATGCTCTCACGGAAACCGTAGACCAGCTCTGCGCCGGGGTCTGCGTCAATGACGTACCACATCTCGGTCTTTCCGTTGTCATTCTCGTGAGTACGGGCATAGCTGTCGTCAGGGTGCACCTGCACTGACAGGTCATTACGTGCGTCGATGAGTTTTACCAGCACCGGGAAGTCCTCAGGAGAAGTGCAGGCTCTTCCAAGAGCCTCCGGATGCTCGCTGAGAAACCGGGGCAGGCTCATACCGGAGTACTCCCCTGATGATATTGTGCTCTCGCCGTCGGGATGACAGCTAAGCTCCCAGCTCTCCGCAAGTCTTTCAAGACTGCTCTCCCTGCCGAATTCCTCTCTGAGACGGGTACCGCCCCAGATATAGTCCTTTATAGCCGGACTAAGTAAAAATGGTTCCATATGTTCTATCGCCTTTCTTTTTTATCTCCGAATTCCCGGAGAAATTCATCCTGTGTACCATTATATACATCAAGGTCGATGTATTTTTCATCTCCGATGTACCCTTCCAGCTCTCCGCAGTCACAGTACTGCCAGAATTTCCAGTCCATAAGGTCCGGCTCGAAGCTGACGCTCCTTATCCAGAGCGGATACTCACCGAAATCTGACTTAACATAACGCAGATACACGGGTATAGTCGTGTATATTATAGGCGTGACGCCGTAGAATTCCTCAAGCTCCTCAAGGAGCGGCCGGAGTATGGCCTCAGTTTCCTCCCTTGACGGCTTATTGGTGCTCTTGTCGCCGTAGTACTCCAGGTCCACTACCGGAGGCATATCAATATCCTCCTTAGGGACTGCCGAGATGAAGTTCTCAGCCTGGGTATGGCCGGGACTGTCAAAGCTGAAAAAGTGGTAGGCAGATACCATTATCCCGGTATCTGCCGCCCTGTCCAGATTTCTCCGGACGGACTCGTCCACATGGCCGCTGCCCTCTGTAGCTTTGATGAATGCAAAGGAAATGTCTTGTGCTTCCAGCGCCTGCCAGTCGATGTCGCCCTGATAATTGGAGACGTCCACTCCCATTACCTGGTACTTTTCGTGATTTACCCTGGCTGTGGAATAGTACACCGACGCACTTACTGCAAGTGCTGTCATCAGACCTCCGGTGAGGGTACAGGTGAGTTTTCTGAAAAAATACATTTATTCTGCAATATCTCCCATGACGATGCCTCTTCCGTTAGTGGCAAAGTAGACTCTGCCGTACTTCACTCCGTCTCCGGTAATGGATGGGGTAATGTTTCCGAAAAGGTGGTCGCCGTCGTTTATCCTCTGCCAGCTTTCGCCCTTGTCGATGGAACGGTATATGCCGTCCCCGGATGATGAGCCTCCGCTGACATTGTCGTTTCCTATGGCATAGATAACCGGGTAGTCTCCTTCATTTTCAGGAGCTCCGAAACCGATAGCCTTCGCATTCAGATTCCGGACCATGGTCCAGTCCTCGCCGTAGTTCTCTGTATACATTATTGACGCTCCTGTGGCAGCCCATACATGACCGGGATGTCCGCCCACTGACTTGATGACTGCGTTATCAGGGAGCACTGAGCCTGTGGTCTCAAATACCGTACCGCCGTTTCTTGACACTGAAAATTCGCCTTCGCACAGTGCGTAGAACACCTGTGGGTCACTGCGGTCTGCTATGACCTTTGAACCGTAGGAGATGCCAGCACACTCATACCAGGTCTGGCCGTAGTCACGTGTCGCATACGGCTTTCCGGTTATGGAGTCCGGTTTCCAGATAATAGTTGAGCCGTCAGCAGACATTGCCACACTTCCGGAGCCCGCCTTTGCAGGGAGCCGCTTTATGACGTTCCAGGTCTTTCCGCCGTCGGTGGTATAATTTATAGGCTTCTGCTTGCTGTCTGAGGTGTAGACTCCGTAGCTGCTGTCCAGCCATGCACAGTCTACCGAGCCTGCGGCTCCGTTCTTGAAGAAGTGGTCATCGTCAGGCCGCACCTCAACGTCCATATGAGCAAATCCGGTGAGGTCGCCCATTATGGAGTACATCTGAGGCGAATCCTCATCATAGGGCGGAGCTACCATATCAAACACGGCAGTCTCCTCGATACCGTAGGCATCGAATTTTATTGTAACAGGCTTTCCGGAGCCAAGGTCAGTCAGGTTGACTGTTGAATAAAGGGTAGCTCCGGTGCCGTAGCTTACTTTATCTGAATTGAACGGGTCAAGGGCAACTGCGGCTGTCCACCAGCCTATAGATGCCTCCTCACGGCCCCAGGTGAGCCAGTCGGCATCAGAAACATCCATGACGAAGTTCTTTGATCCGTTAGTATAAAGCGCATCCCAGGACTGTCCGCCGTCTGTGGACCTGTAAATATTATGGCCACGGTCGTCCCAGAATCCAAGGGAAGTCACAACTATGGTATCGTCATCAGAGCCGTCCATTGTGATGCCTCCGAATCCGCCGTAGCGGCCGTCGTCAACGTCCGGGGTAATGTCTTTGTACTCCCCTGTTTTAAGGTCCAGAGCAAGAACTGCTCCGCTTGTCGGACTGAGGTTCGGGCCGCAGTTGTCCGAGCAGGCAAGGTAGAGTATGCCTTCCCCTGAGACCTCCGCCTGAAGAGGATAGAGCCCGGCCTGTAGAGAAGGAAGAGCCTCCCAGGACTGTCCGCCGTCTGCGGACCTGTAAAGGCAGTCGCCCTCAGTCTCAGCAGCTCCTGCTATGATGTCGCCGGTGGAAGGGTCGAACTTGACCCACATGATGCCGATACTGTTGCCCTCCTGGGAGTAATTTCCCTTCACCGGGAAGGCCTCATTCTTCTGCCAGGTCTGTCCGTAGTCAGATGACATCCACAGTCCGTCAGACCTGGAGCCGTACCAGACTTTCTTATTGTCGGAAGGGTCAACTGCAAGGCGCTCTCCGGTGCCTCTTCCGGAGTTGTTGCCTCCCATCCCGAAGGGAACATCGAATCTGGTCCAGTGCTTGCCGTAATCCTCAGACGCCATAAGTGCGCCGTCTGTGCCCATATAGGTACCGCAGGCCGCATATACCCTGTTGGTGTCAACGGGGTCGGTGGCTATGCTCTCTATTCCGATGAGATTCCACTCATCACCGCCGAAGCAGTCGGTTATAGGCTCCCATATGCCGTCTTTCAGGCGATAGGCTCCTCCGATATCAGTACGTGTATATGCAAGTCCCTCCTCTGAAGGGTTGTAGACTATTCCGGTTATGTAGCCTCCGCCGCCTATGGCAACGTTGCTCCAGACGTAGTCCACAGACTTTGCCTCCGGGGACTCTTCTTTTTTACTGCCGCATCCGGCTGCTGCCGCAGAGAGGGTCAGGGCAGCAAGGAATATTGAGAATATTTTCAAGCCTTTCATCAGAAACCTCCAGTACCGGAGAGAGGGCTCCGGTGCAGTACGCATATTTTTCTAATATAATAATACAACAAAATTGCTGAATAGTCAAGTATAAATAGAATATAAAGTCCGTACAGCAAGAAAACCGCTCCCATTGGGAACGGTTTTCTCTGGATTTATTATGAAGGATGGATCTCGCTTAACTTTGCAGAGTTCCCGGAATTACTTCTGTGTGCCTCCGGAAAGTGTGCCGCCTGTGTAGATCTCGAAGCCCTGTGCAGTTACAACTGCTGTACCGCCGGATACTGTACCGCCGGAGTAGAGCTTGAGTGAGCTGTCCTTGAAGCTCCTGGAAGGTGTTGCACTTGCACTCATGAAGGATACAAGTACATTTCCTGAACCGTCAACGAAGGTGTATCTTGTTGTCAGGTTCGTATTGCCGGCTGTCATTGAGATGTAGTTGCCGCCGGTCTGTGATAATGTGCCGTCCTTGTCCATAGGCTCCTGACCGTTAGCGCAGTAGTAACCGCCTGTAATGGTGAGGTTGCCGTTTGAGTCGAACGCATCGTGGTCACCGCTTGCAGAGTTTACGCAGGCAAATCCGCCGTTGAGATTGAGCGTACCGGAGGATGTGCTCATGCCGCCCTGTCCCCAGGGATTTGTGCTTGTAGCTGTACCGGAACCATCTGCACCGCCTGCTGCGTTGTAGCCGTCATCTCCGGATACGATATATACTGTACCGCTGTTCTGGTTGATAGTTGTACCCTCGATACCCTCGTAGCACTTGGGGATGTATATAGACAGGTCAGTAAAGGAATTTGCGCTTCCCTTACCTATGTTGAGAGTGTGGTCAGAGTGTACGCCGTCGTCAGCACTTGAAAGTGTAAGTGAGCCGCCGTATACGCTGAGGTCGCCGCCGCAGTGGAGAGCATCGTCAGAGGAATCAACAACCAGTGTACCGCCGTTGATAGTGAGGTTGCCCTTGCTCTGCCATGTTGTGCCTGCTTCGTCGTAAAGTCCTACTGCCTTGATGCCCTTAGCGGAGATGTCGGTCTTGTTGGCGTTGCCGTCCTGCATACCGCCCATGCCGCCCTGACCGGGTCTGCCGCTGGACCAGGGGTCTGTAGTTGTGCCTGTGCTGGGGTCTGTTGTTGTTGTGCCGTTTGAAGTAAATGTGCTGCCCTGGTATGTGTAGATGTTCACATTACCGTCGTTCATTATGAACTCCTGCTCTGCTGAGATGCCGTCTGCATAGGAGTTGATATTGATGTTTCCGGCGTTTATTGTAACAACGCCATAAGCCTTGTCAGTTGCAGTGTCAGTAGCTGTGGACTTGATGCCGTCGCCGCCCTGGGTCTTAACTGTGATATTGATGCCGCTGTTGTCGGCTGCTGTGCCGTCAGACTTTGTTGTATCGCCTATTGTAACGCTGTCCTTGCCTCTGATGCCGTCGTCAACTGCATTTACAATGAGTGTTCCGTTGAATATCTTTATATCGTTCTTGCAAACGATAGCGTCATCCTGATTGCCGTTTACTGTAAGAGTACCCTTGCCCTTGAACTTGATGTCGTCACGTGAGAAGATAGCGCCTTCAACATAGTTTGTATTTCCGTCGCTGTCAGTGTAGGTCTGGGTGTGGGATGTGCCGTCAGAGATAGTGTTCTCTGTTCCGCTCTTAGCGACTATCTGTACCTCATCGCCTATTGATTCTACATAGATAGGAGCTGTATTTGTATTTGTAAGGCTCATGCCAGCAAGATCGAGCTCAACTACTGAGTTGGGATATGCGGTCTTGTCAACATTTACAACTATCTGTGAGCCGGAGCCTGTACCTGTTACTGTGAATGTACCTTCCTTTGTGATAGTGAGCACGTTATTGCTTATTGATGCAACGTCAGAAGGAGCATTTGTCTGGATAGATGCACCTGAGAGGGTGATGGTGTATCCGTCTGTTACAGGGTCAGTAACAACTGTTGTGGAGCCATTCTTACCTGCGGGATTTACGTTCTCGAATGTTGTTATGGAGTTTGTAACTGTGAAGGAGTCAGCCGAATCATTGCTGTGTGTAACTGTTGCTCCTGTAGATGCGTTTGTGAGGGTGTATGTCTGTCCTGCCTTGATAGATGCGTCACTGATAAGTGCGTACTTGTACTTCTTCTCCCACTTTGTAACGTTAACACTGCCTACTGTGATAGCGTTAGCCTTCTTCCACATCAGGTCTGTGTTCTCTGCACAGTCGATGCAGTTGAGGAGGATAGTTGCCTGATTAGCAGAAGAGATAGAAGTTGCCTGATTGTCGGTAGCTGTAGCGATAACTGTACCGCCTGTGATATTTATTGCAGTGCCCTCAGTAACTGTACCGCCTGTGAGACCTCTGTCTCCGCCTGCGATGAGAGTACCGCCGGATATGTCGATAGTTGTTTCAGACTGAACCGCATCGTTGCCGGCCTTTACATTTATTGTACCGCCTGTAATAGCTACATTGCCATTGCCGGACTTGATGCCGTCGCCCTCAGCGTCAACTGTAACAGTACCGTCCTTGATAGTAAGGGAGGTCTTTCCGTTGATACCGTTGGTCTTGTCTGTGGAATTGAGAGTATTGACTGTAAGGATACCGCCGTTTATCTTGAGGTCGTTGTTGCAGACGATACCGTCCTGTGTATTTGCTGTAACTATAAGTGAACCTGTTCCGAGGTCGCCGCCCTTGATAGTAAGGTCGTCCTTTGCCTCGATAACTGCGGCTCCGAGGTAGTCTCCTGAGTAAGCTGTATCGCCGTCGGAAACTGTATTCTCTGTGCCGTCTGCAAGGTTGATAGATGTGTTCTCAGCGTTGGAAACAAGGATAGCAGGAGCGCTCTTGCCTGTGATGTTTACTCCGTTGAGGAATATCTTGACAGTCTCAGGGTCAGCAGTCTCATCAGGAACTGCAACAACTATCTGGCCGTCATCAAGAGTACCGTCAATGTAGAAGGAACCGGAATGTGTGATAGTAACTGTTGTGCCGTTTACCTCTGCATAGTCGCCTTCTACTGTGATAGAGGTGTTCTTCAGGTGGATGTATGTCTCAGTTGAAACAGGGTCAGTAGGTTCTGTGTAGCCAGCCTTGTAGCTCTCAGGGAGAGTTACCTGTCCAAGGAGAAACTTCTGGATAGAAAGAGCGTCCATTGTTGAGAGTCCGCCGCCTCTTTCATATACATCAGCCTGGTCAGCACCTATCTCTGTGATATGTGTCTCGTCAGTGCCCTGTATACCGTATTTATCATTATTTGATAAAGCCTGCATCACCAGTACGGCATCGTTCATTTTTACCTCGCCGTTGTTGTCAGCGTCGCCGTATACATTAGAGGGAACGGCTGTGTCAGCAGCAGAAGCAGCAGGTGCTGTAAAAGGAACAGCAGATACTGCAACACAGGCAGTTGAAAGGCTTGCGATCAATTTTTTTAAACCTGATCTTTTCATGGTAATCATACTCCTTAAATTGATTCCCCTTCACGGGGTTTTCGTTTTCTATGATTCATAGTATACAAGCAGAAACTTAAAATAGTCTTAATTTAACCTTAAAGTTTATTTAAATTCATACAATGTGCATAACCGGGCAGTATACTATTATACTATAGTACTGAAAATTGCACCTGCATCATCAGTCCGCATTCCCGGCAGGCGGATCTCAGCTTCGGGCAGTGAGTTTACGAGCGGAGCGTTAAAAGCGCAGCCTTCGGCTGATGGGCAAGTTTTATAATAATTGTATTGACTTGATACAGATTTTGGTGTATAATATAGATTACAGGCAGAGTACTGCCGTGCCTGATGGCATACCTTACTAAGGATTGGAGTTTTGGCTTATGAAAAATATTTTATTCGCAGCATCAGAATGCGTCCCCTTCATCAAGACCGGCGGTCTTGCAGATGTTGTCGGCGCTCTGCCCCAGTATATCAATAAAAATGAATTCGACGTCAGGGTCATCATGCCCTACTACACCTGCATCCCAGAAAAATACAGAAACGACTTCAAATATGTAACTCACTTCTATATGGACTACGGCCTCCGCCCGGACGGCCTACACGTAGGTATAATGGAGTATGAATACAACGGCATAAAGTTCTATTTCGTTGACAACGAGTATTACTTCAAGTGTGACAGTCCCTACTCATCAGATGTAAAGTGGGATATTGAAAGATTCACCTTCTTCTGCAAGGCAGTCCTTGCTATCATGCCTGTAATAGGCTTCAGGCCTGACATCATCCACTGCCACGACTGGCAGGCTTCACTGATACCTGTTTTCCTCCACACCGCCTTTGCAACTAATCCCTTTTTCAGCTCAACTAAAACTATCATGACCATACACAACCTGAAATTCCAGGGTGTATGGGATATAGATACATTCAAGTACAATACTGCTCTTCCGGACTATATGTTCACGTCTGACAAGCTCGAATTCCATAAAAATGCAAATATGCTCAAGGGTGGTCTGGTTTACGCAGATTACATCACTACTGTATCCGAGACCTATGCCGAGGAGATAAAGTACCCATTCTACGGCGAACAGCTCGACGGCCTCCTCAGAGCAAGAGCCGCTTCCCTGAGAGGTATCGTCAACGGCATAGACTACAAGGTCTATGACCCCTCAAACGATAAAAAGATATTCGCTGAGTACACTTCCAAAAATGCAAAGGAGCAGAAGGCTGTCAACAAGGAAAAGCTCCAGGAACAGCTCGGCCTCCCCGTGGACAGAGACAAATACATGATAGCCATAATCTCCCGCCTCACAGACCAGAAGGGCCTTGACCTGGTAAACTACGCTATCGAACGCATCTGCGACGAGTTCACTCAGTTCGTAGTCATCGGCACAGGTGACCCAAGATACGAGAATATGTTCAAGCACTATCAGTGGAAATACCCGGAAAGAGTCTCTGCAAATATTCTCTACTCCGACGACCTCGCTCACAAGCTCTATGCTGCTGCTGATGCTATGCTCATGCCCTCACTCTTTGAGCCCTGCGGCCTGACTCAGCTCATCTCCCTCCGCTATGGTACCGTTCCGATAGTACGTGAAACAGGCGGACTCAAAGACACTGTTCAGCCCTACAACGAGTTTGACGGTACAGGCACCGGATTCTCTTTTGCCAACTACAACGGCGACGAGATGCTGGGAGTTATCAATTACTCAAAGCATATCTACTACAACCACCGTGACCAGTGGGACAAAATGGTCGTAAGAGGTATGGAGGCCGACTTCTCCTGGAACAGCTCTGCACGTCAGTACGAAGGTATGTACGACTGGATGATCAATTGGTGATAAGGCGGCAGTAATAACACTAAACAATGGTTGGTTCATTTATGGATAACACTAATCTCAAAGGCGCCATTTTCGATATGGACGGCGTACTTATAGACACTGAAAAACTTTATCTCCGGTTCTGGAAAATGGCTGCTGCCGAATTTGGCTATGAGATGCGTGACGAGCACGTTTTTGCCGTTCGCAGCATGGCCCGGAAGTACTCCGGACCAAAGCTGAAAAGCCTTCTCGGTCAGGACTTTCCCACTGAGGAGGTCCGCTCCAGACGCAGTGAGCTCATGAATGAGTTCATTGAAAAGAACGGCATAGAAACTAAAAAGGGACTTTTCCGTCTGCTCAATCTGCTCAGAGACTCCGGCTATCGCATCGCTGTTGCAACTGCCACTCCCCGTGAGCGTACTCTCATGTACCTCAGCAGGATAGGAGCTCTTGAATACTTCGATGCTGTAGTCTGCGGAGATATGGTCACGACCGGCAAGCCTGCCCCGGACATCTATCTCACTGCCGCAAAGGAGCTCGGACTTCCGCCTGAGCAGTGCGCCGCATTCGAGGACTCGCCAAACGGACTTATCGCCGCTCATACCGCCGGATGTTATACTGTAATGGTCCCGGACATGACTCCCCCTGACGATTCAGTTGCACCATACATAGATGCAGTCGCAGAGAGCCTCGACCAGGCCGCTTGCCTTTTCGGGGAGGTGGCAGAATGAGCGTTTCGGAGATATTCGAGATACCTAAGTTCTTCTACTTCGAGAGTGGGAATGACTACTCCGGCAGTAAGGGAGACTTTTCCTACAAGATAATCAACAGCGAAAAGCTGAAAGCAATGACCTGGCACGGCCGTCTTTGCTCCATGAAGGCCGAAATAGAGCATGAAAAGGAGTTCGACAACAACGAGGACGGCTTCAAGGAAATGATAAAGTGGATGGAGGACATCTACAACTGCAAATAACAAAAATGGGCGATGCATTTGCTCACGTTTCTTAACGAACATTAATATGTATGGTATCTCCGAGGGAATTGTCCCTCGGAGATTTTTGTTGTTAAAGTATCAGTATATCGCCATTTTTAGTAATCACTCTGTCGATAGCTATCGCCTTGTCTGCCGAGAATGTAAAGTAGATCTCAACGCGATTGCCGCAAGTCCTTGAATGCTTGACTGCCTTTTCGTAGACTTCAATGCGCCCGATGAAAGACTTCAGTATCTCGGGAGTGAGCCTATGTATCTCTGTGTACTGCTTGGCGTTGTTGATGAACTCCCTGACACGTTTCTCGCGTACCTTCATCTTGTCCAGCTGAGAATCGAGAGTGCTGAGTTTGGCTTTTATCTCTGACTGCTCCTTCTCGAAGTTTGCAGAGAGTATATCGTAGCGCTCATCCGTGATCTTTCCGTTTGACCTGTCCATGAAGAGAAGCTGTATCGCATTGTCGAGTTGACTGATTTTTGTTTCATATTCACTGCGGAGCTTCTCATTATCCTTGATCT
>CACWPR010000067.1 GCA_902762855.1 Ruminococcus flavefaciens
CCGGATTTTTTTAAGGAGCATACAACGGTTTTCCATTGAACAGAGCGGTTTTCCGGAGCTATAGTGAAGGAGAAAGCGGGCCTTGAGCGCTTTCCATGTCCTGAAAGCTCAGATGAACTGAGTATCGAAAGTAATTAAAAAAGCAGTTATTGATGTACTTGTTCAGCCGGTCAATGCTCGTAGAGAAAGAGCAAACTTGCTGTCCCGGTGAAGGTCATAACTGCGGAATAAATATATCAGAGTTCCGGGTCCCTGACGAAAAAGCGGCCGGGAGCTCAGTCCTCTTATGCCCTGAAAAGGATAATTCCCGGAAAAACCAGGATTAATCCGGGAAAAACCCAGGTTATTCCCGGAAAAACCACACAAAGGAAAGTAAAGGAAAGAAAAGTAAAGTATAGTAAAGGAAAGTAAAGAAAAAAGGTAACTCCGTCACCCAGCCCAGCATCCCCCTAAGACCTCTGAGAGATGTGGAAATAAAAAATCCCTGCATTCATTGAATACAGGGATGAATATGGCGCGGATTGAGAGATTTGAACTCTCGCGCCGGTTTCCCGACCTACTCCCTTAGCAGGGGAGCCCCTTCACCACTTGGGTAAATCCGCAAACCGGCCTTCCGACCGATGATATTGGCGGAGAGGGTGGGATTCGAACCCACGTGACCGTTAAGTCAAACGGTTTTCAAGACCGCCTCGTTATGACCGCTTCGATACCTCTCCATTTTGTATTTTGCTGTCCTCTTGAATCAGCTTTTATATTATAGCATAAACGGGCAGTAATGTCAAGCTGAAATCGTGTAGAGAATTTATCAACATTATTGTGCATAAATAACAAAGACCGGTGTTGAATGTCCTGAAGCCCACAAATCCGGAGGCTGTTAATTAGTAAAATATAGAAATAAATATAAAAAGTCCGACTTTTTGAAAAAATGTACTTTACATAAAAGGGTTTTTAGTGTAAAATATACATAGTATATTTTTGTGAGGTGCTTTATGGAACCAAAGTATAAGAGAATATTATTAAAAGTAAGCGGAGAGGCCCTCGCCGGCGATAAAAAGACTGGCCTGGACTATGAAGTTATCACCGACATCTGCAAGAGCATCAAGAAGTGCGTTGACGAAGGTGTACAGGTGGCTGTTGTTGTCGGAGGCGGCAACTACTGGAGAGGCCGTTCCAGCGGCGCTATGGACAGGACCCGTGCAGACCATATCGGTATGCTCGCTACTGCTATGAACGCTCTCGCTCTCGCTGACGCTCTGGAGTCCCTCGGATGTATCGTCCGTGTTCAGACTGCTATCATCATGCAGCAGGTCGCTGAGCCCTATATCCGCAACAGAGCCGTTCGTCACCTTGAAAAGGGCAGGGTAGTCATCTTCGGATGCGGTACCGGAAATCCCTTCTTCTCCACTGATACAGCAGCCTCACTGAGAGCTGTTGAGATAGAGGCTGACATCTTCCTCAAGGCTACTCTCGTTGACGGTGTCTACGATAAGGACCCCCACAAGTACGACGATGCCAAGAAGTACCAGACTCTCACCTTCAGCCAGGTCATCGGAGAGGGACTGGGTGTTATGGACAGCACTGCCGCTGCTATGTGCCGTGACAACAAGATGAAGATGCTCGTATTCGACCTGAGCCGTCCTGACAACATCTACGACGCTGTTATGGGCAAGGACGTAGGAACTATCGTTTCAGAAGACTGATAAACCAACACATATCGAAAGGAATTTTAACCATGAAAGAGACTATCAATGCAGCTAAGGAAAAAATGAACAAGAGCCTCAACGCTCTGGGCAATGAATTCGCTTCTATCCGTGCAGGAAGAGCTAACCCCGGCATCCTCGACAAGGTGCTCGTTGACTACTACGGAGCTCCCACTCCCGTTAACCAGATGGCAGCAGTTTCCGTTTCAGAGGCAAGGATACTCGTTATCCAGCCCTGGGACAAGTCCACTTTAAAGCTCATCGAGAAGGCTATCCAGGCCTCTGACATCGGCATCAACCCCACTAACGACGGCAGCGTTATCAGACTTGCCTTCCCTCAGCTCACTGAGGACAGACGTAAGGAGCTCTGCAAGACCGTCAAGAAGTACGGTGAGGAGTGCAAGGTAACTGTCCGCTCTATCCGCCGTGACACTATGGATAAGCTCAAGAAGATGCAGAAGAGCTCCGAGATAACCGAGGACGACCTGAAGGACTGCGAGAAGAAGGTCCAGGACATCACCGACAAGTTCTGCGCTGACGTTGACAAGGCTGTTGCAGACAAGGAAAAAGAGATAATGACTGTTTAATGGTGATATAATGGCATTATTCGGAAAAAAAGATAAAGAAGAGCTTACTCTGCCGGAGGTCCTTCCGGCACACGTAGGCTTTATTATGGACGGCAACGGCAGGTGGGCCAAAAAGCGCGGCCTGCCCAGGTCGTTCGGCCACAGGGAAGGGGCTAAGAACTTCAAGAAGATAGTCCGCTACTGCAAGGACATCGGTCTGAAAAATATCTCTTTCTACGCATTCTCAACTGAAAACTGGCAGCGTCCCAAGGACGAGGTCAATACTATCATGGAGCTCTTCCGTGACTATATCGTGGACGTCCGCAACTTCCTCAGTGAGAACACACGTATGGTGTTTTTAGGGGACAAGTCTGCCTTTGACCAGGACCTCCAGGAGAAAATGATAAAGCTCGAAGAGGACACTGCAAAGTACGACGAGATGACCCTCATGATGGCTGTCAACTACGGCGGCCGTGACGAGCTTGCCCACGCTGCAAGAGCTCTGGCTCAGAAGGCTGTAAACGGCGAGCTGCGCCCTGAGGACATCACTGAGGACTCCATTGCAGGGGAGCTCTACACAAAGGGCATCCCGGACGTTGACCTGGTCATCCGTCCCAGCGGAGAGATGCGCCTTTCTAACTATCTCATCTGGCAGTGCGCCTATGCGGAGTACTACTTCACTGACATCCTCTGGCCGGACTTCACTCCTGCCGAGCTGGACAAGGCACTCATCGAATTCAGCCGCCGTCAGCGCCGTTTCGGAGGTGTCTGATGCTTACACGTATTATTTCGGGAGCCGTTGGTGCGGCCTTAATGGTCCTGGTATTCATTTTCCACGACACTCTTCTGCTGCCCATTGCTGTTTCAGCTATGGTCGCTGTTATGCTCTTTGAGCTCCTCCGTGCAGTCAAGCTGGAAAAGGTGTTCCCGGTATTCATGGCTGTGGAGCTCTGCGGTGTGGCTATGCCCTTTCTGTATCAGTTCTTCTGTGAGAGCGAGGACATTGCCTGCTGCGGTGACGACACCTACCAGGACATCATCTACCACGGAGAGGTCTCTGTTATCGCCTTTGCTGTCACCCTTGCTGCGGCCTTTGTGGTCTTTGTGACATGGCTCCGCAGACACAAGGAGCTCCGCTATGAGCAGATATTCTTTGCCCTTGCAAGCATGGTCCTGGTACCTCAGGCTATGTCCACTATGGTACGCATCGACCGCATGGACAGCGAGAACGGACTTTTCCTCCTCATTATGGGACTCTGCGGTGCGTGGATAGCCGATACCGGCGCCTACTTCACCGGAGTTGCCTTCGGAAAGCACAAGCTCTGCCCTGAGATAAGCCCTAAAAAGACTATCGAGGGCTTCGTGGGAGGTATCCTTACTACAGGTATCGTCTTTGCCGCCGCTTTCCTTATCTACGGAAAAGCCGGTGCTTCTTCTGAACTCTTAGGCAGCAACTATATAGGTACTGCCGTTTTTGCATTCATCATAGGCGCAGTCTGCGCTGTTATCGGAACTGTGGGAGACCTGTCCGCATCTATGGTCAAGCGCCAGATAGGCTTCAAGGACTACGGAAAGATAATGCCCGGTCACGGCGGACTTATGGACCGCTTCGACAGCGTTCTCTTCGTACTGCCCACATTCTACGCTATGATTTCTTTATTGGACGTCATCAGCAAACAATGACGGTAAATATCTGCGAAAGGAGACTAACGTATTTCTGCGTATAGTCCCTTTCGCATTTTATCGGGGTCATCAACATAAAATTATCGGGGAGCCTTTCCCTGAAAAAGGAGAGCTAAATATGAATAAGACAGTCTCGGTACTCGGCTCTACCGGCTCGATAGGAACTCAGGCACTGGAGGTCTGCGAAAAGCACGGCCTCGGCATAACTGCTCTTGCCGCTCACAGCAGCATCGGTCTGCTGGAGGAACAGGCAAGGAAATTCCGCCCGGAATTCGTGGGCATCTATAACGAGGAAAAATACAAGGAGCTCAGACAGCGGCTCAGTGATACAGATATAAAGGTGGTCTGCGGCATGGAGGGACTCTGTGAGATAGCCGCCCTTCCCCGGACCGACATCGTCCTCAACTCGGTAGTGGGCATGGTGGGACTTCTTCCCACTCTCACCGCTATCGACGCCGGCAAGGACATTGCCCTCGCCAACAAGGAGACCCTTGTGGCAGGCGGTGAGCTGGTCATGGACAGCATCGCCAGAAAGGGCATAAAGCTCTACCCGGTGGACAGCGAGCATTCGGCTATATTCCAGTGCTTGCAGGGCAATAAGAGGTCACAGCTCAGCAAGGTCATCCTCACAGCCTCCGGCGGACCCTTCTTCGGCAAGTCCTATGAGGAGCTCAGGAGCGTCACCAAGGAACAGGCACTCCACCACCCCAACTGGGACATGGGAAACAAGATAACCATTGACTCCGCCACCCTTATGAACAAGGGTCTGGAGTTCATCGAGGCAAAGTGGCTCTTTGACCTGGAGCCTGACCAGATAGAGATAGTGGTACACCGTCAGAGCGTGGTGCATTCCGCTGTGGAGTACGACGACTATTCAGTCATCGCCCAGCTCGGTGTGCCGGACATGAAAATACCTATCCAGTACGCTCTTCTCTACCCGGACAGAGTGAGCTGCCCTACCGGAAGGCTCTCCCTGACTGACTACGGCAGGCTCACCTTTGAAAAGCCTGACATCGGCACATTCAAGTGTCTCGGAGCGGCTATCGAAGCCATAAAGCGTGGAGGAGCCTACCCCTGTCTGGTAAATTCAGCCAACGAGGAGGCCGTCCGTGCATTCCTCAATGACGAGATAGAGTTCATCGAGATAGGGGAGATAGTCTCCTCAGTCCTTGACAGCTTCCCTCACACCGGGATAGCTTCCTATGAGGACGTAATGAAGGCAGACTCCGCAGCAAGGAGCTTCGTCAGAGAGCATATTTCATCCGGCAGGTAAGCCGCAGCGAAAGGAATTTTTACATGGGCATTGTTATCGCACTTATAATTTTTGGTCTTATAGTCACCGTTCATGAGTTCGGCCATTTCATCTGTGCCAAGCTCAGCGGCATCAATGTACTGGAATTCTCCGTGGGCATGGGTCCGAAGATAATCCAGAAGAAAAAGGGAGAGACTATGTACTCCCTCCGTGCTCTCCCTGTGGGAGGATACTGCGCTATGGAGGGCGAGGACTCCGACACCGAGGATGAAAGGAGCTTCCGGAAGGCAAAGCTGTGGAAGAGGATGATAGTCCTTGCGGCAGGTGCATTCATGAACTTCGTCCTGGGATTTGTCCTCCTCATCGGCATGGTGTGCATGATGGATAAGGTCCCCACCAACAAGATAAGCGGATTCAGCGGAGTCAGAAATGAGGACGGCACCGTGACCTATTACGCAGACAGCTACAAGTCCGGACTTGAACACGGGGACGTCATAAAGAAGATAGACGGCACGAGAGTTTTCAGCGTCCTTGACCTGAACTACATCTTCACCATGAAGGCCTCCAACGACGACGGCACCCGCTCAGTAACCGTCAAGCGTGACGGAAAGACTGTCAGCTTTACAAGTGTGAAGTTCAAGGACAACTACCCCGGCAGCACCGACGAGATAGACTTCGGACTGGAAAGGCTGGACAAAAACCCCCTCACTGTCGTGAAGGGCTCCGGCGACATTTTCCTCTCCATGAGCCATATCGTGGGACTCTCACTGAAACAGCTCGCCACCGGAAAGGTGGAGAAAGAAGAGGTCTCCGGACCTGTGGGAGTAGTCTCCGAGATAAACGAGGTCGCCAAGGAGAGTGAGGACAAGAAGGATGCGCTTTTCAACCTCCTCTACATCTCAGCACTCATCACCATAAACGTGGGCATCTTCAACCTGCTGCCCGTTCCCGGACTTGACGGCGGAAGGCTCCTCTTCTGCCTTATAGAGCTGGTCCGCAGAAAGCCCGTAAAGCCTGAGCATGAGGGATACGTCCACCTGGCCGGTATGTTCCTGCTCTTCGGCATCATGATATTTGCAACATACAACGACATCGCCCGCATAATCACAGGAGGTTAAACTATGAGAAACGTCAGACCCGTAAAAGTCGGGAGCTGTGTGCTCGACGGAAAACATATCTATATACAGTCAATGCTCAACGTCCGCTCCGACGACATCGAGGGCAGCGTCAGACAGGCTGTGGAGCTGGAAAAGGCCGGCTGTGAGATAGTCCGTGCGGCTATCCCGGACATGGCTGCTGTGAAGCTCATCCCTGCTATAAAGGAGGCGGTCAGCATCCCCCTGGTGGCCGACATCCACTTCGACTACAGGCTGGCCATAGAGGCCGCCGCTGCCGGAGTTGACAAGATAAGGATAAATCCCGGAAATATCGGCGGAATGGACCGTGTCAAAAAGGTGGTGGATGCCTGCCGTTCAAGGAATATCCCTATCCGCATAGGTGTGAACTCAGGCTCCCTGGAAAGAGAGATACTTGCCAAGTACGGCTCTCCAACCCCTGAGGCCCTCGTTGAGAGCGCCATGGGCCATGCCGCTATGCTGGAGCACTTCGACTTCAAGGACATCGTCATATCCATAAAGTCATCGGACGTGGGCAGGATGATAGCCTCCTACAGGCTCGCCGCAGAGAAGTGCAGCTACCCTCTGCATCTGGGAGTCACCGAGGCCGGCACTGAGAGAATGGGACTTATCAAGTCCGCCGCCGGCATAGGCTCACTCCTCCTGGACGGCATCGGTGAGACTATCCGTGTCTCACTGACCGACGACCCCGTTAAGGAGATAGAGGCCGCCAAGGACATCCTCCGGTGCATAGGCAAAAGGGGAGGCGTCCGGCTTGTTTCATGTCCCACCTGCGGAAGGACCCGCATCGACCTCATCGGCACCGCAAAGAAAGTGGAGGAGGCCGTCAAGGACCTGGACAAGGACATTACCGTTGCCGTTATGGGATGCGTGGTGAACGGTCCCGGCGAGGCAAGAGAGGCTGACGTGGGCATTGCCGGCGGCGACGGCTGTGCTGTTATCTTCCGCAAGGACGGCACTCAGCGAAAAATCAAGGAGGAGGACATTGTCACCGAGCTTCTCGCAGAGGTGGACAAGCTGTGATATGAACATAAATTTAGCGGAATTCCTGAAAGAATACGGCCCTGAGATACCTGAGTCCGTCAGGGAGGGTGAGATATACAAGCTGACCTACTCCGAGAATATGGACAGGATAAACTTCTTCGCCCATTTCGGAGCTCTGGTGCCCTCCCAGGACATCTTCTCCTTTGAAAAGGCCGTAGAAGAGGCTATAAAGGTGGACCGTGTACGGCTCAACTGCCGCTATCCGGAGGAGCTCTTCGGGCTGGACTGCTGCGGTGAGCTCATCACCCTCCTCAAAAGGGACATCTCCGTGGTCAACGGCTTTCTCGACGGCGCAGACATATCCTTCAGGGACGACGTCCTCAGCATCGGACTTTCCCACGGCGGACTGGACATACTCACCAGATTCGGCTTTGTGAAGAGCTTTTCCCAGCTCATCTACAACCAGTTCGGACGGAGAGTGAGCATAAAGCTCACCGGCGACGACTCAGCCGCTGCTCAGGAGTACGACAGCATGGTGGAGCGGCTCACGGCAGAGCTCCCGGACTACAGCAGTCAGCTCGTCCCTGAGAAGTCAAAGGAGGAGCTCCTGGAAGAGGAGATACGCTCCGCTGTGCCCACTGCCACCGTTGACATCAGCGCTCTTGACACCGGCTTCGACTCCGAGTCCGCTGAGATAGTCAAGGGCAAGGCTATCCGGCAGAAGCCGGTCTCCATAAACGAGGCCGTCCAGCATCTTGGCGAAAAGCTGGTGGTTGTGGGAGATGTGTTCGCCTCCGAGATTAAGGAGCTCCGCAACGAAAAGACAGTTGCCACCTTCGACATCACCGACTACAGCGGCTCCCTGAAAGTGAAGATATTCGGCACTAACAAGGAGATAGAGGACATGAAGCTGGCCTCACTGAAAAAGGGTACCACCCTCCTTGCAATGGGAAAGGTGGACTACGACTCCTACGCAAGGGACATAGTCATCTCTCCTCACTCACTTATAAAGGTAAAGCGCATCCCGAAAATGGACAACTACCCGGAAAAGCGTGTGGAGCTCCACTGCCATACCAATATGTCCGCAATGGACGCTGTCACCGACCCGGTAACTCTCATAAACCGTGCCGCCGCCTGGGGACACCCGGCAATGGCTATCACCGACCACGGCTGTGTACAGGCCTTCCCGGACTGTATGTACAATATGCCGAAGAACTTCAAGGTCATCTACGGCATGGAGGCCTATGTGGTCAACGACCTTGACAGGCCGCTCATCCTGAAATCTCCGGACTCCCGGAGCGTCAATGACGAGATAATAGTTTTCGACGTTGAGACTACCGGACTGAACTTCAACTCCGACCGTCTCACAGAGATAGGCGCTGTAAAGCTGAAAAACCTCCAGGTGGTGGACAGCTTCAACACCAAGGTCAACCCCGGAAAGCACATCCCGGAGAAGATAACCGAGCTCACAGGCATCAGCGACGAGGACGTAAAGGACGCTCCCGGCGAAAAACAGGCACTTGAGATGTTCATGGAATTCTGCGGAGAGTCCCCGGTGCTGGCCGCTCACAATGCTACATTCGACACCAACTTCATCAACGAGGTCTGCAAGCGGCAGGGGATAGAGTTCAGGTACAACTGGATAGATACCCTCATCCTGTGTCAGGCCATGCTCCCGGAAATGGGACGCCACAAGCTGAATCTGGTGGCTAAGCAGCTTAAACTGGGCAAGTTCGACCACCACAGAGCCTCCGACGACGCTCTCATGCTGGCCAAGATATACATAGAGCTGGTGGGACGTCTGGTCAGCGACAAGGACCTCCATACCCTTGACGAGCTCAACTCCAAGGCCGGTGAGATAGAGGTCAAAAAGCTGAAATCTTACCACCAGATAATCCTGGTCCGCAATCAGGCAGGACTGAAAAACCTCTACAGACTGGTCTCCTACAGCAACCTCAACTACTTCTACAAAAAGCCCCTCATCCCCAAGTCCGTGCTCCAGGAGCACCGTGAGGGACTCATCTTCGGAAGCGCCTGCGAGGCCGGAGAGCTCTTCCAGGCTATGGTCAACAAGGCCCCGGAGGAGAAGATAGAAGAGCTGGCAAGGTTCTACGACTATCTGGAGATACAGCCTATCGCAAACAACGAATTCATGGTCCGTGAGGGAACTGCCGAGAATGACGAGGAGCTCCGGGACTATGACCGCAGGATAGTCGCTCTGGGCGACAAGCTGGGAATACCTGTCTGCGCCACCTGCGACGTCCACTTCATTGACCCCAAGGACGGCATCTACAGGAAGATAATCCTTGCGAGCATGGGCTTCAAGGATGCCGAAAATCAGGCTCCTCTGTACTTCCGCACCACCGAGGAGATGCTTGCGGAGTTCGAGTTCCTGGGACCTGATAAGGCGAAGGAAGTGGTCATCACCAACACCAATATGATAGCCGACATGATAGAGGTGGTCCGCCCCATTCCAAAGGGCACCTTCACTCCCACTATCGACGGCGCTGAGGAAGAGCTGGTGCGTATCACCCACGAAAAGGCTCACGAGATATACGGCGACCCCCTCCCTGAGCTGGTGGACAAGCGCCTTGACAGAGAGCTTTCGTCTATCATCAAGCACGGATTCTCAGTGCTCTACATCATCGCTCAGAAGCTGGTGTGGAACTCCGTGGACAACGGCTACCTGGTAGGCTCACGAGGCTCCGTCGGCTCCTCATTCGTGGCTAATATGGCCGGTATCTCCGAGGTAAACCCTCTTCCGCCCCACTACATCTGCCCCAAGTGCAAGCACAGCGAGTTCCTGCTGGACGGTGTCTACGGCTCCGGCTTTGACCTTCCTCAGAAGAACTGCCCGGACTGCGGCACAGATATGCTCCGTGACGGCCACGACATCCCCTTCGAGACCTTCCTGGGCTTTGACGGCGACAAGGCTCCTGATATAGACCTCAACTTCTCCGGCGAGTACCAGTTCTGGGCTCACCGCTATACGGAACAGCTCTTCGGCAAGTCCAACGTGTTCAAGGCCGGGACTATCTCTGCGGTGGCTGACAAGACCGCCTACGGCTACGTCAAGAAGTACTGCGAGGACAACGGGATAACCCTCAATAACTGCGAGATGAACCGCCTTGCTATCGGCTGTACCGGCATCAAGAGGACTACCGGACAGCACCCCGGAGGAATGGTAGTCGTGCCCTCGGACTACGACGTTTACGACTTCACACCCGTCCAGCACCCGGCGGACTCTCCTGACTCCGAGGTCATCACCACCCACTTCGACTTCAACTCCCTCCACGACACTATCCTCAAGCTGGACGAGCTGGGACACGTTGTTCCCACCCTCTACAAGCACCTGGAGGACCTTACGGGACTGAAAATAAAGGACGTCCCCACCTCTGACCCGGACGTTATACGTATGTGTACGAACTGCGACGTTCTGGGAGTCACACCGGAGGAGATATACTGCCAGACCGGAAGTCTGGGCATCCCCGAAATGGGCACCGGCTTCACCATTCAGATGCTCCTTGACGCAAAGCCCACGAAGTTCAGCGACTTCCTGCAAATATCGGGACTTTCCCACGGTACTGACGTATGGCTGGGCAATGCCAAGGACCTCATAGACCAGGGAGTCTGCACCATTTCCGACGTTATCGGTACCCGTGACAGCATCATGACATACCTGCTTTACAAGGGTGTTGAGCCGAAAATGGCCTTCCAGATAATGGAGTGGACCCGTAAGGGCAAGGCGCCCAAGCAATTCACACCGGAGATAATCCAGATGCTCCGTGACCACAACGTCCCGGAGTGGTACATCGAGAGCTGTCTTAAAATAAAGTATATGTTCCCCAAGGCCCATGCGGCGGCCTACGTTATCGCAGCCATAAAGCTGGGCTGGTTCAAGCTCCATATGCCGCTGGAGTACTACGCTACCTACTTCTCGGTAAGAGGCGAGGACTTCGACGCTGAGCTTGCGGTCAAGGGAAAAGGGGCAGTCAGGGCAAGGATAGAGGAGCTGAAAGCTCTGGGCAATGACCGTACCAAGAAGGAGACCGACCTCTACGACATCCTGCTCATAACCAACGAGATGCTGTCAAGAGGCTACGAGTTCCTGCCTATAGACCTTTTCAAGTCCCACGCCACGGACTATCTTGTGGAGGACGGCAAGCTGAGGATACCATTCTCAGCCATGAGCGGTGTCGGTGAGAACGCCGCAAAGGGCCTTTACGAGGCGGCTCAGAAGGGCGGATTCATCTCCATTGAGGAGTTCCAGGAGATGAGCGGTGCGTCAAAAACAACAATAGATGTGCTGAAAAGCATAGGTGCTTTTGGTGAATTGCCCGATTCTTCACAGTTGTCACTGTTTTGACTTGACTTTGTTTTAGTAATATGTTATCATATTACCATAGTAATACATTAGCAGACTAAAGTGTGCGGCTCCGCTGCACCTGTCAGGAGGTATATAATGCGAAATTACGACCTTATCACTCCCGAAGGCACAAAGGACCTTCTCTTCGGTGAGTGCATCGTCAGACGTGATATAGAAAAAAGTCTCTTCGAGCTCTTCAAGAGCCGTGGATACAGCGAAATGATAACTCCGGGACTGGAGTTCTTCGACGTTTTCAATCTCAATTCAAGCTACTTCCCTCAGGAGAATCTCTATAAGCTCACAGACAGCAAGGGACGTCTCCTTGTAATGCGCCCGGACTCCACAATGCCTATCGCAAGAGTGGTGGCTACAAGGCTCAGGGACGCTATGCTCCCTCTGAAGCTCTGCTACAACCAGACCGTCTACCGCACTGAGCCGGCCCTCAAAGGCCGCAGTGACGAGATAGTCCAGGCAGGCATCGAGCTCATCGGCTCCGACCTGAAAATAGCAGACCTGGAGGTCATCTCCACTGCCGTTGAGTCACTGAGGTCCTTCGACATGGAATTCTCCCTTGAAATAGGCAATATCGGCATTTTCAAGGAGCTCGTTGACCGCCTTGAAGTCTCCGACAATGTGAAGGAGAAGATACGTCAGAACATCGAGGGAAAGAACTTCCCGGCTCTCAACGACCTGCTGGATTCACTGGGCGCAAGTCCCGTGACTGCCGCACTGAAAAAGCTGCCGGCACTCTTCGGCGGCATCGAGGTCTTTGACAAGGCTGAGGAGCTCATGCCCGACGAGAACATCAGGCACATCCTTGAGGAGCTCCGTGAGATATATCTGGATGCCGCTGAGATATGCGGCGATGCAGGCGCTATCACCGTTGACCTGGGCCTGGTCAATAAGACCGACTACTACACAGGTCTTATCATAAAGGGCTATTTACAGGGACACGGCGAGGAGGTCATCTCCGGAGGACGCTACGACAGGCTCATCTCCGAGTTCGGCTACGACGTTCCTGCCGTTGGATTCGCTATAAACGTAAATGCCGTTTCAAAGGTCATCGAGAAGAGCGGAGTGCTCCCGGCAATTCCCCGTACCGACGTTCTGGTATATGCGGAAAAGGACTGCGAAGTAGCTGCACTCAAAGCCGCTCAGGAGCTCCGTGAGCAGGGCTTGATAGTCGAGAACGCACTCTTCGACGACCTGACTTCTGCAAGAGCCTACGCAATGGAGAACAAGATAGCAAAGGTCATCGTCATCGACGAGAGGAACAAGGAGGTACAGGAATGAACAAGCCTATAAGGATAGCCCTCACCAAGGGCAGACTGGAAAAGGACACAGTGGGACTCCTTGAAAAGCTGGGTTTCGACTGCACTGCTGTACGTGAAAAGGGCAGAAAGCTCATACTTCCCGTACCTGACGGCAACCTTGAAGTGGTCCTGGCCAAGGCCAACGACGTTATAACCTACGTTGAGCACGGCGTCTGCGACATGGGCGTTGTGGGCAAGGACACTATAATGGAAATGGAAGGCAAGTTCTACGAGCTGGTAGACCTGGGATTCGGCAAGTGCAAGTTCGCACTGGCAACCAAGAAGGGCTACGACTTCTACAGCGGCTACGGCATCAAGACCATTGCTACAAAATACCCCAACGTTTCCCGCCGTTTCTTTGAGAAGAAGGGCATGGACACCGAGATAATCAAGATAGAGGGCTCAGTTGAGCTGGCACCTCTCCTTGAACTGGCAGACGGCATCGTGGACATCGTTGAGACCGGAACTACCCTCAAGGAGAACGGACTTGAAGTCATTGAGGACGTAGCTCCCATTTCTGCAAGACTCATCGCAAACACAGTAAGCCTCAAGCTGAGACACGCTGAGATAGACAATCTGATACAACTGATAGAGGAGAATCTGTAATGAAAAAGATATTTGCAAACGGGACCGATGAAAAGAATTTCCTCGCTGACCTCAAAAAGCGCAGCGGCGAGACCAACAAGAAGGTCACAGAGGTAGTTTCCGAGATAATCGAGAACGTAAAGAACAACGGCGACGAGGCCGTAAAGAACTATACACTGAAATTCGACGGCAGCCTCCCTCAGTACTACGAGGTGCCCAGAGAGGTCATCAATGACGCTCTCACCGAGGCAGACCAGGACTTCGTTGAGGCTCTCCTCAACGCACAGGCAAATATCGCTGACTTCCACCAGAGACAGGTGGAGCAGAGCTTCATCGCTCCCAAGGAGAACGGAGTCATCCTCGGACAGCGTGTCCGTGGACTTTCCCGTGTGGGACTCTACGTTCCTGGCGGTACAGCCGCTTACCCTTCAAGCGTGCTGATGAACGCTGTTCCTGCCAAGATAGCAGGAGTCAAGGAGATAATCATGGTTACACCTCCTCTGAAGGACGGTACTCCCAACAAGGACATCCTCGTTGCAGCAGCTATCTGCGGAGTTGACCGTGTGTTCCTCTCCGGCGGAGCTCAGGCTATCGCTGCCCTTGCATACGGCACTGAGGAGATACCCAAGTGCGACAAGATAGTAGGACCCGGAAACATCTACGTTGCCACAGCGAAGAAGCTCCTCTACGGAGTTGTGGACATCGACATGATAGCAGGACCCAGTGAGATACTGGTCATTGCTGACGAGACTGCAAACCCGAAGTTTGCAGCGGCAGACCTCATGTCCCAGGCAGAGCACGACGTGCTCGCATCTGCTATAATGGTGACAACCAGCGAGCAGCTTGCCGATGATACAATAAAGGAGATAGACCGCCAGAAGGAGTATCTGGAGAGAAAGGCTATCATTGAGAAGTCACTGGAGGACTACGGCGCAGTCATCATCGCTGACAGCCGTGAGAAGTGCGTGGAGCTTGCAAACGAGATAGCTCCCGAACACCTTGAAGTTCTCATGAAGGACCCCTTCGAGCTCCTTGGCAGCCTTGACAATGCAGGCTCCATATTCCTCGGACACTACGCATCTGAGCCTCTCGGAGACTACTTTGCAGGTCCTAACCACGTTCTTCCCACCAGCGGAACGGCACGTTTCTTCTCACCTCTGGGAGTGGCCAGCTTCACAAAGCGTACAGCCTACACCTACTACACTGAGGACGCTC
>CACWPR010000068.1 GCA_902762855.1 Ruminococcus flavefaciens
CGTAAACAACCCCTGGGACACATACACAGAGACGGCATCAGCAGAATGGATAAACTTCTATAAGGACACCATTTACAGCATGGGCAACACCTACAGGCTTGCATCCAAGCTCAGTGATGCAGAGGAGGGAAAGCCTCTGACTGTAGCCTATCTCGGAGGTTCTATAACCGAGGGAAAGAAGTACACTGCACCCTTTTCGAGCTATGTAGATGACACCTTTGCAAAGGGCACCTTCAAGGAGATAAACGCAGGAATGTCCGGTACTTCCTCAGTTGTCGGACTTGTCCGCAGCGATAAGGACATCCTGAGCAGTTCACCTGACATAATCTTCCTCGAATTCTCCGTCAACGACCACGAGGACATCATGTACAAGAAGTCCTTCGAGAGCCTTGTAAAGAAGTGCCTCTCACAGCCCAATGAGCCTGCTGTCATAGTGCTCATCAACAGAGCGAAGGGAGGGTTCTCCAGCCAGACTCAGATGGCAGCTATAGGAAAGAACTTCGACGTACCTGTTATAAGCATGGACAATGCCCTCACAAAGGCATTCAACAGCGGATTTCTTTCGACCTCAGACTACTACACAGACGAATATCATCCCCATGATAAAGGCGGACAGCTCATCTCTGACTGCCTCGCATACTTCTTCCGTCAGGCAATGAAGACAGAGAACAGCTCTGCATCCTACTCCATACCCACCACAACGGTCTATGGTTCCGAGTATGCAAGCTGTGCGAATGCCTCTGTTTCAGACCTCAGCGGATTCAGCGCAGGTTCCTTCACAGCAGGAACAGGCTATGGTTCACTGCCTTACGGCTACACCTTCCAGAAGAACAGTGCAAATACACCCATGACCTTCAAGACAACAGGCAAGGGACTCGTCATAGTATTCAAGGCTAATTCATCAGGAATGGGCAGTATCAACGTAACAGTAAACGGCAAGACCACAAAGGTAAACGGAAGCAAGCAGTACACCTGGGGCGGACCTGACGCAGAGCTCGGCTATTACCAGAGTGAGTCCGGTGAACTGGATGTATCCATAAGCATGGAAAATGCCGGCACAGATTTCACTATCTGGGGAATAGGCGTTATCAAGTAAACAGTAACATGAATGTCCCGCTGAGTTCAGCGGGGCATTTTTCTGCCTTGACATATCCGGGAAAATATAGTATCATTGAGGAGTAAAACTATTGGAGGTAGCTATGATAAACAAAATAATAGAACTAATAAATGAAAACTCATACACAGCAAAGACAGTTATACTCGGACTTGACGGGCCCGGAGGCGCCGGAAAAAGCACACTTGCCCAGTCGCTCTCCGATTCACTTTCAGCAGAGGGAAGAAATACAGTCGTATTCCACATCGACGACTTCATCCATCCAAGGGCCGTAAGATACAACGACGCATATCCGCAGTGGGAGCAGTACTACTATCTGCAATGGCGGTATGACTATTTCATGAGAGAGGTCATAGGAAAGATAAAGGCAGGAAAGCCTCTGAGCCCCATAGAGCTCTACGACAAAGAGAACGACACCTACAAGCTCACTGCCTTCGATGTCCCTGAGGGGAGCGTAGTCATAGCCGAAGGGGTGTTCCTCATGCGTGAAGAGCTGGCAGGTGCATTCGATTCAGTGGTGTATATGGACGTCCCCAAGGAAACAAGGCTCCAAAGGGTCCTCGAACGTGACGGCTACATCGGCAGCAGGGACGAGATACAGAAGAAGTACGACGAGAGGTACTTCCCGGCAGAGGACTACTATATAAGCACCTGCAAACCGACAGAGAGGGCAGACCTGGTAATATGAGCGAATATGTTGAATTCAGGAACGTAAGGAAGGTCTACCGCACCGGTGAGGTCGAGATAGAGGCGCTTCACGACGTTGATTTCCAGATAGGAAAAGGGGAATTCTGTGTTATAGTGGGAGCCTCCGGTGCAGGAAAGACTACCATACTTAATATCCTCGGCGGCATGGATACCCTGACCTCAGGCAGCGTCACTCTGGACGGCAGGGACATATCAAAGCTGGGCAAAAAGGAGCTCACAGCCTACCGCAGATACGATATAGGCTTTGTATTCCAGTTTTACAATCTGGTCCAGAACCTTACAGCTCTTGAAAATGTGGAGCTTGCGGCTCAGATATGCCGTGACCCCCTCGATGCGGCAAAGGTCCTTGAACAGGTGGGGCTCAGCGAAAGAATGAAGAATTTCCCTGCACAGCTCTCCGGAGGAGAACAGCAGAGGGTCGCGATCGCAAGAGCACTTGCCAAGAATCCTAAGCTGCTGCTGTGTGACGAGCCTACAGGTGCGCTGGACTATAATACCGGAAAGTCCGTGCTGAAGCTCCTCCAGGACACCTGCCGGAAGAGCGGTATGACAGTAGTGGTCATAACACATAATCAGGCGATAGCCGGCATGGCAGACAGAATAATCACCGTAAAGAGCGGCACCATATCGGACATACGCATGAACAGCGATATAAAGGATATCGCAGATATAGAGTGGTGACGGCATGGGCTCAATGATGAAAAAGGCGGCAGTCAGGGAGATAAAAGGCAGCTTTGGCCGGTATTTCGCCATACTTGCTATCATTGCCCTTGGAGTGGGATTTTTTTCGGGAGTCCGGATAACCACTCCGGCGATGGTCCACACTGTAGACAGCTTTATGAGGGAGCATGAGCTCTATGACTTCCGGATACTCTCCTCAGCAGGCTGGTCCGCAGAGGACGCAGAGACTTTCAGCAATGAGAACGATGTCCGGTGCAGTGAAGCTGCATACAGCCTTGACGCCATATATAATTATAAAAACGGTAAGGAAAACGTACTGCGTACACATTCCATAACCACTGACCTGAACACACTTGACATAGTAGAGGGACGGCTTCCCCAGGCACCGGATGAGTGCGTGGTAGACGCAGATATGAACAAGGTCCCTGACATAGGAACAGAGGTAACACTTTCCGCAGAGAACGACGATAAAACGGCAGAGTCACTGCGGTACCGCACATTCAAGGTAGTAGGAAAGGCCTATTCACCGTACTATGTGAACTTTGAACGGGGGACGACCTCTATCGGCAACGGCTCGGTTACAGGCTTCCTGTACATCCGGCCGGAGGCCTTTGCAATGGACAGGTACACTGAGATATACACGACTATGAGATATACTCCGACGATTACAAGGACTACATCCACGAAAGACGGGACCGCTGGGAGGCTTTAGCCGCAGAAACAGCCGCAGACAGCAGCAGTACCTACATGGAAAAGCTGGGCATACCGGCATCTGAGGCACCTTCTGTCTACGTCCTTGACCGCAATACCAACATAGGCTATGCCTGCTTCGAGAGCGACTCGGAGATAGTTGCACAGGTGGCGAGAGTATTCCCGATATTCTTCATACTTGTAGCCGCTCTTGTCTGCATGACCACCATGAGCCGCATGGTCGAGGAGCAGAGGACGCAGATAGGCGTTTTCAAGGCACTCGGCTATCCGGACAGTTCAATAATGCTCAGGTATATGTTCTATTCCGGCAGTGCTGCACTGATAGGCTGCGTGATAGGCTATACAGTAGGCATATTCCTGTTTCCGGGAGTCATCTGGATGACCTATAAGCTGATGTACGTCCCCCTGCCCATGAGGTTCATATTTGACCCGGCACTTGCAGCAGGAGCACTTGCAGTTTCACTGACAGGTTCAATGGGAGTGACCTGGCTGACCTGCCGGTATGAGCTTTCAGAGACCTCCGCAAGTCTTATGCGGCCCAAGGCGCCGAAAGCAGGAAAGAGAGTCCTGCTGGAAAGAATGCCTTTCATATGGAACAGACTGAAATTTCTTTATAAGGTATCTATAAGGAACATTTTCCGGTATAAGAAGCGGCTTTTCATGATGATAACGGGAATAAGCGGATGTACAGCGCTCCTGCTGACAGGCTTCGGACTGAAGGACTCCATAGCAGGCTTTGCTGAAATGCAGTATGAAGAGATACTCGTAGCTGATGCGTCCATAGTGTTCAATACCAACGAGGACGGCACAGTCCCGGACAATGTCGCAGAGGAGCTTGAAAGCAGCACATCGGAGTATCTGTACTTCCGTGAATCGAGCTGGGACCTTCTCTGCGGAGACAAAGTAAAGAGCATCGACCTGGTGGTACCTGAGGACTTTAGCCGGATAGACAGCTTTTTCAGGTTCCATAAGAAAGACGGCACCGCAGTCAGCACTCCATCAGCCGGAGAAGCCATAGTCAGCAACAGCATACAGGAGCGCTACGGTGCAGACATCGGAGATGAGATAGTCCTCCGTGATGACAGCATGAGGGAGCTCCGTGTAAAGGTAGTCGGAGTATTCGAGAACCACGTTTACAACTATGTTTTCATATCTCCTGAGACAGTCCGTGAGCAGCTCGGCACAGATGCAGTATTCAATGCAGCATATATAAACTTTGAAGGCTCCGGCGACATCCATGAGTCAGCCTCACCTTTCATGAAGAACAAGCAGATAACCACAACGGTGATATATGAGGACCTTAAAGTCCGGATGGCCAATATGATGAGCAGTCTCAACTACATCGTTCTGCTCGTTATAGCCAGTGCAGCCGGACTCGCATTCATAGTCATATACAACCTGACCAACATCAATATCACCGAGCGTATAAGGGAGATAGCCACGATAAAGGTACTTGGATTCTTCCCCGGAGAGACCTCAGCATACGTGCTCCGTGAGAACATCGCCCTCACCGCAGCCGGCACAGCAATAGGTCTTGGGCTCGGCATACTCCTGCACCGTTTCATAATGGCGCAGATAGTGGTAGACCTTGTCTCATTCAGCGTAAAGATAAGACCTGTAAGCTATATCTACAGCGTTATACTCACATTCGTATTCAATTTTGCCGTTGACCTGTTCATGTCACGGAAGCTGGAAAAAATAAACATGGCCGAGTCGCTGAAATCAGTAGACTGACCGTTAAAGCAGAAGCTCACCTTTGAAAAAGGGTGAGCTTTTGTCATATTGCCTGTCCTCCGGGAATATGATTAAGTGGAAGGAGGCGAGTGAGATGAAAGCGGAAGATACATACGGCCTTATCTGCGGGTACATCGTCCCGGAGCTGAGAGCAGCAATGAAAAAAGTTCCTGAGGAAAACCTGAGGAGCCTCACAGAGATAAGGCTCCACAGCCGGCGGATGGCGGCATACATCTACCCGGACAAGGTCCGTTACCTGACAAATGACGGCAGACTTTCAGCATCTCCTGAGGACAGCCGCTGTATAACAGTAACACCTGAGCAGCTAAGAGCCATAACAGATGCACTTTGCAGGTACTCCGTACATAGCTGCTCAAGGGAGCTGAGAGAAGGCTTTTTCGTCCTTGGCAGCGGAGTGAGAGTCGGAGCCTCAGGGAGCTTTTCCCAGGGAGGGGAGCCCAGGCTCACAGAGATCACCGGGCTCAATTTCAGAATATCCCGCAGCATACCCGGCTGCGGAGAGGAGCTTTTCCGCATCACGGGAGGATGCCGCAGCAGTATACTGATATGCGGAGGTGTAAATTCCGGCAAGACCACACTGCTCCGTGACCTGTGCAGGCTCTGCGGCAACAGGATGAAAACGGTCCTGATAGACGAGAGGGACGAGATAGCGGCTCTGTCAGGCGGAGGCTACAGCAATGACATAGGGGAGCTTACCGACGTAATATCGGGCAGCGGACGTGCAGAGGGCATAGCAATGGCCATAAGGACGCTGTCCCCGGAGATGATATTCTGTGACGAGATAGCCGGAGAAAAGGACACCGAAGCGATACTCAGCGGACACGGCTCCGGAGTAAGGTTCACAGCTACGCTTCATGCGGAGAGCTATGACGACATATTCCGGCGGAAAGCCGCACGTCCGCTGATAGAGTCCGGAGTGTTCAGCTATGCGGTGATACTTGAAGGCGGAAGTGCGCCGTCAAAGATAAGAGAAGTCAGGAGGCTTAGGAATGTTTCTGAGGATAGGAGCAGCGGTGATGTTCATATTAGCCGGAGCAGCAGCAGGAGCATCAGCGTCGGAAAAGCTGCGCCGTGAGCTGGAGGTATGCCGGGCAGCAGGAACACTTCTCCGGCACACATATGCAATGATAAGAGGGACCGGCATGGACCTGTACCGGCTTTCCGCAGAACTTAAAAGGACAGATGGACTTGAAAGTCTGGGATTTGTGTCAGAGCTCCCTGAGCATTTCAGCCCGGACGAGGACTACCGGAGAGTCTGGCGGAGCCTTGTAGAAAAGGACAGAATACCTCCGGAAGAAAAGCGTCTGCTTCTCAGCCTGGGAGAAGAACTCGGCTCCACGGACATAGAGGGGCAGCTTGCGGCAATAGCAGTACTTGAAGAGCAGCTCCTGGAAACAGAGTCAAAGCGCCGTGAGGAGCTCTCAAAGCGAACAAGGCTGTATTGCTGTGCAGGAACGCTGTTCGGGGCAATGGCAGGGATACTTGTGATATGACGAAAGGGAAAGCATATGGACATCGACCTCATATTTAAGATAGCCGGCACCGGCATAATAGTAGCCGTACTGAATCTGGTACTAAAAAGGGCAGAGCGTGAAGAGCAGGCAATGATGACAACACTTGCCGGACTTATAGTAGTGCTTGTAGTCATAGTCCAGGAGATAGGCAGCCTGTTCGAGACGGTCAAAACGGTGTTTGGCCTATGGTAGAGAACAGTCTTTCAGTAGCAGGATTCTGTCTTTGCTCCGCACTTCTTGCAGTACTTCTCAGACAGTACTGCCGGGAGCAGTCAATGCTCACAGCACTTGGAGCCTGTGCAGCGGTAATGACGGCAGCAGCAGGGTTCCTTGCCCCGGTACTTGAAGAGGTCCGGGATATTTTCTCAGGTGCAGGCATACCGGACAGCTATATGTCACTGATATTCAAAGCGGCAGCAATATGCTTTCTGACGCAGATGACCTGCGATATATGTACAGACAGCGGAGAGTCAGCCATAGCGACGGCGGCTGAGATGTGGGGCAGGGGAGCGCTTGCAGTAATGAGCCTGCCAATGGTGCGTTCTCTGCTGGAAAGGATAGAACAGCTTCTGGAATGAGGATAGTAATAAAAATAGTGACAGTACTGCTGACAGCGGTCATACTTCTCTTTGCAGCAGAGCCGGCAGCAGGAAAATGTGATTATGACGACGGCACCTCAGAGATAGCCGGGCAGCTTGAGGACATACTTTCAGACTACGACATTGACTGGACCTATGGTGACATCAGCGGACTGACATTCAGGGAGCTCACAGAAACCGTGAAAAATTCCCTTTCGGACAGGCTGAAAGCACCTGCGAGGCTTCTTGGGATACTACTTACCGTGATAGTTTTCACCTCTATGATGAAAGGCATCAGCGGAGGATTCATAAAGGACAGCGGCCGTATGTACGACATGGTATGTGTGATGACAGCAGCAGCCGCAGTAACACCTGCACTTTTCACGGTATACCAGTCCTCGCTGACATCGATTGAGCAGACCAGCAGGTTCATACTGGTTTTCGTGCCGGTATTCGCAGGGATAACGATAGCCTCCGGAGGAGCAGTTACCGGCGGAGCTTATAATTTGCTGATACTGGGTGCATCAGAGGGCTTTGCGGCAGCCGCAGGGAGCTTTTTCATGCCCGTGCTGACTATGAACGCAGCACTTGCCGTATCTGGCAGCGTATTTCCCAATTCCCCCTCTGATTCGATTACAGCTCTGATGAAAAAAGCAGTCACCTGGGGACTCACAGTGTTCATGACGCTTTTCACCGGATTTGTCACACTGAGGTCAACGCTTTCGGCAAAGGCTGACGGAGCCGCCGCAAAGACCGTAAAGTTCATGATATCAGGCACAGTGCCCATAGTAGGCGGAGCGGTATCGGACGCATACGCAACAGTATGCAGCAGCTTTGACCTCATAAGGTCCACAGTGGGTACGGCAGGCTGTTTTGCCATAGCAGTTATAATGCTGCCGCCCATGATAGAGCTGATGATATTCAGGCTCGTCATGTGGATATGCACTGCCGCAGCGGAGCTGCTCTCTGCTGACTCTCTGGTAAGGCTGATGAAGGGCATAGACAGCGGGCTTGCCATAGCAATGAGCGTTCTGGTGAGCTATGGAGTTATGCTGATAGTCAGCACAGGGATAGTAGTACAGTCGCTTGGTTAGGAGGAAAAATGGAGGGATTCAAAAGCTGCACAGCGGCGGTATGTGCCGTATCAGCCGGGATATGTATTGTGGAAAGTCTCGTATCCGGCACACGGCTGAGAGGTCAGATGAAGTTCATACTGGACCTTGTGCTCATAACGGTGGTCATCACCCCCTTTATCAGAGCCGGAACAGACTTTCAGCTCCCTGAGCCAGGGGGATACGGTACAGAGACCGACTATCATATAGAGGTGTACAGTGATGCACTCCGGAGACAGGTCTCATACAACGTGTCTGAGGTACTTCTTCAGCAGATACAGGCCGCAGGAATAAGCTGCTATAAAATAGAAACGGAGGTTAATATTTCAGATGACGGGAGCATATCTATTAATAAGGTCACGCTCAGCACTGACAACTTTACAGGAGCGGCAGATGTGGTCAGACGGAGCCTTGGAGCAGAAACGGAGGTAGTCGATGAGGCTTACTGATAAACTCAGAGAGCTGACCGGCGGGAAACACAGCAAAGCACTTGTGCTGATACTCGGAGCCGCAGGGCTCCTGCTGATACTGCTGTCCTCGTTAATGCCGGGCACCGGGAGCAAAGAAAAAAGCAAGGTCCCGGACCCGGATGCAGATACAGCCGTGTACTGCAGCGAGACAGAACAGCGTCTGGAGGGATTTCTCTCACAGATAGAGGGTGCAGGCAGAGTCAGGGTATACCTGACGGTAGGGAGCGGAGAGCAGTACGTATATGCAAAGGAGGCGAAAAGCAGCCGTTCAGAGAATAAGACGGAGGAGGAAGAGAAGTATGTTATGACAGGCGGAGGCAGTGAAAAGAACGCACTGATAGAGACAGTCCGTACCCCTGAGATAACGGGAGCAGTAATAGCCTGCACAGGCTGCGGAGACCCGGCTGTTACGGAGCGGATATACCGTGCAGCATCAGCGGCACTCGGCATCCCAACAGGGAAAATATACGTTACCACACTTGAATGATGAAAAAGGAGAATTATCAATGAAAAAGCCAACACTTATAATCGGAAAAAAACATATAATCATGAGCTGCCTGACACTTATGCTTGCAGCAGCAGTATACATAAATTATGCAACAGCACCATCGGCAAAGAGTGCCAAAAGCACATCGAAGTCCGAGCCGGATGAGATAGTCAGCTATGGCGAGACCGAATTTGTCAGTGCAGATGCAGACAGTGCAGTTGACTATTTTGCACAGGCAAGGCTTGACAAGATGAATGACCGTGACGAAGCGGTTCAGACGCTCCAGATGATAATAGGAGGAGGGGATGTCACCGAGGACGAAATGGTCATGAGTGCGATCGACGCAGTTGAGGTCTCAAAGCTCATCGAATCCGAGGGGACCATAGAATCTCTGGTAAAAGCGCAGGGCTTTGATGACTGCGTAGCCTATCTTGACGGCACCTCTGCGAAGGTCGTAGTCAAGACAGAAGGCCTTGATAAGGCCCAGGCAGCGGCTATAAAACAGATAATTCTGGACGAATCTGATGTTTCGGCAGAAAATATCAGAATTTTTGAGGTAAAGTAGTTGAACATTCTGAATTTTTTTGGTATAATATAGAAGTAAGAGTGTTTATGCAGTTTTAATTAAAAGAAACACTCAAATTTTTCTGAAACGGAGGTCCAAAAAATGGATGTTTCAAAAGATACTGTAAAAAGCAGACTTAAAATATCGGACGATGTTATGATAACCATTGCAAGACTTGCCGCTCTTGATGTAAAAGGAGTGGCAGGTCTCAGCGGTGAGATAAACCGTATGAGCAGACTTCGCAGGAACGGCCCTATCAAGGTAACAATGATGGGAGACGTTGCAGCGATAGACCTCAGGATAAAAGTCAAGGGCGGAGAGAAGGCCTGCAACGTGGCTCAGGACGTCCAGAATGCAGTCAAGGAAAACGTTCAGAACATGACAGGTGTCACAGTTGCAAGAGTCAACGTGACAATAAGCGGCGTCGTTTTTGAATAATAATATAGCGTAAGGAGATAGTAAATGACAAGACGTGAAATAAGAGACAGCGCATTCAAGCTGGTATTTGAGCAGCTTCTGCGTGACGATGATATCAATGACCTCTACGAGATAGCCGAAGAGGTAGACGAGATAACAGTAAATGACGAGGTAAAAAAGATAGTCGAGGGAACTCTCGAACACGCCCAGGAGCTGGACGAGATAATCTCCGGCTACAGCAAGTCCAGGAGCATCGCAAGAATATCCAAGCTGAACCTTGCAATACTGAGGATAGCGCTCTACGAGTCTATATACGACGACAATACTCCCATGAATGCCGCTATCAGTGAGGCAATAAAGCTCTCAATGACCTATACTTACCAGGAGGATACCTCGTTCATAAACGGAGTTCTGGGAGCATTTTCAAGGGACTCAAAGAAGAAAGAGGAAGAAAATGCCTGATTTTCTGGGAGTCGATACCAGCAATTATACGACATCCGCAGCAGTTTATGTAAGTGAAGAAAAGAAGGTATACCAGATGAAAAAGCTCCTTCCGGTCAGAGAGGGAGAGCTTGGTCTCCGTCAGAGCGACGCAGTGTTCCACCATACGAAGCAGCTCCCGGACATGATAGAGCAGCTCTGCGGTATGTACAGTCTGCACCCGGCGGCAGTTTCAGCGTCGGCAAGACCGAGGAACATTGAGGGTTCATATATGCCGTGCTTTCTCTGCGGAGAGGGATTTGCAAGGTCCTACGGAGCGATAAGCGGAGTGCCTGTACACAGGACATCTCATCAGATAGGCCACATCCTTGCAGCTCTTTATTCTGCGGACAGGCTCAGCCTTGTAAACGAGAGGTTCATAGCCTTCCACGTAAGCGGAGGTACAACTGACTGCCTTCTCTGTGAGCCGGACAGTGAAAATGTAATGGATATTTCCGAGATAGGCACCTCCCTTGACCTCAAAGCCGGACAGGCAGTTGACCGTACAGGGGTAATGCTGGGGCTCAGATTCCCATGCGGAGCAGAGCTGGAAAAGCTGGCGCTTGGTGCGGATAAGCATATAAAGGTCAAACCCGTCATCAAAGGGAATGACTGCTGTATGTCCGGGATAGAGAACAAATGCCGGCAGATGCTGGATTCCGGCGAACGTCCGGAGAATATCGCAGCCTGCTGTCTTGACTTCGTAGCTGAAACAATTGTTGCAATGACCGCAGCCGCAGTTTCAGACCACGGTGAACTCCCGATACTATATGCAGGGGGAGTCATGTCCGACAAGCTGATAAAGGAGCGTATACTCCGCAGCTACCCGGGAGCATCCTTCGCAGCGCCGGAGTTCTCATGCGACAATGCGGCAGGAGTGGCCATATACGGCTGTATAAAAGAGACAGGAGCGATATGATGCCGGTCATTACAGTAACACAGATAAACAAGTATATCAGCTTCAGGCTCAAAGGCGACAAAAACCTTCAGGGGATAATGGTGAAGGGAGAGATATCCAATTTCGTACACCATTACCGCAGCGGACATATGTATTTCACCCTGAAGGACGCTGAGAGCTCAATAAAAGCAGTGATGTTCGCATCAGCAGCATCACGGCTGAAATTCACACCTGAGGACGGAATGGCCGTCGTAGTCTCCGGAAGCATCTCGGTATATGAGAGGGACGGAGCCTATCAGCTCTACGTGAATGATATATTGCCTGAGGGCGCAGGAAAAGCCGGAGCCGCACTTGAACAGCTCAAGAAGAAGCTCTCAGCGGCAGGACTTTTCGACCAGGCACATAAACGCCCGCTGCCCTGGCTCCCTAAAAAGATAGGAGCCGTGACGTCCCTCAGCGGGGCAGCGGTAAGGGATATAATAAACGTACTCAGCCGCCGTTATCCGATAGGAGAGATATATGCCGTAAATGCCCTTGTACAGGGCGAAGGCGCCCCCGACTCCATATGCAGAGGCATACTCAGGGCGGAGTCTGCCGGCTGTGACGTGATAATAGTCGGCCGAGGCGGAGGGTCCGCAGAGGACCTCGGAGCCTTCAACACAGAAAAGGTGGCATATGCAATATATAACTGCAAGGTACCGGTAATATCGGCGGTGGGACACGAAACTGACTTCACTATAGCCGACCTTGTTGCAGATATGAGAGCACCAACACCGTCAGCAGCAGCAGAGCTTTCCGCACCGTCAGCAGAAAGCCTTCTGGAAATGACTGACAAGTACGAGCAGAGGATAGAGAAGTCTTCCCTTGCAGCTCTCGGACGTGCAGAGGACCGTTACTCGGCCATATCAGCAAGGCTCACCGCACAGTCACCGGAAAACCGTCTCAGGCTGACAGCTCAGCGTATAGACAGCCTTGAAAAACGCTGCTCAGACTCCTTTGAGCGGTACTGTGAGCGGCTTGACCACAAGCTGTCAGAGCACATCGCAAAGCTGGACAGTCTTAGTCCGCTGAAAGTGCTGTCAAGAGGATATTCCCTTGTATACAAAGGCGAAGAGCTGCTGAACTCCGCTGAAAAGCTGGAAAAAGGCGACGTTTTGAGCATACGTTTCGGCAGCGGAGGAGCAAATGCAGAAGTAACAGAAAAATGGTGAAATAATGGAAGAAAAGATCAGCTTTGAAGATAATCTTGCCAGGCTTGGAAAAATAGTCTCCGAGCTTGAAAAAGGAGACATCCCCCTTGAAAAGGCCGTTGAGCTCTACGGCGAAGGGATAAAGCTGTCTGCTGAATGCCGCAGACAGCTCAGCGAGGCACATATAAAAATAACGGAGGACAGCGGCGAAGTACCGGCTGAAAATTGATTATGAGCGATTTTAACGAAAAGTTTAAGGAATATATTGCGTACACCGAGGAAAAACTCCGGAGCTGCAACTGCCATGATGACAGCTCCGCAGCACAGAAGGACCTTATTGATGCCATGAACTACTCTCTTGAAGCTGGCGGAAAGAGGATACGTCCTGTCCTTGTATATGCGTTCTGCGAAGCCTGTGGAGGAGACATATCCAAGGCAGCAGCTCCGGCAGCAGCTATTGAGATGATACATACCTTTTCTCTTATCCACGACGACCTTCCGGCAATGGACAACGATGATTTCCGACGTGGAAAGCCGTCATGTCACAAGGCGTACGGAGAGGCTATGGCTATTCTCGCCGGAGACGCACTTTCAGTGCTGCCATTTGGCATCATCGCAGATGACACTGCACTCAGTCCTGACCAGAAAATAAGCATCATCAGCCGTCTGGCAAAAGCAGTCGGAAGAAACGGCATGATAGGCGGACAGGTCATAGATATGGAAAACGAAGAGCGCTCAGACGTCACAGACCCTGAGCTCAGGAATATGTATCGTCACAAGACCGGCGAGCTCATAGCAGTCTCATGTGTAATGGGATGCATATGTGCAGGTGCTGATAGTCCTGAGGTCCTTTCAGCCGCCGCAGACTACGGCTACAAGCTGGGACTGGCCTTTCAGATAATCGACGACATCCTTGATGTAACAAGCACAACAGAGGCGCTTGGAAAGCCGGTAGGCAGCGACGAAGAGGAGAACAAGACTACCTTCGTCACTATATACGGAGTGGAGAAAGCGCAGGAAATAGCGGAAAGCATCACATCAGAGGCTATGCTCCTGCTTGAGAATTTTGAAAATAACAGTTTCCTCAGACAGCTCACAGAGCTGCTCCTGAACAGGAAAAACTAAAATAAAGGAGCTGCGGACACAAAACCGCATCGTATAAAATGAAGGAAAATACCAATTCTGAAACCAAGACAATGCTGTCCAGTCTGGACCTTCCGGCAGATCTGAAAAATCTATCCCTGAAGCAATGTGCCGGACTGTGCAGTGAGATCAGGAACCTCCTGATAACTACGGTATCGAAAAACGGCGGACACCTTGCATCGAATCTTGGAGTTGTGGAGCTCACAATGGCTATACACCGCAATTTCAACTCACCGGATGACCGCATAGTATGGGACGTCGGACATCAGTCCTACACCCACAAGATACTCACAGGACGTCTGGAGCAATTCCAGACTATACGCCGCAAAGGAGGAATTTCCGGATTTCCAAAGCCGGAGGAGAGCGAGCACGATGTATTCATCAGCGGACACAGCAGTACGTCCGTGTCGGTAGCCTGCGGCATAGCTGAGGCCATGAAGCTCCAGGGAAAAGACAATTATGCAGTAGCGGTCATAGGCGACGGTGCCATGACCGGAGGAATGTTCTATGAAGCGCTGAATAACTGCGGCCGTGACAAGAACACCAATCTCATCGTCATACTCAATGACAACAATATGTCCATATCAAAGAGCGTCGGCTCACTTGCAAAGTATCTTACTTCCCTCCGGAATACAGAGAAGTACCTGAACACCAAGAGAGCAGTTGAGAGCGGACTTGAAAAATTTCCCATTGTGGGAAAACCGATACAGAAGAGCATCCGTAACATAAAGAGCTCCATGAAGTACAAGATGTTCGAGCAGAGCACGATCTTCGAGGACATGGGATTCGTATATCTGGGGCCTGTAAACGGCCATGACCTCCGTGAGCTCGAAGAAGTCATCCACATGGCCAAGAGCTATCATCGTCCTGTGCTCATACACGCAAAAACTGTCAAGGGAAAGGGCTACCTCCCAGCAGAGAAAAACCCCGGAGAGTACCATGGAATATCCCGTTTCGACATTGTGACCGGGAATCCGGAGGTATCCGTTTGCGAGTGCTACTCTACAGTGTTCGGCAAGGAGCTTGTAAAGATAGCGGAAAAGGACGACAGGATAGTCGCAATAACAGCGGCAATGAAGTACGGTACCGGACTCCAGTTCTTCCACAACAGGTTCCCGGAGCGTTTTTACGATGTGGGGATAGCCGAGCAGCACGCCGTGACGTTTGCCGGTGGACTGGCTTCAATGGGCCAGATACCGGTGTTTGCGGTCTATTCGACCTTTCTGCAGAGAAGCTACGACCAGCTTGTCCATGATGTCTCGATAGGAAAGCTCCACGTAGTGCTGGGAATAGACAGGGCAGGTATAGTAGGTGAGGATGGAGAGACTCATCAGGGTCTCCTTGACGTCCCTATGCTGACATCCATACCCAATACAGTAATATATTCCCCGTCCTCCTACGACGAGCTGAAGCTCTGCATGAATAAGGCCATATATGCCAATAAGGGACTTGCAGCGATAAGGTACCCCAGAGGCTCAGAGGAAGTATCATTCAACCGGAGCATCATCAATACAGAGTATATGTTCCTCCGGGAGAATATCTCAGACACTCTCATCATATCCTACGGAAGGATATTCAACGAGGCATACAAGGCACAGGGACTTCTCAGCTCCGACGGGATACAGTGTGACCTGTTGAAGCTCACAAAGATATACCCGCTCTGCCGCAGCCTCATAGGAGAGATACTTGAATACAAGAGGATAGTGTTTTTTGAGGAGAGCATGGGAGAGGGAAGCATTTCGGAAAAGCTCGGAGACAGGCTGGCGGAATGCGGATATTCCGGAGATTACAGCAGGATAACTGCGGATGATTTCGTCAAGCAGGGACCGGTCAGAGGGATACTTAGTGAGCTTGGACTGACCTGCGATAAAATGGCGGAGCACATCCGGAAAAGGAGCGTCATGAATGGCGAGACTTGACAGTGAACTTGTAGCAAGAGGCATCGCACGGAGCCGTGAACGGGCAAAGGAAATGATAAAGTCCGGCAGCGTGACCGTCAATGGGACGCAGGCTTTAAAACCCTCTGCTGAGGTAGGTCCCGAAGACGAGCTGGTATCCTCAGAGACGGAGCAGTACGTTGGCAGGGGAGCACTGAAACTGGAAAAGGCGGTAAATACCTTCGGACTTGACCTCACGGGGCTCACCTGTGCAGACATAGGAGCATCAACAGGAGGTTTCACGGAGTATATGCTTAGCTGCGGAGCTGCAAAGGTATACGCAGTTGACGTGGGTCACGGACAGCTTGCACAGTCTCTCCGTGAAGACAGCAGGGTAGTGAACATGGAGGGAACAGATATACGAAATATATCGCCCGATGACATCGGCGGACAGGTGGACTTTATCAGTGCTGATGTGAGCTTCATATCCCTTAAACTCATCCTGCCGAAGATATGCGAGCTGCTGAAAGAGGGCGCTCACAGTGCAGTTCTCATAAAACCACAGTTTGAAGCCGGCCGGAAGGATATAGGAAAAGGCGGAGTGGTAAAGGACAAGAAGGTCCATTTCCGTGTCCTTGAAGATATAGACTCATTTGCCCGCACCTCCGGACTTACGCCTGCCGGCTATACATCATCCCCGATAAAGGGCGGAAGCGGAAATATAGAATATCTTGTACATCTTATAAAAGGCAGCGGAATAGATACTGCCTTTGACCTGAGGGAGCTTGCAGAGAGTTCCTTCAAACAGCTTTGAGGTGAACTTATGAAAGCAGTACTTTATCCGAATTTTCAGAAAAAGAATGCTCTTCCCTGTGCCAGGGAAGCCTGTGACGTCCTGCACAAGTCCGGGATAGATGTAAGCGTCAGCAGCATTTTCAAAGGTGAGTTCTCGGATAAGCCGTATGTTATCTTTGAGGAGCTCAGCGGATCGGCAAAAACGGCTGATTTTGTAATAGCGATAGGCGGTGACGGAACAATACTCCGCTGTGCCAAGAAGCTGATAGGCACCGACACAAAGCTGCTTGGCATAAACACCGGCACCCTTGGCTTTATGGCCGGACTTGAGGCAGACCAGCTTGATAAGCTGAGCCTGCTGACTACCGGGGAATACGAGATATCTGAACGAATGACTCTTGACATAACATTCCATGAGCCTGAGGGAGACACAGTACACACGGCACTCAACGAGGTATCCGCCAGGTCCGGGAGCTTCAGGATATGTGATTTTGAAGTATATTCCGAGGACTATCTTGTAGGAAAATACCGTGCAGACGGAGTCCTTTTCAGCACCCCGTCCGGTTCAACGGCATATGCCTTATCCGCAGGAGGTCCGGTAGTCGAGCCAGACCTTGAATGTATTGAAATGACACTGATATGTCCGCACTCACTTTTTTCACGGGCAACACTTTTTTCGCCATGGCGTAATCTCCGGCTCACAAACAAGACCTCCGGAGACGAGTGCATGGTCATAAACGTAGACGGCGAGCTGCACTTCCGACTGCATGAGGAGCAGTCGATAGAGATAAAAAGAGGGCAGCACAATATAAAATTCATAAATCTGATAGGAAATTCCTTCCATGAGTCTGTATGCAGAAAGCTGTGCAGACCAATAAAATAAAAAGGTGAGAACAAATGAAAAACAGGAGACACGAGGCAATACTCGAAATAATAGCCGAACAGCCGGTAGCTACACAGGAGCTGCTCATTGAGCTGCTCGGCAAACGTGGTATCAAAGCAACACAGGCAACACTTTCCAGGGACATCCAGCAGCTCTCTCTCGTAAAAAAACGTGATGGGAAGGGCGTATACAGGTATACTCTGCCTGCCTCAGCAATGGCAGAGAAGTCCATTTTTGAAGAGGCAGTGCTCTCAGTAGACTACGCCATGAACACCATAGTCCTTAAATGCCGTGCCGGAATGGCTCAGG
>CACWPR010000069.1:0-12851 GCA_902762855.1 Ruminococcus flavefaciens
GGACCATGTCCGGCGTTTGTAATTATATACCTATTAAATAGAAAAGTCAATAGCTTTTCCGGCTTTTTTCGCTAAGAAAGATTTAAGACTTTTTTAAGACTTATGTTAAGTGTTTTTTTAGAAGTTGATGCTATAATATAGACATAGACCGGAAGGGAGGACAGAGGTCCGGTATCCGGGAAGTTATGATGGAGGGATATGAGATGAAAGATATAATATTACAGACCAAGGGACTGACTAAGAAATACGGCAGTTTCACGGCTCTGGACAGAGTTGACATGACGGTCCGCAAAGGCAATATATACGGCCTGATCGGACGCAACGGCGCCGGAAAGACCACATTAATGAAAACTGTCACAGGACTTACTGAAAAGACTGCCGGAGAATATGAGATGTTCTCCGCAAAGGGCAGCAATATTTTCAAAGAGAAGGGCAGGATAGGCTGCCTTATTGAGAACCCGGCATTTTTTGGGAATATGACCGCCTACAACAATCTGAAGTACTATGCCATACAGAAGGGCATCACAGACATGAAGAAGATAGACTCTGCCCTTGAGACAGTCAGACTGACTGAGGTCAGGGACAAAAAGTTCAAGACATTCTCACTGGGAATGAAGCAGCGTCTTGGCATAGCCTTTGCACTTATGGATGACCCGGATTTCGTGATACTTGACGAGCCTATAAACGGCCTTGACCCCATAGGCATCAGCGAGCTCAGGGAGACCTTCAGCCGGATGTGCAGTGAAAGAGGTGTGACTATGATGATATCAAGCCACATACTTTCAGAGCTCTACATGGTGGCAAACCGATTTCTCTTCATTGACAAGGGCAGGGCGCTGAAAGAAATGACCCGTGACGAGCTGGACGTTGAGTGTATGCGCTGCACCGTTATACATACAGACAGCACAAAGAAGGCGGCATCAGTGATAGAGGGTTCCTTTGGGGTAAAGGACTACAAGGTCATTGACAGTTCTGAGATAAGGATATATGATAACAGGATAACAGCCTGTGAACTGAATAAAGAGCTCGTCCGCCATGATATAGGGGTATCTGCACTGTTCGAGTCCGGAATAACACTGGAAGAGTATTTCAAATCGCTTGTGGGAGGAAATGAATGATGTTCAATCTTATAAAAGCTGATATATTCAGGATAATCAGAGGCAAGGGAATATACATAATTTTTGCCGTCACATTAGCTATGATAGTCATATCAGTGCCCATGAAGGAGCCTGGTATGATAGGAAGCGCTAATTCATCTTCCAATCAGGACATCATGGAGGCTTTTGATGATGAAGATGTAGATACCAACGACTTAGGCGCAATGCTGGATGCTATCGACAAGAAAAAGACACCGGAGCAGAAAAAACAGTTCACTCTGAAATTCATTGGCACAAACATGAATCTCTACTATATGATGATATTCATAGTATTCTGCGTACTGGTGGCAGACTTCTCAAATCATACTGTTAAGAACACTCTGTCCTCGGTGTTTACCAAAAAACAGTACTATTTCTCGAAATATGCAATGATACTTGGACTTGTCCTGACTCTGGTCTTTTTCAACACTATTGTTTGCTATATCATAAATATGGCGGTGAACGGTTCGGATTACAGCAAGTCTCTCGGAACGCTTCTGGCGGCGAATATCAGGCAGCTCCCGGTCATGCTTGGACTTGTAGGCTTGCTCAATATGCTTGGATATGTGCTGAAAAAACCTGTAGCCTACAACTCCGTGACGATAGCCGGAGTTCTCATGTTCCAGCTTGTGCTTTCACTTGCCTATCAGGTAACGGAGCTGAGCTGTATCAACACATTCCTTACAAAATACGAAGCTCAGGGGGCCCTGTTCAAGCTGGCTGTTGACCCTGAGCCCTGTCACACCGCAGTATGCTGTGTTATCGGACTTACAGTATTTGCAGTATCGACCATAGTAGGATACATCTCATTTCAAAAGTCTGAGATAGAGTAAAAGAAAGGACTCCCATGAGGGAGTCCTTTTTCATACATTATTCAAACATAGGAGTGGAGAGATAGCGCTCACCTGTGTCAGGGAGGAGAGCAACAATGGTCTTGCCCTTGTTCTCAGGACGCTTAGCAAGCTGGATAGCAGCCCATACAGCAGCACCGGAGGAAATACCTACAAGTACACCTTCGTTTCTTGCAATAGCTCTTCCTGTAGCGAATGCATCTTCGTTCTCAACAGCGATGACTTCGTCATAGATGTCTGTGTTGAGAGTTTCAGGGACGAAGCCTGCACCTATACCCTGGATCTTGTGGGGACCTGCTGTACCCTCTGAGAGAACGGGGGAGCCCTTAGGTTCAACGGCGACAATCTTTACATCGGGATTCTTTGACTTCAGATAAGCGCCTGTACCGCTGACAGTACCGCCTGTGCCTACACCGGCAACGAAAATATCCACCTTGCCGTCAGTGTCGTTCCATATCTCGACACCTGTAGTTTTTTCGTGGATAGCAGGGTTAGCAGGGTTAGTGAACTGTGAGGGGATGTAGCTGTCAGGTATTTCCTGAGCAAGCTCCTGAGCCTTGGCGATAGCGCCCTTCATGCCCTTTGCGCCCTCTGTGAGTACCAGCTCTGCACCGTAAGCCTTCATGAGGTTGCGGCGCTCGATGCTCATGGTCTCAGGCATAGCGATAATAAGACGATAGCCTCTTGATGCAGCAACAGCGGCAAGTCCGATACCTGTATTACCTGATGTAGGCTCGATGATGACACTGCCGGGTTTGAGGAGTCCTTTTTCCTCGGCATCATCTATCATAGCCTTAGCTATTCTGTCCTTGACGCTTCCGGCCGGGTTGAAGTACTCGAGCTTTGCGATTATCTTAGCATTGAGGCCGTTCTCCTTTTCTGTATTTGTGAGCTCCAGGAGGGGAGTTCCGCCTATAAGGTCTGTGATCTTCTGATAAACGCTCATAATAATTACTCCTTTACAGTAGATTCCGGCATAGCCGGCTGATATAGAAACCTCTATATTTCCTATATGATTGGTATGTTTATATTATAGCAGATATGCACTCCTTTGTCAACCCTTTTTTGAAATTAATTCATCCGATAATCAAATATCCGGCTATAGACCAAGGCTATATCCGCAGGACAAAAAACTCCGGCAGAGATGAACTCTGCCGGAGTTTTGTTATCAGTCCTTACTGTCCCTTTTTACCGGTGCTGGGATTAGCAGCTATGTCTCCGAACTCGCCTACAGATTCCAGATCAACGAAATCCATAGCGTTGGAGTCATAGTAGAACCACATGAGGATAGCAGCAAGTCCGGGATTGTTCTTGCAGTTGATGTAGAATTCAACTTCCTCACCGGGCTTTGCGTTAACGTTGTCACCGTATACAACGAAACCGCTCTCAGATGAAACGTCAGCAGCAGCTATCTTGGAGCCGCCAACTCTGATAGTACCGTTTACGACCTTGTCAGGTTCGATAGAAACACCTGAGATAGAGGAGAAGTCAGTAACAAGAGTTATCGGATAGTCTCCCTCAGGGATGTTGTCCTTTATCTTGAAAGTCACCTTAATGAACTGGTCATTAAAGAAGAAATTCTCGTCCTTGGAGATGTCTACCCAGAGGATGTACTGGCCCTGAGTGTTGCTGGTGTAGTTTTCAACAGAGGCATTATCTGCCTTTGAAATAGATGTTACAGGAACGAATTCTGTAACAGGCTGGCCGTTTGCCTCAGTTACAGTTTCACCGCTTGCGTTGGTGACTTCAACGGACTCAGTAACAGGTTCACCGTTTTCGTCAACAACAGTAACAGACTCTGTAGCCGGCTCAGGAGAAGAGTCAACAGATTCCGGGTCGGCTCCGTTGAGGTTCATGCCGTTGTCAGCGGTAACATTTCCGCCGCTGATAGAACCGGACTGGATAGGCATAATGATAGGATTGCCTTCTTCATTGGTGATAGCAGCGATAGTTACGTCGTCTGCCGGTGAAGCGTTGTTAGCAGCAGCAGTGCCGTTCTGCACATCGCTGCCGGATGTATAGCCTTTTTCTGAGCTGGAGCTGTCATTAGAGGAACAGCCTACAGCAGAAGTGAATGCGAAACAAGTGAGAAGAGCCAGTGAGATCAGTCTTTTCTTTAAAGTGTTCATTGTAATTTTCCTTTCATGTAACGGAGCAGTGCTGGCCCCGGTCTCTTATACATATTATACACAAGGGCAGAGTTTTTGTCAAGCGGCATTGAAAAGTCTAATCAATTCTTCCGGAAAAGGTCACATATTCATCATTAGGATTTCACACCGTTTTCACATCCGCCGTGAGCGAGCAGGAACATTCTTCCGCTGTAGGGCGGGATGTTCATTTTCAGCATATTCCCTTCACAGCGGAAGTCAGTGGAGCCGTCTGGAGTAGTGCCGCTGTATATCTGGTTGTCGGAGTCTATGAGGAGACTTACTGTGAATCCGTCACCGATAGTAACGGAGTAGTCAGACTGGTACCAGTCCGAGAAATTCAGCACTGCAAGGATGTCGCCGTCAGCGCTTTTGCGTCGGATAGCATAAACGCACCTCATATCTGACTTACAGTCGTCCCACATGAAATTGGTGGGGTCGAAGTCATAGTGGAGGGCATTGTATTTCAGGTAGATATGATTGAGGGCCTTGATATATTCCCGGAAGGAGTCATGAAGGGGATATTTCAGCATATCCCAGTCCTGTTCACGCTTTTCGTCCCATTCCCTGAGCTGGGCCAGCTCGTTGCCCATGAAGTTGAGCTTCTTGCCGGGGTGTGCTATCATGTACATATACATGGCTCGTGCCTGTGGGAATTTTTCTGGGTACTGGCCGTTCATTTTCTGAGCGATAGTGGCCTTTCCGTGGACTACTTCATCGTGAGAAAGCGGCAGGATGTACTTCTCATTATAGAAATAGAGCATAGAAAATGTGAGCTTGTGGTAGTCACGGGTGCGGTACATTGGGGCGCTCTGGAAGTATTCGAGGGTATCATGCATCCAGCCAAGGTCCCATTTATAGTCAAAACCGAGACCGCCGTCGAACACGGGGGCAGTTACCTTCGGGTAGGATGATGAGTCCTCAGCGGCAATGACTGCTGAGGGGTGGCGGGCCTTCAGGCCGCAGTTCATGGACTTGAGGAACTCTATAGCTGTACGGTTCTCTCCACGGTACTCCTGACCGTTCCAGTATATCATATTTCTTATGGCATCCATGCGGAGACCGTCGAAGTGGTAGACACTGAGCCAGTAGTTTGCAGCGGACTGTATGAATGAGCGGACCTCGCCCTTGGAGTGCATGAAATTTCTGCTGCCCCATTCGTTATAGGCTGCCTCGTCATCGGGAAACTCATACAGCCGGGTACCGTCATACTCAGTAAGAGCATAGTGGTCCACAGCAAAGTGTACCGGTACGAAGTCAACGATGACTCCTATGCCCTTTTTGTGGCATATATCCACGAATTCCATGAGTTGTTCAGGAGTGCCGTAGCGTGATGTGGGAGCAAAGAAGCCGGTGCTCTGGTATCCCCAGGATTCATCACAGGGATGTTCACCAAGTGGCATGAGCTCGATGAAGTTGTAGCCGAATTCAAGAGCGTAGTCCGAGAGCTGCTCTGCTATCTCTGAGTAGGAGTACCAGCCCTCATGGCCGATTATCTCTTCGCCTGACATTGCGAGTTCTGAGATGTCCTCAGCTTCACTGTCAGAGTCCGGGACCGCTTTCCTTTTCCATGAACCCAGGTGGACCTCATAGATGTTCATAGGCTTGTCACGGCAGTCAGTGCGGCGGCTGAGCCAGTCCTTATCAGAGAACTTGTAGCCTTCGATGCTGCGAATCACAGAACAGGTACCGGGACGGACCTCCATACCGAATCCATAGGGGTCACAGTGGTCGATGAACTGGCCTCTCCGGTCGTAGATACGGTACTTGTAGCGCATACCCTCCTTAGCCTCCGGGATAGTCAGCTCGTAGAAGTTTCCGTCAGCAACAGGTGACATATCCTGGTCGTTCCAGCCGTTGAAATCGCCTACAACAGCAACTTTTGAAGCATTCGGGGCGTAGGTGCGGAAGGTAGTGCCTTTTCCTGAGACATGAGCGCCTAAATACTCATAAGCCTCAAAGACTTCGCCTTTGTAGAAACCATAGATGTCCATATTTACCTCCTTTGATGTCTTATTTATGAAAAACCTGATTGACAGGACGTTTTTTTCCTATTATAATAATATTATATGGCGGCGGTAAGAGAATTTCAACAGTCATTTTTTAACATAAGTCGAATAAGCGACTCTTGTCTAAAATAGTCGAAAAAGGAGGCCTCTCTTATGGATATGCGTATCGAAAAGACCCGCAGGAGCATCATAAATGCATTTTTACAGCTTCGTTCACGGAAACCGCTGGAAAAGATAAGCGTCAAGGAGCTCTCGGCCCTTGCCGAGATAAACAAGGCAACGTTCTACCTGCATTACCGTGACATCTATGACCTCTCCGAGTCTCTTGAAAGGGAGACCGTGCAGTCAACTCTGAGGAGCATCCAGCACCCGGAGGTCATACTGACCGACATCCGCAGCTTTATCCATCAGCTCGGTGATGCCTTTGTTGCCAATGAGCAGCTTATAAAGATACTCTTCGAGGGCAGCCGCAGTGCCAGCTTCATGGAGATATTCGAGGATGAGCTCATGAAGGTCATCCATGAGGTAGCTCCGGACCACAATTCCGGTCAGGAGGGTCGGATGCTCGTGACCTATATGATGTACGGCGGCTACTACACCTACTTCAAATACTGCGATATGGGCATAAAACCTGTACTTGAGCTCATGGAAAAGCTGGCTGGAGGTATCATGAGTCTCTATGACGTGGGAGAAAAATGAAAATTCGGTGTATCCTATTGACAAACAATGCGGTATAAAGTATAATATTCTCAGCAGGGGCGGACCTTCTGACCCTGTAAATAAGGATGTAGGGGGTACACTGTATTGGCAAGATCAACAGGTGACAAGGAGCTCGAAAAGATCTACAACGAGCTCAAAAGCAAAAACCAAAGCAGCTACAGCAGCTATGACAGCGGCAGCAGCGAAGGGGGAGACCTCCTGAAATTTTTCATCGGACTCCTTCTGCTTGGCGGCGGACTCTTTATGATCTTCAACAATCTTGCGGTATCGAGTACATGGGGCAGCGGAAGCTATTTCTTTCACATCGGTTCATTCAACCTGCCTAACGGCATGATAATGCTGCCGCTGATAGCCGGTATTGCAATGCTCACACTCATGGACAGAAAGATATTCGGCTGGATCGTCCTTGCGATAGGAGTACTGATAGTTCTCCTGAGCGTACTGCTCACCACAAGGATATACTGGCGGACAACATCAGCTTACATCTTCGTTATAATGTTCGGCATGACAGCCGCCGGAGCCGGAATGGTGCTCAGAGAACTGTTCAGAAAAAGATAACACGAAAGCCGCACGTCAGTGCGGCTTTTTTATTTGGTGTGAAAGAGGCATCCCTATCAGGATGCCTCAGTTTTTATTTATCAGAGTGAGCTGACAAGTTTGGAGAATCTTTCCATTGCTTCGATAGTACGCTGTCTGTCACCGAAAGCAGTGAGTCTGAACCAACCCTCGCCGTTCTTTCCGAAGCCTGCACCGGGAGTTCCCACAACTGCGATCTTTTCGAGCATAAGGTCGAAGAAGTCCCAGCTCTTCATGTCCTTCGGGCACTTGAACCAGATGTATGGGGAGTTGACACCGCCTGTGAACTTCACACCGAGTTTAGTCATAGTATCGGCTATGATACGTGCATTTTCCTGGTAGTAGGCGATGTTCTCATGTACCTGGCGGAGCCCCTCCTCGGTGAATACAGCCGCAGCAGCACATTGTACCGGATAGGAAACACCATTGAACTTGCTTCCCTGTCTGCGTCCCCATATCTGAGCAACGGACACGTCGGTTCCGTCGGAGGATTTTACTTTAAGAGCATCCGGGATAACGGTATATCCGCATCTCATACCGGTAAATCCGGCGGTCTTAGAGAGGGAGCACATCTCGATAGCGCACTCCTTTGCGCCCTCGATGCAGAAAATGCTCCTTGGAACGTCAGGGTCAGTGATAAAGGCCTCATAAGCAGCATCGTAGATGATAACAGCGCTGTTTTTCTTAGCGTAGTCTATCCAGACTCTGAGCTGGTCTGCTGTGTAGACCGAGCCGGTTGGGTTGTTTGGAGAACAGAGATAGATAATATCCGCATGGACGCTGTAGTCCGGCATTGCGGCAAAGCCGTTCTCCTCGTTGGAGTCGGCATAGATTATTTTCCTTCCGCACATGAGGTTGGAGTCCACATAGACCGGGTAAGCCGGGTCAGTTACGAGGATGACATTGTCATCTCCGAAGATGTCCACAATATTTCCACAGTCGGCCTTAGCACCGTCGTTTATGCGTATCTCCGAGGGGGCTATATCAGCTCCGAAGCTCTTATAATAGCCGGAAACTGCCTCACGGAGGAAGTCATAACCGGCGCCGCTGTCCTCGTATCCCTTGAAGGTCTCCTTGACACCCATTTCGTCACAGCCCTTTTTCATGGCCTCGATGACTACTGGAGCGATAGGAAGGGTAACGTCACCGATACCCATTCTGATTATGTCAGCGGAGGGGGAGCTTTCCTTGAAAGCGGCTATTTTCTTTGCGATATTTATAAAAAGGTAATTCTTCTCAAGTCTGAGAAAATTTTCATTCAACTGCGGCATATTGCATACTCCTTTGCTTTTTCGATGTATTCGTCGTCAACGGTGCCTTCGCAGATGAACTCTGCCGGACCGGTCATGATGACAGTTTCGTCGGACCTGTAGTTTATCACCAGGTCACCGCCTCTGAGGTGGATGAGTATATCCTCATCACGGGGACATATCCCGTTGAGTACGGCTGCAACTGCGCTGGCGCAGGCGCCTGTACCGCAGGCGAAGGTCTCTCCGCTGCCACGCTCCCAGACTCTCATCCGGAGGGTATGGCTGTCTGTTACCTGTATGAACTCGGTGTTCACACGGGCAGGGAACAGTTCATGGTTCTCGAACTGCGGCCCCAGCTTTTCAAGGTCCAGGCTGTCTATATCGTCCATGAACAGCACTGCGTGGGGATTACCCATAGAAACGCAGGTCATGTCATAGGAACGTCCGCCGACCTCAACAGGCTGAGCGATGAATCGTTCAAGTGGACTGTTCAATGGTATATCCTTTGGTACAAGTACAGCCTTGCCCATATCCACAGTAACGGAGCTGACCTTTCCGCCGGAGACGGCAAGAGTCAGGTGTTTTATGCCGGAGTTTGTTTCAAGTGTAATTTTGGTCTTATCGGTGAGACACTTCTCATAAACGTACTTACCGATACATCTTGTAGCGTTGCCGCACATCATAGCCTCGGAGCCGTCGGCATTGAATATCCTCATGCGGAAATCGGCTTTATCGGAGGGCATGATGAGCACAAGGCCGTCGGAGCCTATGCCCTTGCGGACATCGCTGAGAATCACTGAGACCTTTTCCGGGTCAGTGACGGTCTCGGTAAAGCAGTTGACATAGATGTAGTCATTGCCGATGCCGTGCATTTTTGTGAATTTCATATATACATCTCCCATAGTGACTCGGATGGGAGAGCAGTAACAAATAAAATAATTAAGATAATATTTGAAAAAAACTTCAGTTTTTTATTTTTTGACTTCTGAGTTTTGTTACAGCAGAGTGATACCTGCCTCAGCGCATTTCTCTATCATATCCTCAGGCCATACGGAGGACTGTACCTCTCCGATGTGAGCCTTTTCGAGAAGGAGCATACAGAGTCTTGACTGTCCGATACCGCCGCCTATAGTAAGGGGAAGAGTGCCGTCAGCTATCATCTGATGATACCTGTACTGCATCCTGTCCTCAGCACCGCACTCTGCAAGCTGAGTTTTAAGGGAAGTCTCATCAACACGTATACCCATTGAGGATATTTCAAGAGCTCTGTCAAGGACGCTGTCCCAGAACAGAATATCTCCGTTGAGAGCCCAGTCGTCGTAGTCGGGAGCTCTTCCGTCGTGCTTTTCACCGCTGGCCAGCTTTCCGCCTATCTTCATGAGGAAAACAGTGCCGTGCTCCTTGGTGATAAGGTCCTCACGCTCCTTTGGAGTCTTGTCAGGGTACATATCCTCAAGCTCCTGAGTAGTGATGAAGAAAACCTCATCAGTTATCCTGTCGCCGAGTACCGGATAACGGTGGCTGACCTTGCGCTTTGTGTATACAACAGCCTTTACCACGTTTCTTACGGCATCCTTGAGGTATTCCTCAGTGCGCTTTTCACGGGTGATGACCTTTTCCCAGTCCCACTGGTCAACGAAGATAGAGTGGGTGTTATCGGTATCGTCATCACGGCGGATAGCCTCCATGTCGGTGTAGATACCCTCGCCGGGCTCGTAACCGTAGCGGTAGAGAGCCATTCTCTTCCATTTAGCCAGGGACTGAACGACCTCGGCCTTGCCGTCTATTTCCTTGATGTCGAAATCGACCTTGCGCTCAACACCGTTGAGGTCATCGTTGATGCCGCTGCCCTGTCTTACGATAAGAGGAGCGGACACACGGTCAAGGGTGAGTACGATAGACAGTGCCTGCTGGAAGATGTCCTTGATGTACTTGATTGCGTGCTGAGTTTCTCTCAGCGTCAGTGAGGACTTGTAGCCCTCTGGGATATACAGCGTTCTTGACATAGTAGATCACTTTCCTTTACTTGATATTTAAGCACCAGCCGGCGCCATTGACGGCTGATGTGCTGTACGATAGATCATTTAAGAGACGAATAGTCTATAGGGTCAGGAGCATCCTTTACGTAGATGCCTGAGGTACCGCCATTGTCAGTAAGTATGAGCTTGGAATCAGTCAGCTCAACATTAGTAGCGGAGGCGGTATCAGCAGTACCGCTGCCGTCGTCCAGTATCAGTGTTTTTGCTGAAGGGTCATATATAAATGTGGTGAGGTTTTCCATTCTTAATAAAGTGACTCCGCTTTCTATAAAGCAGATATTAACATCTGTGCTGCCGAAAAGAGCCTCGCAGGTGTAGGTGCCGTAGAGCTCACTGCTGGTATCAGAGTCAGCTCTTTTGAATAATACGGTACTTTCACCGGTTGGGACTGTTATATCTTTTCCGTCGAAGGTGTATTCTGTCTCGTCACCGTTAAGGCTGATGATATCATCAGTCAGGAAGAGGTTGGAGGACATATTTGCCTCCTCGAAGACATTGACAGAGCCGTCAGCGAAGAATTCGATATAAGATGTGGTCAGCACATCCAGGTCTGATTCAGTTTTGAGCTGTTCGGCTGTTTCCGGAGACATATACCATTTGCCGACGATAAGCGATGCGTCACCGGAGGAGTAGTCCGGAGCGGTTGTTTCAACAGCCGCCGGCTGAGCATCCTTTGAGGAGGATGAGCCGGAGCTGCCGCAGGAGACAAGTGCTCCTGCTGATATAACTGCTGCTGAAAGTGCAGCCAATAACTTTTTCATAATGTTTTCCTCGCAGGGAGTGGTTTATCTTATGGAACCAACGGTTCTGGGGAAGAGTATAACGTCACGGATGTTTGCCATGCCTGTTGTGTACATGATAAGTCTCTCGAAACCGAGGCCAAATCCGCCGTGAGGAACTGAACCGAACTTGCGGAGGTCGAGGTAGTCTGAGTAGAGGTCGAGGTTCATATTTCTCTCCTTCATAGCAGCGATGAGCTTGTCGTAGTCGTACTCTCTCTCGCTGCCGCCGATTATCTCACCGACACCGGGAACAAGGAGGTCAACAGCAGCAACGGTCTTTCCGTCGGGGTTCTGCTTCATATAGAATGACTTTATCTCCTTGGGGTAATCTGTAACGAATACGGCCTTCTTGAACACCTTCTCGGAGATGTATCTCTCGTGCTCAGTCTGGAGGTCGCAGCCCCATTCTACGGGGTAAACGAACTTCTCACCTGACTCCTGGAGGAGCTTGATAGCCTCAGTGTAGGTAACTCTGCCGAACTCATGGGAGATGAGCTCTTCAAGGCGGGCCTTGAGACCCTTTTCAAAGTGAGCGTCGAAGAATGCTATCTCATCGGGGCACTTTTCAAGGAGCTTGCCGATGACGAATTTAAGCATATCCTCAGCTATCTCGATAACGTCGTCGAGCTCTGCGAAAGCTACCTCAGGCTCGATGTGCCAGAATTCAGCAAGATGCTTGGGTGTGTTGGAGTTCTCAGCACGGAATGAAGGTCCGAAGGTGTATATCTTGCCCATAGCCATAGCAGCCATTTCGCCTTCGAGCTGACCGGAAACTGAAAGGCCGGCCTTCTTGCCGAAGAAGTCGTTAGCGTAGTACTCCTCCTCGGACTTGAACTCAGTTGTATAGCCGTTTGTAGTTACCTGGAACATCTCACCTGCACCCTCGCAGTCGCTGCCGGTGATGAGGGGAGTGTTAACATAAACGTAGTTGTTGCTCTGGAAGAATTCATGGAGAGCAGCAGCAAGTACGGAGCGGACTCTCCAAACAGCATTGAAAGTGTTCGTTCTTCCTCTGAGATGCGGGATAGAACGGAGGAATTCAAGTGAGCAGCCCTTTTTCTGGAGGGGGTAGTCAGTAGGAGCGTCACCGAAAACAGTGATGCCGTCGGGAGTTGTGTTTATCTCAACAGTATTGTTTCTTCCCTCGACTGCATTACCGGTGACTTTGATAGATGTGCCGACTCTGGGCTCCTTGTAGTCTGAGCCTTCGCCCTTTTCAACGACTACCTGAACGTTTTTCAGGGAAGTTCCGTCGTTTACCTCGATGAAAGCCACGCTCTTTGAGTTTCTTGAAGTGCGGACCCAACCGCATACAGTTACGGACTGGCCGATGTAGTCCTT